>CAVDQW010000080.1:0-6251 GCA_963610995.1 bacterium | reverse complement strand
GGTGGAAGACGTGGGAGCGGGCGACTCCAAGCTCACCTTCGATCGCTTCGTGCGAGGCGACGAGAACATGATCGCCTACGACTCGGCGGTCCAGGTGGCCAACGGGGTGAACAAGAGCTACAGCCTGCTGTTCATCTACGGCAAGTCGGGCCTGGGCAAGACGCACCTGCTGCGCGCCATCCAGAACTACATCGCCGAGAACGACCCCTCGCGCATCTGCGTGTACAAGGACTCGTCGTCGTTCATCAGCGACTACGTGAACGCCTCGCGCTCCGAGAACAAGTCCGCGGCCGACGAGCTGCGCCAGAACTACGCCGACATCGACGTGCTCATCGTCGACGACGTACAAGGGCTGGCGGGCAAGGCCGGCACCATCAACTTCTTCTTCGACACCTTCAACGCCCTGCGAGCCGCGGGCAAGTGGGTCGTGCTCGCGGCCGACCGCACCCCCGCCGAGCTGGGCATGGGCAAGGACGGCTTCGATGAGCGCGTGACCAGCCGCATCGGCGGCGGATTCACGGCCTCGGTGCAGGTCCCCAGCTACGAGCTGCGCGTCCGACTCATCGAGAAGTTCTGCGAGCGGGCCATCGAGGACGCCGAGCGCGAGCACCTGGGAGACTCCATGGCCGCCATCTCGCCGGAGGTCCAGCGCCTCATGGCCGAGAAGGCCGGCAACAACATCCGCCTCATCGAGGGGTTCTGCCAGCGCTGCCTAATCGCAGAGGGGCGCGCCCAGAAGGCGGGCGGCACCCTGAACGAGGAGGACATCCAGCAGATCAGCTGCGAGGTCTGGCCCGCCAGCGAGAAGCGCGTCTCGGTCGAGCAGGTGCAGAAGGGCGTCGAGAAGTACTACGACGTGAGCCACGACGACCTTATCGGCACCAAGCGCAACAAGTCGCTCATGGAGGCCCGCCACATGGCCGTCTACCTCAGCCGCGAGCTCTGCGACCAGACTTTGGCCGACATCGGCAAGAAGTTCGGCGGCCGCAGCCACGCCACGGTCATGCACAGCCTGCGCGTCATCGAGGAGGCCCGTCACGACCGCACGTTCCAGGAACGCATCGCGAAGGTCCGCGAAGCCATCACGGGAGGTCTGTGATGGACGTGTTCAAAAGCTGACGAGAAGAAGTCGGCGCAATGTTGAAAACCCACGCCGGCGTGTTAAAAAGTTTTCTACCGTCTTTGGAATGTTGAGGAGCGTTGAGAAGATGTCAGTTTCCAATGAACGTGATTTACGCGTTTGACCTCGGAAAACATTGAGTTATCTACTTTTCAACACGCCTTATTATTACTACTAGTTTTTAGATATATATAAGAACAAATAATAGAAGGGCCGCAGATGAAGTTCACCGTCAGCCAGTCTTCGCTCATGAAAGCGCTCGCCGTCGTGGCCAAGGGCATGGGAGCCAACTCCACGCTCCCCATCCTCTCGGGCATCTACATCAAGGCGTCCGAGGGCACGCTCGAGTTCCAGACCAACAACCTCACCATCTCCATCCGCCACCTGATCCCCGCCAACGTCGAGGAGGAGGGCGAGACGGTCGTCTCCGGCAAGGTCATCACCAACATCGTGAAGACGCTGCCCGACGCCGCCGTGACCTTCGAGGGCGGCGAGAGGACCATCTCCATCTCGTGCGACAAGTCGAGCTTCCGCCTGAACACGCTGTCGCCCGCCGATTGGTCGGGCTTCCCCGACGTCAACGCCCAGCGCGAGATCGAGCTGCCGAGCGACCTTCTCGCCAACATGGTGGACAAGGTGTACAAAGTGACGTCCAAGGAGTCCTCCCGCGCAATCCTGCAGGGCATCCTGCTCACCGTTGAGGACAACACCATCCGCCTCGTGGCGACCGACTCCTTCCGCCTGGCCGTCTGCGACGCCTCCGCAGAGGCGCCCGCCGGCGAGGCGTTCCGCGCCATCGTCTCGGGCAACGTCTTCCACGACGTGCTCTCCATGCCGTCGATGACCGAGAAGGTCCGCATCGGCGTGGCCGAGAGCCAGGTCGTCTTCACCTTCGGCACCACCACGTTCGTCACCCGCAAGATCGAGGGCAACTTCCCCGACTACAAGCAGCTGCTGCCCGCCTCCTGCGGCACCGCCGTCGAGCTGCCGGTCGCGGCGCTCACCGCCGCCCTCAAGCGCGTCTCGGTCATCGCCGTGACCAACGCCTCCGTGCGCTTCGACATCGACGCCGACGGCCGCTTCGTGCGCCTCTCGGCGAGCTCGCCTGAGCAGGGCGAGTCCTCCGAGGTCATCGACGCCGACATCGAGGGCCAGAGCCTCTCCATCGCGCTCAACTACCACTACGTGTTCGACTGCATGAACGCCGTCTCGAGCTCCCAGAACCTGCGCCTCGAGCTCCAGAGCTCCGCGCAGCCGGGCATCTTCAAGTCCAACGGCGCGGTCAACTACCTGTACCTGCTCATGCCCGTGCGCCTCTAGGCCGCGGATAAGCGCTGGCAGAAGGCCCGACAAGCTATGGGACTCGCAGTAAAGACGCTGAGGATGAACGACTTCCGCAACGCGGAGGAGCGCTCCATCGAGCTGTCGCCCGCGACGACCGTGCTCGTCGGGCCCAACGCTTCCGGCAAGACGAACACGGTCGAGGCGCTGCAGATGCTCACGGCCGGGTTCTCGTTCAGGCGCCCGACGCCGCGCCAGCTCGTGCGCGACGGCGCCGAGACGGCGCGCATCGAGGCGCGCATCGAGGGCGACGGTCGCGTCATCGACCTGCGCTGCGACGTGGCGGCCGGGCGCAGGCAGTTCTCGCGCAACGGCAAGAAGTGCCATGCGGGCGACGTCCCCGGGACGCTGCTCTCGGTGCTCTTTACCCCCGACGACCTGGCGCTCGTCAAGCGCGGGGCGCACGTGAGACGAGACGAGCTCGACGGCTTCGGCCGCCAGGCGGCCTCCGGCTACTCGCGGCTTCTGGCCGCCTATACACGCGCGGTGGAGCAGAGAAACCGCCTGCTCAAGGAGGAGCGCCCGGACCTGGGGCTTCTCGACGCATGGGACGCGAGCGTGGCCGCCGGCGGCGCGGCGCTGCTCCACTCGAGGCTGCGCCTCTTCGCGCGCCTGGCGCCCAAGGTGAGCGAGTCGTATGCCCGAATCTCGGGCGGCGAGCCGCTGAGCTGCGAATATGTGTCGAGCCTGGGCACCGACGTCTGCGGGCTCTCGCGCGAGGAGCTGGCCGCGCGCTTCTCCGACGCGCTGGCCGCGGCGCGCCCAGACGACCTGCGCCGCCAGCAGACGACCGTGGGCCCTCACCGCGACGACGTGGCCTTCCTCATCGACGGCCGCGACGCCCGCGCCTTCGCGAGCCAGGGGCAGCAGCGCTCCGCCGTGCTCGCCCTCAAGATGGCGGAGACCCTCATCGCCGAGGAGGTGGTGGGCGCCCGCCCGCTGCTGCTGCTCGACGACGTGATGAGCGAGCTCGACGCCGCCCGCCGCGACGCCGTGGTGGGGATGCTTCTGGCCGACACCCAGGCCGTCATTACCACGACGAACCTGGGGTACTTCTCCGACGACGTCCTGGCGGGCGCCGAGGTGGTGAGCTACGGATGATCAACGTGAACCATACCGACGAGTTCGCGAGCTCGCAGGGAATCGGCGACGCGCTGCGCGGCCTTCTCGATTCCCCGCAGGCCAGGCGAGCCATGGGCCCCGGGCGCATGGCTCAGCAGGCGTGGTACCGCGTGAACGGCGACATCGAGCGCGCCCACACCTGCGGCACCTACGTGGCCAAGGGGCGCCGACCCGGCGACGCGCCCACGTTCGTGGTCTACACCGACACCCGCACCCGCGCCATCGACTTCCGCGCGAACCGCGAGATCTACCTGGCCCGCATGGCCGCCGCCGGCTTCGAGTTCTCCAACATCGAGTTCAAGCAGACCAAGCGCCCGCCGCAGGAGAAGTCCGCGGACGGCCGCGCCGCGGGCCGCGGCGAGAAGGCCGCCCCGCGCCTGCCCGAGCTCACCGCCGAGGAGGACGAGCGCCTGCGCGGTGCCGCCGCCGAACAGCCCGAGGCGCTGCGTGAAAAGGCCTACAAGGCGATGTGCGCGTCTCTGCGGCTCCAGAAGTACGAGTCCGCGCAGAATTCGTAAATTGGCGCTCAGAACGTCTCTGAGCGCCTCTGGTGAGGTATCATCAGCTAGATACGTCTATTTTTGGATTGAATCCCAAATCCAAACAACGAGAATCCCGACGCGGTAGGGGAGCGCGAGCCCCCTAGGAAGGACGTGCGCGTGGCAGACAACGACAACTACGGCGGAAGCGAGATCAAGATCCTCGAGGGTCTTGAGGCCGTCCGCAAGCGCCCGGGCATGTACATCGGCTCGACGAGCGCCTCCGGCCTGCACCACCTGGTGTACGAGATCGTGGACAACGCCGTGGACGAGGCCTTGGCCGGCTTCTGCACCAAGATCTTGGTGACCATCCACAAGGACAACTCCATCACCGTCGTGGACAACGGCCGCGGCATCCCGGTGGACGAGCACCCCATCAAGAAGATCCCGACCCTCGAGGTCGTCCTCACCATCCTGCACGCCGGCGGCAAGTTCGACAACAACGCCTACAAGGTGTCCGGCGGCCTGCACGGCGTCGGCTCCTCCGTCGTCAACGCGCTCTCCAAGAAGATGATCGCCCAGGTCAAGCGCGACGGAAACATCTACGAGATGCGCTTCGAGCGCGGCATCACCACCCAGAAGATGCAGGTCGTGGGCACCGCCGACACCACGGGCACCACCATCACCTTCTGGCCTGACGAGGAGATCTTCGAGACCACCGTCTACGACTACGACACGCTGCACGACCGACTGCAGGAGATGGCCTTCCTCAACCGCGGCCTCAGCATCACCCTTACCGACGAGCGCGAGAGCACCCCGCGCGTCGAGGAGTTCTGCTACACCGGCGGCATCATCGACTTCGTCAAGTTCCTCAACGAGGGCGAGGAGGTCGCCGACGGCCTCAAGGAGCCCATCTACCTCGAGGGCAAGAACGACTCCCAGGAAGCGGCCAAGCGCGGCGAGGTCGAGGTCGCCATCCAGTGGTGCGGCTCGTATTCCGAGCACGTCATGAGCTTCGCGAACAACATCTACACGCCCGACGGCGGCATGCACATGGAGGGCTTCCGCACGGCGCTCACCCGCGTGATCAACGACTACGCGCGCAAGCAGAACCTCCTCAAGGAGAAGGAGCCCAACCTCACGGGCAACGACATCCGCGAGGGCCTCACCGCCGTCATCTCCGTCAAGCTGGGAGACCCGCAGTTCGAGGGCCAGACCAAGGCCAAGCTCGGCAGCTCTTTCATGCGACCGCTCGTGATGAAGATCGTCTCGGAGGGCCTGGCCGAGTATCTCGAGGAGCACCCGAAGAACGCCCGCGTCATCGTGAACAAGGCCCTGCAGGCGTCCAAGGCCCGCACCGCCGCCACCAAGGCCCGCGAGGCCACGCGCCGCAAGTCTCTGCTCGAGACCGCCCACCTGCCCGGCAAGCTCGCCGACTGCTCCGAGCGTAACGCGGAGCTCACCGAGCTCTTCATCGTGGAGGGCGACTCGGCAGGCGGCTCGGCCAAGGACGGCCGTCGCCGAGACATCCAGGCGATCCTTCCCCTGCGCGGCAAGATCCTGAACGTGGAGCGCGTCGGCGACGCCCGCGCGTTCTCGTCCGACACGATCCAGTCGCTCATCACCGCCATCGGCACCGGTGTGACCGGCGCGGGCGGCGACATGGGCGACTTCGACATCGAGAAGGCCCGCTACCACAAGATCATCATCATGACGGACGCCGACGTCGACGGCGCCCACATCCGCATCCTGCTGCTCACGTTCTTCTACAAGTACATGCGCCCGCTCATCGACGCCGGCTACGTATACGCGGCCTGCCCGCCGATCTTCGGCATCAAGGTGCGCAAGAAGATCTACTACGTCTATCCCAACGGCAAGGAGCCCGAGGAGGAGATCCTCAAGCGCAAGATCCGCGAGCTCGGCTTCGGCGACGATGACGACCCCGAGGAAGGCGAGGAGATCGCCAACGGCAAGGCCAAGAAAAAGAAGCGGCCCTACACCGTCCAACGCTACAAGGGCCTCGGCGAGATGGACCCCAAGCAGCTGGCAAGCACCACGATGGACCCGCGCACCCGCATCCTGCAGCGCGTGACCATCGACGACGCGGCCATGGCCGACAAGGCCGTCCGCGAGCTGATGGGCAATCAGGTCGAGTATCGCCGCGAGTACATCGAGAAGCACGCGCATGA
>CAVDQW010000079.1:0-4198 GCA_963610995.1 bacterium | reverse complement strand
CTAAGGGCCTGCAAGGGATAAAGAGCACGCCTTATGCAACAAAATTGCGATTGTGCGTGGCTCGGGGACGAAAATCCGGCACAAACAGGGCCGGTCGCGGGAATTCGCGGCCGGCCCTGTTGCGTTTGCCCAGTTGCGGTCATATCAAGGTCGCAACAAAGCACGCAGGAACGCGGATTTGTTGCACGGGCCCCGCATGCCGAGGCGACTTAGACCATCTGCTCGGGGTGGAAGACGGCGTCGAACTCGTCGGCGGTAAGAAAACCGAGGGCGACGCAAGCGTCCTTCAGGCTCGTCTCCTCGGCAAAGGCCTTCTTGGCGACCTTCGCGGCGTTCTCGTAGCCGATGTGCGGGTTCAGCGCCGTGACCAGCATGAGCGAGTTGTGCAGGTTGGCGTCCATCTTGGCGCGATTGGCCTTGATACCCATGGCGCATCGCTCGTCGAACGAGAGAATCGCGTCGGCGAGAAGGTCAACGGACTGCAGGAAGTTGTACGCGATCACCGGCATGAAGACGTTGAGCTCGAAGTTGCCCTGGCTCGCCGCGAAGCCGATGGTGGCGTCGTTGCCCATGACCTGCACGGCGACCATCGTGACGGCCTCGCACTGGGTAGGGTTGACCTTGCCCGGCATGATGGAGCTGCCCGGCTCGTTGGCGGGAATGGTGATCTCGCCCAGGCCGAGGCGCGGGCCGGACGCGAGCCAACGCACGTCGTTGGCGATCTTCATCATGTTGGCGGCGCACGCCTTGACGGCGCCGTGGGCGAACACGACGGCGTCCTTACCGGAGAGCGCGCGGAATTTGTTGGGGTCGGTCGCGAAGGGAAGGCCGGTCTGCTCGGCGATCTTCTCGGCGACAGCCACGTCGAAGCCCTCGGGCGCGTTGAGGCCCGTGCCCACCGCCGTGCCGCCGAGCGCCAGGCGATAAAGCCCCGGAAGCGCAGCCTCGAGCTCGTCGGCCGCGCCCTCAAGAAGCCCGCGCCAGCCCGAAATCTCCTGGGAGAAGCTGATGGGCACCGCGTCCTGCAGGTGCGTTCGGCCGGACTTGACCACGCCGGCGTTCTCGGCCTCGAGCCGCTCGAACGTGGCCACAAGCTGCGCGATCGCGGGCAACAGGCGCTCGCGGACCGACACGGCGGCCGCGATGTGCATCGCCGTCGGGAACGTGTCGTTGGAGCTCTGGCTCATGTTGGCGGAATCGTTGGGGTGCAGAGGCTTCGGCAACTCGACGCCGCGCTCGGCCGCGATCTGGTTGCCGCGGTTGGCCAGCACCTCGTTCATGTTCATGTTGGACTGGGTGCCGGAGCCCGTCTGCCACACGACCAGCGGAAAGTTGCCGTCGAGCTTGCCGGCGAGCACCTCGTCTGCAGCGGCGCAGATCACGCTCGCAGAAACCTCGTCCATACGGCCCAGTTCACAGTTGGCGCGGGCCGCGGCCTTCTTGAGCTGCGCGAACGCGGCGATGATCTCGGGCGGCATCGTCTGGCCGCCGATCGGGAAGTTCTCGTGGCTGCGCTGCGTCTGCGCGCCCCACAGGGCGTCGGCGGGCACGCGCATCTCGCCCATCGAGTCGTGCTCGATGCGGTATTCATCGGCCATGAAGGTCTCCTTGCATCAATAAATTAACGGTCAACCGAGCGTCGCGTTCCTGGAGCGCCGCCCTACTCAGCCGCGCGCAGCACGCCCGAGAAGGCCGCCCCCGCGAGTATAGCGCTGGCGACCTCGCCCTGGTCGCGGGCAACGACGCCCAGGTCGGCACGCACACCGCGGAAGCGCGGGCTCAGTGAGAACTCGTTGGCGAGCCTCACGTTGCGCTGTGCGTCGCAGAGGGCCCCCATCTCGCTTTGGATGTTGTCGAGGTCGCCCCCCATCTGCGCACGCTCGTCGCCCAGCACTGCGGCCAGACGGCTCGCCACGAAGAGCAGGTCCTTCACGTTGCTACGCGCATCGTGCACGGCGCCGGGGTCGTGCAGGTCGAGACCGAAGAGCAGCGCGTCGAGGCCCGCGAACTTCTCGTCGAAGTGCGCCTGGAAGTCCTCGGCGGTAAGGCCGGAGTCGAGCACGCGCCCCTTCCAGCGAATCACGGGCACCTCGTCGGCAAGACTGTGGATGTTGCGCTTGACGTGGCGCTTCTTCATGAGGGCGAGCACGCCCTCGAGCTCGAGCTGGCGCTGCTTGGCGCAGGCCACGGGCAGCAGGTTGTTCTCGCCGAGCTCGCCGGACTCCACAAGGCCGTCCACAGCGGCCGAGAGGATGTCCACCTCGCGCAGCGGCGTGGCGATGTCCAGAACCCCGCGCAGGTCGTCGACGGTGTGGCGGACCTGCTTCTTGGACACCCACGGCGAGAGGAACTTGAAGACGGCGCGGAGCTTGCGCAGGCTCACGCGCAGCGAGCGGACCAGCTCCGGGTCGTCGGGATCGTCGAGAAACGCGTCGAGGGCATCGGACGCGTCGACCGCGAGCTCCTGGACCTGCGCCTCGACCGCCGCCATGGCGTCCCACGCGAGGGCATCGGAGCCGGCGACGAACCAGCGCAGCGTGCAGCCGTTCGGCTCGGCCTTGCCCTCGGGCATGGCGATCGCCGCGACGGCGCCCTTGCTGAAGCGCAGCTCAACGTCGGTGAGCGCGTATGCAAGGCGATTCATAAAGGGCACGTGGCCCACGAGCACGAGCGTGTCGCAGTCCATCTGCGGAAGCGCCGCATCGAGCTCGGCGAGCACGGCATCGAGGTCCTGGTCGTACAAGGATTGATGCACATCGATGCCGCAGGCGTCCACCGCCTCGGCCACGACGCCCGCCGTCTGCAGCGCGCGCACGGCGGGGCTGCACCAAATCTCGACGTCAGGCTCCTCGCCGAGCAGCGAGAAGTTGCGCGGATACGTCATCTCGAGCGCACGGACGCCCGACGCAGTCAGCCTGCGATCGAGGTCCATGCCGCTCTCGGACACGTCCTCGGTCTTGCCGTGACGCACCAAAACAAGAGTCTTGACCATTTGTTTATCTCCCCAGGGCAGGAGCGAATTTTACCGCCCTCTAGCATAGACAAGCGCTGCGGGCGCTCGGCCCCTTACCACCGAGTGACACCCGCGAGCGGTCGGTGCCGCAACGCGCGCGCAACAAAGGCTCGCGGCAGCGGGTGGAAACCTCGCGCGAAATGCGCTAAACCATCTGGGGCACTCATCGCGAAGGGAGACGGATGGATACGAGGACGCGCGGGATCGTCGCGGGAAGCGCGGGCGCTTGCTTCTGGGGCATCTCGAACGTGATCATCAACTTTCTGACCAGCAACTACACGGTCCCTGCGACGTGGATCGGGTGCTTCCGCGTGCTCATCGCGGGGCTGGTGTTCATCGCCATCTGCCTCGCGACCTGCAAAGACAAGCTGCTCGGCATGCTGCGCGACAGCCGGGCGATGGTGGGCGTCGCCCTCTTCGCCGCGCTCGGCATCGCGCTTTACCAGGTGACCTACATCATGGCGATCGGAAGCACGAACGCCCCGACCGAGGCGCTGCTCACGCAGCTGAGCCTCGTGTACATCATGGTGTACACCTGCGTCCACGACCGTCGCGCGCCGCTTGCGGCCGAGCTCTGCGGGCTCGCGCTGGCGCTCGTCGGCGTCTACTTCATCGCCACCAAGGGAGACCCCGCGGCGCTCGTGGTGGGCCTCGCCGGGCTCGGGTGGTGCCTGGCCGACGGAGTCCTGGGCTTTCTTCACAACACGCTGCCGCTCTACGCGCTCGACCGCTACGGGTCGCTGCCGGTGAACGCCGTGGGCATGACGCTCGGCGGCCTTTTGCTCGTGCCGCTCGCCCAGCCGTGGACGGGGCTGCCCGCGTTCGACGGCATGGGCTGGGCGGCCTTCGCGGGCACGACCGTCTGCGGCGCCATCCTCGGCTATCTGCTCGCCATGCAGGGGCTCAAGGACTCGGGACCGCTGCTCGGAAGCCTCTTGCTGGTCATCACGCCCATCGTGGCCACCGTGGCGAGCGCGCTCGTGCTGGGCACCGCGCTCACGGTGTTCGACCTTATCGGCCTTGTGTGCATCGTGGCGATGATGGTCGTCATGTCGCTCGCAAAGAAGGACGCCGAGTAACCCGCATTGGGGACAGCTCCTTTTGCAGGTCGCTACTCGCGGCGCAGCCAGGCGGCGAAGAGCTCGGGCCAGCACTGCGCCTGCGGGACAACGGCCTTGGCGCCGT
>CAVDQW010000078.1:0-4338 GCA_963610995.1 bacterium | reverse complement strand
CCATCATCGGGGCGAGCAGGTCGCCGAGCTTGTAGGCGATGACGGCGTGGACGGCGGTGCCGAGGATGCCGATCCAGATGTTGCCGGTGACGGCGTAGGCCATGACGCCGGTGAAGGCCATGTGCCAGATGTTCCAGATGTCGATGTTCACGACGCGGGTGAGCTTGGTCACGAGCATGATCACGTTGATGGCGATGGCGAGCGGGATGGCGATGATCGCGAGCTCGGAGGCCCAGGTGATCGGGGACATGCCCGGCCAGCCGATGTCGACGATGGAGAGCGACAGGCCGAAGCGGGTGCTCATGGCCTCGGCAGCGGGCCCGAGCTGGTCGTTCATGAGGTTGACGATGAGCGAGAGGCCGACGAAGCCGACGCCGAGGATCAGGCCGGAACGGATGGCCTTACCGGGCTTGACGCCCATGATGATGGAAAGAATGGCAACGAAGATGGGCAGCATGACCGACGCGCCCATGTCGATGATATATTGAATTCCGCCAGCGATGGCAGTCCACATATCGGTTCCTCCTTCTGGTTAAGGGGATCTTTACCGGTTCGGGGTGAGCCCGTGGGCTCTTGACGGGGTTCGTGTTGCCGCACGTGCCCCGTTTCTTGTTAGGCCTGCAGGACCTCGAGCATGGCCTTCTCGGTCTTCTCGACGCCGACGCCGGAGACGAAGGGCATGCCGGTGATGCAGGGGATGCCGTAGTCGCGCTTAACGCGGGAGGTCGGGACGATCAGGACGGCGTTGTCCAGGTTGGACTCGATCTCGGAGATGCGGCACTGGCAGATCTCGATGTCGATGCCGTTCTTCTTGCCGAGCTCCATGACGGCGTTGGCAGCGATGGTGGAGGTGGCGACGGCGCCGCCGCAGGCGACGATTACCTTCTTCTTCATAGCGAGAGCTCCTTCTCCTTGATGATGTCGATGACTTCCTGGACGTCGGTGGACGCGATGATGCGCGAGAGGGCCGCCTTGTCCTGCACGATGGCGATGATGCGCTGCAGGTCCTCGAGGTGGGCGTGCGGGTCGGTGACCGCGAGCATGAACACGAGGCTCACGTCGACGTTGCTGCCCTCGGGCATGCCCATCTCCTCGAAGGCCACGGGGTGGGCCAGCGTGGCGATGGCGATGGCGCCCTTCTCAACGTAGTCGACGCTCGTGTGCGGGATCGCGACGCCGACGCCGTCGATGTCGAGGCCGGTCGGGAACTCGACCTCGCGCTCCTTAAGTCCCTGCACGTAGTTGGCCTTGCCGTAGCCCTCCTCGATGAGACGACCGCCCACGGCCTCGAGGACCTCCTCGTTGGTGTTGGCCTCGACGCCGAGCATGACGATCTTCTCGTTGAGTTCTTCCCAGATCATTGCACCCTCCTTTCCTTGAATCTTCGGGGCCGCCCCTGTGGCCGCCCCTTTCGTTGATTCAAATCTTATGGGGGCGGGGGCGCACGGAACAGTTCAGCGTGGTTCACGGATTTGTGACGCCGTTTGCACCGAGCATTTGACCTGCGGTTTATTCATAAATATGGCGAGAGCCCCGTGCGAGGCCCTCGCCGTTTGAATCTGGCGCGTTTGCCGTTCGCCGCCGACGTGTTTACCGTTCACCGGCGCCCGCGTCGGCGCACCCGCGCGTCTCTCGGCTCTCCGGGATGTCGAGCTCGAGGCGCTCGATGATGGCCGAGAACTCCTCCGGCGTGGCCGCCGCGCGCAGCTCCGCGCGGACTTCCTCGCGTCGCATGAGGTTCACGAGGTTGAAGAAGGCGCGCAAATGCGAGCTGTGGTCCACGGCCGAAAGGCAGCAGACGAACTCCACCGGGTCGAGGTCGGGCTCGCCGAACTCCACGGGCTCGGCCAGGCGGATCATCGAGAGGCCGCACATGAGCGGTCCTGCGTCGATTCCCTCGTGCGGCATGGCGAAGCCGGGCGTGAGGACTACGTAGGGGCCGTTCTCCTCGATGTTGCGGATGACCGCGTCGACGTAGCGGTCCTCGATGTAGCCGCCCTTGAGAAGCACGTCGGCGCTCTCGCGCACGGCCTGCCGCCAATCGTCGCAATGCACGTCGAGGCGAATGTGCGAGGGCGGCAGCAGCTCGAAGGCCGCCAGAGCCGTGGGCGCGTCCCTGCCGTCGGCGGCGAACTCGCGGAAGTACTCGGTGACCAGGTGGTTGATGGAGCGCATGAGCAGCGGGGCCTGGTCGGGGGCGAGGTCGTAGACGGTGGCGCCGATGCGGCTGATGAGCTCCTGCGCGGACGGCACGTCGCTCTTGGCCGCGGGCGCGGCGACGCCCCTGCGGGCGCGCAGCTCGACCAGCTTCTCGCCGACGCGCATGGCCTCGGCGTCCGTGAGCAGGGGAGAGACCATGACGCTCGGGATGGGCGAGTCCTTGAGCGGCACCGTCGAGACTATGAGGTCGGCGTCGTTCGCGTCGACGGAAGCCGCCTCGCGCACGGTGCAGGTCCTTGCCACCGTGATGTTGAAGCGCGCCTGCAGGCGCACCGTGAGCAGCTGGGAGGTGCCCACGCCGGAGTTGCACGCCACGACGACGCGCAGAGGGGCCATGCGGCTCTTCTTGCGCTCGATGGCCGCGCATATGTGCAGGACGATGAAGCCGATCTCCACGTCGGTGAGCTCGCGGCCGGCCTGTTCGCGGATGACGTCCTCGCAGGCGCGGGCCGCGGCAGCGATGGCGGGGTTGTCGGCCATCACCTCGGCCACGGCGTCCGTGCCGGGGTAGTCCACAGGCACAGGCTGAAGGACGCTGCCAAGGTGCGCCGAGAGGCTCTCGAAGAACGTGAAGTCGTCGGTGAGGTCGATGCCCAGCTCGAGCGAGAGCTGCGTGATGAACTTACGGGTGAGGAGCTGGATGCGCGCGGCGTCGACCTTCTCGCCGCCGCGATGGGCGTACTGCTGGTGGCGCAGGCGATAGCACAGAGCCTGTTTCTCGGCGTCGGCCGGCTCCACGTGCAAATACTGCGCGAAGAGTTCGACGAGGTCGGAGGCCAGCGGCAGGTAATGCGAGGTGGCGGGCGGGCGCGGGCACTCGTCGTCGCCGATGACGTGCCCCTGCGACATGCGCTGCAGGCTGATGCGCGCGAAGGCGAGCGTGTCGGCCTCGCACACGTCGGTGAGGACCTGGTCGTGCGCGTACTGCTGCTCGAGGAAGATCTTCTCGACGGCGTCGGCGTCCGGGTGCATGAGGCCGAGGCTCTTCTCGATGAAGCGCCGCTCGGCGGGCGTGGCGACGCGGCAGGCGTGCAGGGCGATGCGGCGCCGATCGTATTCGCGGCCGGTCGCGTGCAGGCCGCGCCCCGACTGCGAGACGGACTCGAGGTGGTGGTTGGCGAGCACGCGGCGGATCTCGTCGAGGTCGTTGATCACGGTGCCCCGGCTCACCATGAGCCGCTCGGCGATGTCGCCCAGGGTGATGGGCGAGTCGGCGGCGGCCACGAGGGCTCCGGCGAGGAGCACGCGCGCCTCAGGCTCGAGATGGAAGGACCCCGGCGCCTCGGTGTCGTCGGACTCGAGCAGCGGCAGCGGGCTGTCGACGCAGACGACGCGGCCGCCGCGCTCGAGCATGATGCCGGAAAGGCCGCGCGAGCGCAGCGCCTCGTCGATGGCGTCGAGGTCTTTTCGGATGGTGCGGGTCGAGACCCCGTGGGCCTCCGACAGCGATTCGAGCGTGAGCTCGTCCCCCTCGCAGAGCGAGCGGACGATGGCGAGCGATCTTTTGTTCATTTGCCCTCCTAATTTGAGCGAGGGTACCACGCATGCCCGCGCATAAAGAAACGCGCGTCGGCGATTCGCGCTGAATCGTCGACGCGCGTCGATTCCAACTGCCGTCGGCCGAGGCTCCCCCAAATTGCTCCTCAACCGACGGTCGGTTTGGCTAGAAGGGCTCGATGGTGAAGCTGCGCTCCACGGTCTGGCCGGGGGCGGCCACGATGCAGCCGCGCTTGTGCTCGAGGACGTCGTCCTCGTCGGAGCAGGTGGAGAGGCCGCCCCAGGGCTCGATGGCCACGAAGTCGCCGGCGGGCTTGCTCCACACGATGAGGTAATCGAAGCCCTCGAAGGCGAGCTTCACGCCGCGGGTGCCGGCGCGGTTGGTGAGCGTGGCCGCGCGGGACTCGAGCACGTCGTAGATCTTCTCGGCGAAGTCGAAGAGGCCGTGGGTGAGCGGGAGCTCGGCGGTGCCTGCGGTGGGGGAGTCCTCGCGGTCCTCCACGTCGATAAGGCCGGTGGTCGGCACGGCGCGGCACAGCGTCGAGGTCTCGGGCTTCTCGAAGCGGATAAGGTAGTCGTCGTAGGACTCGCCCTCGTCGATGGGGCAGCGGAAGCCGGGGT
>CAVDQW010000077.1:0-5639 GCA_963610995.1 bacterium | reverse complement strand
AAGCGCACGTCGACGCCCGTCAGCTGGATGGGATGGCACATCGGCACGAGCTCCCAGCAGCGCTTGGCGGCCATGATGCCCGCGACCTGCGCCACAGCGAGCACGTCTCCTTTCTTGCAACCGCCCGTGCGCACGAGCTCGAGCGTGGCGGGCGCCATGTGCACGAAACCGCCGGCACGCGCCTCTCTCTGCGTTTTCTCCTTAGCCGAGACGTCCACCATACGGGCCCGTCCCTGCTCGTTTATGTGGGTAAGATCCTCTGCCACGGACGCTATCCCCCGATCTCGTTCATGTCGCGCGCCGAATCGCTCGCGCGCCCCTCGTCCAGTCGATGATACTTCGGCTTCGCCGCGACGCCCGCCCTCAGCGCGCAGAGGAGCTCCTCGTGGCCGAGCCCGCGCAGGTCGATCTCGGCGGCGGAGTGCAGGCAGGGGTTGAGGCGTCCGTCGGCCGTCACCCGGATGCGGCTGCACCCGTCGCAGAACTTGTGGCTCATAGGGCGAATAAGGCCGACGCGGCCCGCCCAGCCGTCCATGCGATAGAGCTCGGCCACGCCGTCGCGACCGCAGGGCTCGAGGCCCGGGAGGGCTTCCAGCACCTTATCGGCGGCCAAGAAGCTCCCGCGGCCCATCTTTGCCGCGGGGCCGATAGGCATGAGCTCAATAAAGCGCACGTCAACGGGGTCGTCTTTTGCGAGAGCCGCCACATCGGGAAGCTCGTCGTCGTTCACGCCGCCGAGAAGCACGCAGTTGATCTTCGTGCGTTCGAAGCCGGCATCATGCGCGGCCTCGAGCCCCGCGAGCGCATCCGCGAGGCTGCCCCCGCGGGTGATCTGCCCGTAGCGCTCCGGCCGCAGCGAGTCCAGGCTCACGTTAAGACGCGAGAGACCCGCTTCCCTCAGATCAGCCGCCACGGGCGCGAGCAGCGTCGCGTTGGTCGTCATGGCAAGGTCCTCCACGCCCGCGACCTCGGATATCATCCGCACAAGGTCGACGACGCCGCGGCGCACCAGCGGCTCCCCGCCCGTGAGCCTCACTTTTCGCACACCGAGCTCCGCCGCCGCGCGAACGATATCGGTGAGCTCCTCGAAGCTCAGGATGTCCGAATGCCCGAGCATCGGGACGCCGCCCGCCGGCATGCAGTACGCGCAGCGGCAGTTGCAGCGGTCCGTGACCGAGAGGCGCAGGTACTCGATGCTGCGCCCTTCCCCGTCGATCACGTGCGCTCGCCCACCAACGGCATCACATGCTCGGCGTCGATACCCACGATGACCTGCTGCGGGTTGCCGAGCGCAGCCCACTGCTCCTTATCGCACTCATAACGCAGCCGGGCCCCTCCGGGGGTCCCCAGCATGACGATGGTCGAGAAGGTGTTGTCGATGACGCGGTCGACCGTGCAGGCGAAACGGTTCTCGCCGGGAGCCGGGACCGCAGCGTCCGATGCCGCCACCGTGAAGTAGTGCGCGCGGATACCCGCGTGGTCGCAGCCCTCGGGCACGGGCAGAGAGGTACGGAGGCTCACGCCCCAATCGGAGCAGTCGAGAACGCCGCCCTCCCCCACCTTGGCCGCGCTCACGTTTTTGCAGCCGGAGATGAGCGCCGCCGCGACCGTGGGCGGCGTGGCGAAGAGCTCGGGCACGCTGAGTTTCTCCTCCGAACGGCCGGCGGAGACCACGCAGACGGTGTCGCACATGCGGTAGACCTCGTCGCGGTTGTGGCTCACATAGACGGAGCCGCCGGGGAACTGGCGCAGCGTGTCGGTGAGCTCCAGCTCGAGCTGCCAGCGCAAATAACCGTCGAGCGCAGAGAAGGGCTCGTCGAGCAGCAAAAGCTCCGGGCGGCTCGCCATGATGCGCGCGAGCGCCACGCGCTGCTGCTGACCGCCGGAGAGCTGGTTCGGCCGCTTCTTCTCGAGGCCCTCGATGCGAAAGGCGGCGACCTGCTCGGCCACGCGACGGTCGCGCTCCTCCTTGCTCGCGCCCAGCACGCCGGCGGCGATGTTCTGCTCGACCGTCATGTTGGGGAACAGGGCGTAGTTCTGGAAGAGATAGCCCACGCGACGCTCCTGCGGGCGCAGGTTCACGCGCGCGTCGCTGTCGAAAAGGACGCGGTCGTTGAGGACGATGCGACCGGAATCGGGCGTGACGATGCCAGCGATGCACTTGAGCGTCATCGATTTGCCGCAGCCCGATGGGCCGAGCAGGGCGAGCGTCTCGTCGGCGCGTTCGACCTCGAACGACACATCGAGGCTGAAAGCGCCGAGCTTCTTGCGAACGTCGACGTAAAGGCTCATCGCGCGCCTCCCTTGACCACGGCACGGCCGGACTTGGGCTCCTTGGAGCGCGCCTCGAACCAGTTCATGGCAAGAAGCACCACGGCCGAGATGGCCAGGTTGACCAGGACCCACGAGAGTGCGCCGGCGTCGTCGCCCGTGCGCCAGAGCTGGTAGACGGTCGTGGAGACGGTGGCCGTGGAGCCAGGGGTATATCCGCAGATCATCGCCGTGGCGCCGTATTCGCCGAGGGCGCGGGCGAAGGCGAGCACCGCGCCCGCAACGATGCCCTGCATGCAGTACGGCATCTTGACGCGCCAGAAGATCCAGAGCTCGGAGCGGCCGAGGGTGCGGGCCGCGTCGGCGAGGTTCTCGTCGAAGGACTCGAAGGCGCCGCGGGCGGTGCGGTACATGAGCGGGAAGCTCACCACGACCGTGGCGAGGATGGCCGCATACCAGACCATGGTCATCTTGATGCTGAAGGTCTCGAGCAGCCAGGCGCCGAGCGGGCGGCGCGGGCCGAAGACGATGAGCAGCAGGTAGCCCACGACGGTCGGCGGCAAGACGAGCGGGAGCGTGAGGACGACGTCGAGAACGCCCTTGATGAGCTTAGGGGCACGGGCCACAACATTGGCGAGCCAGATGCCCAGGAAGAACACGATGGCCGTCGCCGCCAGGGCGATGCGCACCGAGTTGTATAGCGGGTACCAATCCATGGTCGTCCTCACATAAACGAGAAGCACGATATATGGCACAGCCCCTCCGCCCCATCAAAGAATGAATGAGACGAAGGGACTGCCCCCTTGTCTTGATTAAGCAGTGGCGAGCGGGGTGAAGCCGACCTCGACGAAGTCGGCGGAGGCCTCCTTGCCCTTGAGGAACTCGAGGAAGGCCTTGGCGCCCTCGGCCTGCGGGGCGTTCTTGGTCACGGCCGCGGGATAGACGACCTGGCCGCACATCTCCTTGGTGGCCTCGTCAACCATGGTCAGGCCCGCGGAGGTGGCGTCGGTCTTGTAGATGACGCCGCAATCGACGGCGCCCTCCTTGACCTGAGAGGTGACCTCCTTGACGTTGGTGCCGTAGGTGATGCAGCCGGAAGCGGCGAGAGCAGACTCGTCGAGGTTGTAGTAGGCCAGGATCTTCTGGGTGTACTGACCCACGGGCACGTCGGAGTTGCCCATGCAGAGAAGCACGTCGCCGGCCTGCAGGTGGGTGGCCAGCTCCTCGAAGCTCGCGATGTCCTTGGGGTTGCCGTCGGGCACGCAGAGGGTGACCTTGTTCTCGAGGATGTTGAAGCGGGTGGAGTGGTCGATGAAGTCGAGGCCCTCGTCGTTGCCGGACTCGGCCTGGGCATCGAGCTGGTTCATCTGCTTCTGGCCGGCGGAGATGAAGACGTCGCACTCCGCGCCCTCCTGGATCTGGGTCTTGAGGGTGCCCGAGGAGTCGAAGTTGAAGGAGAGGTCGTACTGGCTGTTGGCCTCCTTGAACTGGTCGCCGGCCTTGGTGAGCGACTCGGTCATAGAGGCCGCGGCAAAGACGGTGATGGTCTTGGCGTCGGCAGCGGTGCTGGAGCCGCTTGAGCTGGAGTTGGAGCTGCTGGAGCTGGATCCGCAGGCCGCGAGGCCCAGAGCGGCAACGGCGGCAGCGGAGCCGCCGATGAATTGTCTTCTGTCGAGCATGGTTTCTTCCCTTCTGTTGAGCCCTGTCTCGGCCATGGTCGGCCTGGATCGTTGGCGTTTACGGCAATGAAAAACTGAGCGGGCGGGTGCCCGGTAGGTCACGAATGGGGGCGCCGGGGACGGAGCTCGGCGCGGCAGCGGATGATCTGCGCCGCGATCGAGACGGCTATCTCGGCGGGAGTGACGGCGAGGATGTCCTCGCCGATGGGCAGGTGCACGGCATCGGCCGCGGCGCGGTCTATGCCGCGCTCCACAAGGGCATCGCGCACGAACGCCGCCTTGCGCCGGCTGCCGATGCAGCCCACATAGGCTGGCCGGTGCGGCAGAACGTGCTCGAGCACAGCCGCGTCGCCCAGGTGGCCATGGGTGAGCACGACCACGTAATCGCGTTGGGTGATGTGCGTATAGGAGTCCAAATCCTCAAATGCGCCGCAGGTCACATTGCGTGCCGCGGGGAAATTCGCAGGGTCGCAGATACCCTTGCGGTCGTCGACGACGTCCACGACGAAGCCGACCGAGGCCAGCACGGGCACGAGGGCCTGGCCCACGTGGCCACCGCCGAAGACGTAGCAGACGGGCTCCGCGCCCACGGGCTCGGCGTAGCGGAGCGCCTCCTCGTCCCACGTCGGGACGTCGCAGCCGTCGCCGTCACGAGAGACGACCGTCACCGGCGCCTCAGGGTCCGACCAGTCCTCAACGAGCCAAGCCGCGGCGTCCGACTCTACGGCCTCGGAAAGGCCGTCCAGCCAGGCCGAATCATCGACCGTGAGCAACCGCACGGCGAGAAGCGCGTCCCCGCCGCAGGCCATGGCGTTCTTCTCGTGGGTCATCCACTCGAGCGAGGCGGGCGCAGGCTCGCCAATAGCCGCGGCGGCGAGGAGCTCGCCTGCGCGGCGCTGCGCGATGAACTCGATGTTGCCGCCACCGACGGTCCCCAAGAAGGATCCGTCCGAGAGGGCGAGCATGCGGGCGCCCTCGTGACGGGGCATGGAGCCCTTCGTGGCGAGAAGGCTCGCCAACACGACGGGCCGGCCTGCCGCGACCTCCGCGCGCGCGACCGAGATGATCTTGGGGTCGTTTATGGTTCCCGCGACGTCGTTCACGCGAGCACCTCCAGCGAATCGAAGTCGAGCCCGTCGGCGGCCGCGGCGGCAATCTCCGGATCAGGGCCGCTCGAAGTAAACCCGCCGCTGCTCAGAGCGCCCGTAAGATGAAGGATGGCCTCGAGCACTCCCCCGCCGACGGCGCTCGCCTTGTCGGAGGTGGTGCGGATGTACTCGGGCTGGCAGCGTGGATCCACGTCGCCGGACTTGAGTCCGCGACGGACCTCGACGCCAGCCTGCAGAAGGCCGCGGACGACGCCGTCGATGGTCGCGCACATGGGCTGCCCCGCCACCATGCCGCAGACGTCGCCCGCATGGACCTCGTCGCCAATGCTCACGCACGGCTCGAAGACGCCGTCTGCCGGGGCGCGCAGCACACGCTCGCCGGCGTACCCGCCGATGAGGCCGGGGATGGCGGTGTTGGCGATGGGCGACCCTTTGTAATAAACGCGCCCCAGGTAGTGGCCGCGCATGGTCTCCACCGCGGCATCCACGTCAACCTGCGCCGTGAAGCCAGGCCCCACGCCAATGACCACAGGAGCCATGCCACGCGTGGTGCCCAGGTTTCTCTTTGCGAGAATTGCGT
>CAVDQW010000076.1:0-8205 GCA_963610995.1 bacterium | reverse complement strand
GCAGCTCCAGCTCCAGCGATTCCAGCTCCGCGAGTGCCGCTCTGTCCGGCACCGTCAACTGCTCCGGCGCCACCTCGTTCCAGAGCCTCGTCGAGGCCGCTGCCCAGGAGTTCGAGAACGAGTATCCCGACGTGACCGTCGCCATCACCGGCGGCGGCTCCGGCCAGGGCCTCTCCGACGTCAAGGACGGCAAGGCTCAGATCGGCCGCTCCGACGTCTTCGCTGAGGAGAAGCTCTCCGCCTCCGACGCCGCCAACCTCGTCGACAACACCGTCGCCGTCGTGGGCATGGGCCCGATCGTCAACTCCAAGGTCGACGTCGACGACCTGACCCTCGAGCAGCTCAAGGGCATCTTCACCGGCACCATCACCGACTGGTCCGAGGTCGGCGGCACCGCCGGCAAGATCCAGGTCATCGAGCGCAAGGCCGGCTCCGGCACCCGCGCCACCTTCGAGGCCGCCGTCCTCGCCGGCGAGAAGGCCCCCGACACCTTCGCGCCCGTCGCCGAGGAGGATTCCTCCGGCACCGTCGTCGAGAAGATCCAGGCCACCGAGGGCTCCATCTCCTACCTCGCCTTCTCTTACTTCGACGACACCAAGTTCAAGGCCCTCAAGGTCGGCGGCGTCGCCCCGACCGCCGCGAACGTCTGCTCCGGCGACTTCACCATCTGGGCCTATGAGCACATGTACACCGCCAAGGACGCCGACGCTGCGACCCAGGCTTTCATCGACTACATGATGTCCGACGCCGTCCAGGGCAAGCTCGTCGAGCAGGAGGGCTTCATCCCGTCCTCCGACATGAAGGTCAAGAAGGACGCCAGCGGCACCGTCTCCTCCAAGTAATTCCTCTTCCCTTCGAGGTGAGCGCCGGACCTTACAATCCGGCGCCCACCTCGCTTTATGTAGCTGCGAGAAAGGTTGCTCATGGCAAAAAGGCTTTTGCCGAAGCGCCGGCTCGAGAACGTGGGCCTGGGAATCACCGGGGCGTGCGTCGCCCTGGTGGCCATCATCGTCGCGACCCTCATCATCATGGTCGCGACGCAGGGCCTCTCCGCGTTCTTCGTCGACGGCATCGACTTCGGCGCGTTCCTCACCGGCACGAGTTGGGTGCCCTCTGAGGAAAAGTACGGCGCGCTGCCCCTGATCGTCACTTCGTTCGGCGTCATGGTGCTCTCCACACTCTTTGTGCTCCCCATCGCCCTCGGCTCGGCGATCTTCGTCGTCGAGGTCCAGCCGAAGTTCGGTCGCAAGATCTTCCAGCCGCTGGTCGAGCTGCTCGTCGGCATTCCCTCGGTCGTCTACGGCCTCATCGGCCTGACCGTCGTCAACGCCGCGATGCGCCAGATCTTCGGCGACGCCGCCGGCACCGGCGCGGGCATCCTCTCGGGCGCCATCGTGCTCGCCGTCATGATCCTGCCGACGGTGACCACCCTTTCCATCGACGCGCTGGCTGCCGTGCCCAATCAGTACCGCGAGGGCTCCTACGCCCTGGGTTGCACCCGTTGGCAGACCGTTTGGCACGTCGTCCTCAAGTCCGCGACGCCCTCCCTCATGACAGCCGTCATCATGGGCATGACCCGTGCCTTCGGCGAGACGCTCGCCGTCCAGATGGTCATCGGCGGCGTCGAGAAGATCATGCCCGCTGGCCTTCTCTCGCCCGCGGCCACGCTCACCACGGCGCTGACCTCCGGCTTCTCCAACGCGACGACCGGCTCCGTGCAGTACCACGTCCTATGGGCCCTGGGCCTGCTCCTCATGGGCATGTCGCTCTTCTTCATCCTGATCATCCACATCATCGGCAACAAGGGGGCGAAGAACCGTGGCTAACGAGAACACCAACGAGGTGGCCGTCGCCTCCTCCGCTACCGACGTCGACCTCGACGCCCACGCCCGCCGCATCGGCGCGCAGGACCGCGTCGCCACCGGCATCCTCACCGTCATCGTGGTCTTCGTCCTGGGCCTGCTCGCCGCTATCGTGGCCTTCATCCTTATCCAGGGCCTCGGCAAGGCGCTCGCCCCCGGCTTCCTCACCACGAGCCCGACGGCCAAGGAGAACCCCGGCATCAGCTCCGAGCTCTTCGACAGCTTCTACATGCTGATCATCACCCTGCTCATCAGCGTGCCCATCAGTCTCGGCGCCGCCATCTTCCTCGTGGAGTATGCGCCCGACAACTGGGTGACCAAGGCGGCCTCCACGGCCATCGAGACCCTGTCCTCCCTGCCTTCCATCGTCGTCGGCATGTTCGGCTCGCTCTTCTTCGTGGTCACGCTCGGCTGGGGCATCTCGATCATCGCCGGCGCCATGGCGCTCACGATGTTCAACATCCCCATCCTGGTGCGCGTCATCCAGCAGGCGCTCGAGGACGTCCCGCGCAGCCAGCGCGACGCGGGCCTGGCCATGGGTCTCACCCGTTGGGAGACCACCATCCACGTCCTTCTCCCGGCCGCCATGCCGGCCATCGTGACGGGCGTCGTCATCTCCGCCGGCCGCGTGTTCGGCGAGGCCGCTGCCCTCATCTTCACCTCGGGCTCCGCTGCCGTGAACCTCAACTTCGCCGCGAGCCTCTCGAGCTCCCGCAACCCCTTCAACATCTTCCGTCCCGCCGAGACCCTGGCCGTCCACATCTGGAAGCTCAAGATGGAGCCGACCCCCGGCAACGACGAGATCGTCTGGGGCACCGCCGCGGTCCTGCTGATCTGCGTGCTGCTCTTCAACGTGCTCGCGCGCATCCTCGGTAAGTTCCTGGCCAAGAAGATGACGAGCGAGTAGGGAGGTCATGATGAACAACGCACCCGCCGGCACCCCGGCAGCACCGACCGTCGTCTCGTCTCACCTGCTCGAGACCCGCGACGTCACCGTCAAGTACAACTACACCAAGGAGTCGCTGCACCCGACGAGCCTCTCGTTCGACGAGGGCACCGTCACCGCGCTCATCGGCCCCTCCGGTTGCGGCAAGTCCACGTTCCTGCGCTGCCTCAACCTCATGAACCGCGAGATCCCCAAGTGCGTCGTCGGCGGCCAGATCGTCTACCACGACCACGACATCAACACCAAGGAAGAGAACCTCTTCGAGCTGCGCAAGTCCATCGGCATGGTCTTCCAGCAGCCGACCCCCTTCCGCAAGTCGATCCGCGAGAACATCCTGTTTGCCCCGAAGCGCCACGGCCGCGTGGCCGACAAGGCCGAGGCCGACGAGCTCGTGGAGACGAGCCTTCGCCAGGCGGCTCTCTGGGACGAGGTCAAGGACAAGCTCGACCAGAGCGCCTACGCCCTTTCCGGCGGACAGCAGCAGCGCCTGTGCATCGCGCGCACCCTGGCCATGAGGCCCGACGTGGTCCTCTTCGACGAGCCCTGCTCGGCCCTCGACCCCATCTCCACCTTCTCCGTCGAGGAGACGATCCGCGACATCGCCGACTCCGGCATCTGCGCGGTCATCGTCACCCACAACATGGAGCAGGCCACGCGCGTCTCCGATCGCACCGCCTTCTTCTACGTCGGTGATATGGTTGAGTTCGGTGAGACGCGCCAGATCTTCCGTGCGCCCAAGGACCAGCGCCTCGTCGATTATCTGACGGGCAGGTTCGGTTAATGGAGACTCAGATGGAAAAAGAATTCACTCAGTCCGATCACCGCGCCCTCGAAGACGCCGACATCGCCCTCAAGATCTCGGACTTCAACCTCTGGTACGACGACTTCCAGGCGCTCAAGCACATCGACCTCGACATTCCCGAGAACCGCTGCACCGCCTTCATCGGGCCTTCGGGCTGCGGCAAGTCGACGCTGCTGCGCACCTTCAACCGCATGTGCGACTTCGTCGAGAGCGTCCGCACCGAGGGCACCATCGAGTTCCGCGGTTCCGACATCTTCAAGATGGACTCCAACGCGCTGCGCGTGCACGTCGGTATGGTGTTCCAGCACCCCAACCCCTTCCCGATGAGCATCCGCGATAACGTGCTCTACGGCCCTGCGCGCATGAAGCGCCTCAGCCGCGACGAGGGCGACGAGATTCTCGAGCGCTGCCTCACCCGCGCCGCCCTCTGGGAAGAGGTCAAGGATAAGCTCGATCAGTCCGGCCTCGGGCTTTCCGGCGGCCAGCAGCAGCGCCTTTGCATCGCGCGCGCCCTGGCCACCAACCCCGAGGTGCTGCTCATGGACGAGCCGACCTCCGCGCTCGACCCCATCTCGACCGTCCAGGTCGAGCAGCTCATGACCGAGCTCGCCGTCGACCACACCGTGGTCGTCGTCACCCACAACATGCAGCAGGCCACCCGCGTTGCCGACAAGACCTGTTTCTTCTATCTGGGCGAGCTCATCGAGGCCGCGCCGACGCGCGAGCTCTTCGCGAACCCCAAACAGACCCGTACGCAGGAATATCTCTCAGGAAGGTTCAGCTGATATGGTTATGCAGACCCGCACCAAGTTCGCCAACCAGCTCGAGGACATCAAGGATCTTCTCATTCGCCTCAAGGAGAAGTGCTCCGCCGACATCATCGCCTCCGGCCTCGCCGCCAAGGGCGACCAGGGCGCCAAGGAGGGCGTCGCCACCGGCCGCAAGGACGAGGACCGTCTCCGCTCGGCCATCGAGGAGAGCTGCCTCGATGCGATGCTGCTCCAGCAGCCGCTCATCGGCGACGACATGCGCTTCGTCACCGGCGCGTTCCGCATCGTCTCCGACCTCTCCCACATCGACAGCATGACCCGCGACGTCGTGTTCCACGCCGAGGAGCTCCCCGAGAAGGCCGCCAACAAGATCGTCGACGAGGTCGCGACCATGAGCGAGCTCACCTCCAAGATGGTGAGCGACGCCGTCGACGCCTTCATCAACTCGGACGTCGAGCTCGCCCAGAAGGTCATCGAGGCCGACACAAAGGTAAACTCTGTGTATTGGGAGCTCCACGACAAGCTTGTCCAGCTTATCCGCGACGGCAAGTCCTCCGCTCAGTATCTGCCCGAGATGCTCATGGTGGCCAAGTACTTCGAGCGCATCGGCGACCTCGCGAAGCGCGTCGCCGCTTGGGCGATCTACCGCGTCACCGGTGAGCACAACGTCGAGGAGAAGCCCAGCCAGGCCGCAGGGCTCGAGTAAGTAAGGAACGGTTCATTCTATGGGAGCATCACCCTTGGTCATCTACGTCGAGGACGACAAGAACATCCGAGAGCTCTCGGTCTACGCCCTGGGACAGGGCGGCATCGAGGCGATCGGCTGCGCGGACGACGCCGAGTTCCGCCGTGCCTGCGCCGAGCGCAAGCCCGACGCGGTGCTTCTCGACATCATGCTCCCGGACGCCGACGGGCTCGATATCCTGGCCCGTATCCGCAAGACCCCCGGCCTGTCCAACGTTCCTGTGATGATGCTCACCGCCAAGGACACCGAGCTCGACAAGGTCCGCGCGCTCGACGGCGGGGCCGACGACTACCTCTCCAAGCCTTTCGGCATGATGGAGATGGTGAGCCGTACACGTGCCCTGCTGCGGCGCGCCGGCCGCGAGTCGGCGACCGAGGAGTCCGAGGCCGTCAGCGTCGGCCCCGTGTGCGTGTGGCCCGAGCGCCGCGAGGCCACGCTCGACGGCCGTGAGCTCTCGCTCACCATGCGCGAGTTCGACCTGCTGAGCTTCCTCATGAAGTCGCCTGGCGTCGTCTTCTCGCGAGAGACGCTGCTCCAGCGCGTGTGGGGCTGGGACTTCGACGGCGGTAGCCGCACGGTGGACGTCCACGTTCAGCAGATCCGCGCGAAGCTCGGGGACTCGAGCGACCTCATCGAGACCGTACGCGGCGTGGGCTATCGCGTTCGCGGGTAAGGAGCGTCTTTGACCTGGGCCTTATTCAATAAATCAGGCAACGCCAAGAAGACCTCGCTCTCTCGCCAGGTCTTCTTGGCGTTGGTCGCCGCCTGCGCCGTCGTGGCCGTCGTGGTCACGGCGGCCTCGTCGTTCGTGTTCCAGAACGCGTTTCTCGCAGACGAGCACGAACAGCTGGCAGGGGAGTGCGAGACCTTGTGCTCGCTGCTCGACCGCACCGAGGACGATCCCTCCGTGCTCGCGGGGCTCTCGCTCGGAAACCTGCGAGCGACGCTCGTCTCACCCGACGGCACGGTGCTCTACGACAGCTCCGCCGACGCGTCCACGCTGCCGAACCACGCCGACCGTCCCGAGGTGGCGGCGGCCCTGACGGACGGCCGCGGGCAGTCCGACCGCAGCTCCGAGACCTTGGGCTACGTGAGCCTCTACAACGCGCAGCGGCTCGAGTCCGGAGACGTGCTTCGCATCTCGGTCGAGCGCGCGAGCGTGGTCTCGTTTCTTTCAAACGACCTCCTGCTGCTCACGTGCCTGGCGGTGGCCATCGTGGGTGTGAGCTGGTTCGTGGCGCGCCGGCTCTCGGCGGGCATCGCGAGGCCCATCCTCGACATCGACCCTGCCTCCGAGGAGGCGAGCGCGCCCTATGAGGAACTCGACCCGCTGGTGAGCCGCCTGAATGAGCAGCATAAGCAGCTCATCAGCCGCATGAGCGCCATCCAGGACGCCAACGACATGCGACGCGAGTTCACGAGCAACGTGACCCACGAGCTGAAGACCCCCATCGCCGCCATCTCGGGCGCCTCGGAGCTTATCCGCGACGGCATCTGCAGGCCGGAGGACGTGCACGACTTCGCCGGCAGGATCTACAAGGACGCCCAGCGCCTCTCCATGCTGGTAAACGACATCCTTATGCTCTCCAAGCTCGACGAGACCGAGCGCGCGGGCGAGCGCTCGACGCTATTCGGGCCGCTCGAGCGCGTGGACCTCTTGAGCGTGGCGCAGGACGTGTGCTCGAGGCTCGAGCGAAAGGCGAAGAAGTCCGAGGTCAGGCTCAAGTGCGAGGGCGTGAGCACAAACATCGAGGGCAACGCGCACCTGCTCGATGAACTCGTCAAGAACCTCGTGGAGAACGCGATCCGCTACAACAAGCCGGGCGGGCGAGTCTTCGTTTGGGTGCTGCCCATCGACGGTAAGCCCACCTTGCGCGTGAGCGATACCGGCATCGGCATCCCGGCGGAGTCCCAGGAGAAGGTCTTCGAGCGGTTCTATCGCGTGGACAAGGGCCGCAGCCGCGACATGGGCGGCACAGGCCTGGGCCTCGCCATCGTGAAGCACGCTGCCAACTTCCACGACGCCGACGTGCGTCTGGAGTCGACTCCCGGCGAGGGCACGACCATCACGGTCTCGTTCTGACCTGCATCGGGGACAGCCCTCTTTGCAAGCCACCTCTCTCGTGGCCTGCAAAGGGGACTGTCCTCGATGCTGCTAAGAATTTCCGATAGCTGGTTGCAGGTAATTCGGGCGTATGCGGCGAGCTGCATTGTCTGTATCCTCATGGTCAACGTGAGCCGGCGTCCGTTGAAAGGGGACCGCGATGAGCCTTTGGGGAGACCTCGATAAGCTGAAGAAGTGCCATTGGGTGGAGTTGTCGCACCCGCTGACCAACGAGAGCCCGTACTGGGGCGGCATGCCCGACGGCGTGGTCGAGCTCTGCAACACCGTGTTCGACTACGAGGAGGAGATTCTCTCCTGCCGCATCCAGACCTATAAGTTCCCGGGCCAGTTCGGCACGCACGTCGACTTCCCGAGCCACTTCACGCCTGGCAAAGCCGGCGCCGAGGCGTACGGTCCCGAGTACATGGCGTTGCCGCTCGTGGTCATCGACCTTACCGAGAAGATCGCCGCCGAGGGCCCTGACACGGCGGTCACCGTCGCCGACATCGAGGCCTGGGAGGACGAGCACGGCCGCATTCCGGATGGCTCCTTCGTCGCGCTGCGCACCGACTGGAGCCGCCGCTGGCCCGACAACGACGCGCTCAACAACTTCGACGAGGAGGGCGGCGAGCACGCCCCCGGCTGGTCGCTGCCGGCGCTCCAGTTCCTCTACAACGAGCGCGGCATCAAGGCGAACGGCCACGAGACCTTCGACACGGACGCGAGCTTCCTGGCCGTGGAGGCCGACGACCTCGCCTGCGAGCGCTGGGTCCTCGACAACGGCCACATCCAGGTCGAGGTCATGGACAACCTGGATCAGGTCCCGGCGACGGGCGCCATCGTCTTCGTGAGCTGGCCGCGCATCGAGGGCGCCACGGGGCTTCCCGCGCGCGTCGTCGCGGTGTTCGAATAAACAGCAGGTAAAAAGGCCAATCCTACGGCGTGACCTTCGATTGGCCGATCACAGCGCCTTTGT
>CAVDQW010000075.1:0-5626 GCA_963610995.1 bacterium | reverse complement strand
CGAGCTCGCGCGCAAGATCGCGGCCGACGGCGAGGGCTCGACGAAGCTCGTCACCGTGAACGTCCTCGGCGCCTCCGACGACGACGCTGCCGACACCGTGGCGCGCTCTATCGCCAACTCGCCGCTGGTCAAGACTGCTATTTTCGGCCACGACGCCAACTGGGGCCGCGTGGCCGCCGCTGCCGGCAAGTGCGGCGTGCCCTTCGACCAGACCCGCGTCGACATCGACTTCATGGGCGTGCCCGTCTGCCGCGCCGGCCTCACCGTCCCCATGGACGAGGACGACATGCTGCGCCGCTTCGAGTCGTCTGAGATCGACATCGTGGTCGACCTGCACGACGGCGACGCGGCCTGCCGCATCTGGACCTGCGACCTCACCCACGACTACGTCACCATCAACGGCGATTACCGCACGTAAATAAGACAAGGGGACAGTCCCTTCGTCTTATTCCGCACTAATCGCCGACCCGAAAGGCTTACCACATGAAGAAGCGCGACATCCAGCAGCGCAACGCCGCGGCCGCCAAGGCCGATACCCTCATCGAGGCGCTGCCCTGGATCAACCAGATGAACGGCAAGACGTTCGTCATCAAGTACGGCGGCTCGGCCATGGAGGACAAGGAGCTCTGCCAGCGCGTCGTCGCCGACATCGAGCTCATGAAGCTCATGGGCGTGCGCGTCGTCCTCGTCCACGGCGGCGGCAAGGCCATCAACGCCCTGCTCACGCGCCTGAACGCCCCCGTCAAGTTCAAGGACGGCCTGCGCGTCACCGACCCCGACACCATGGAGGTCGTGCGCGAGGTGCTCGTCGGCAAGGTCAACCAGGAGCTCGTCTGGGCCCTGAACGAGTACGGCCACAACGCCGTGGGCATCTCCGGCGCCGACGGCAAGACCCTCAAGGCCGAGGCCGTCGACCCCGAGCTCGGCCGCGTGGGCCGCGTCCGCGAGGTGGACACGAGCCTCATCAACACCATCCTCGACGACGGCTACATCCCCGTCATCGCGTCGGTGGGCTGCGGCGCCGACGGCTTCTTCAACATCAACGCCGACGTGGCCGCCGGCAAGATCGCCGAGGCCATGGGCGCCGACAAGCTCATCTACCTCACCGACGTCGACGGCCTGCTCGAGGACGTCAACGACCCCGACAGCCTCATCGCTCAGATGACGCGCACCGAGGTCCACGAGCTGCTCGACTCCGAGAAGCTCGACGGCGGCATGATCCCCAAGATCCGCTCCGTGGCCGACGCGCTTGACTCCGGCGTCTCTCAGGTCGTCATCGTCAACGGCAAGGCCGACCACTCGCTGCTGCTCGAGATCTTCACCGATGCCGGCTGCGGCACCATGTTCACCCAGGACTAACGCGAACCCACGGCGCAGGGCCCTCCCTCGCCACGAAAGGATGCATGCATGTCTGACTTCTCCACCGTTCCCGCAGAGGCCAAGGTCCTCGACCAGAAGTACGTGATGCCGACCTACGGCCGTCTCCCCGTCGAGTTCGTCAAGGGTTCCGGCGCCGTGCTCACCGACTCGCTGGGCAACGACTACATCGACTTCCTCGGCGGCATCGGCTGCGCCTCCCTCGGCCACGCGAACCCCAAGGTGGCCGACGCTCTCAAGGACCAGATCGACAAGGTCTGGCAGGTCGGCAACTACTACTACGTCGAGAACCGCGGCGAGCTGGCCAACGGCCTCTCCACGCTGCTCTCCCGCATCACCGACGAGACCGGCCACGAGACCGGCTCCACCGGCACCCACTGGAAGACCTTCTTCTCCAACTCCGGCGGCGAGGCCAACGAGGGCGCCATCAAGCTCGCCCGCCGTTGGGGCGAGAAGCACCTGAACGGCGCTTACGGCGTCGTCTCCGCCAAGAAGTCCTTCCACGGCCGCACCCTGGCGACGCTCGCCGCCACCGGCCAGGACGTCTTCCACAAGACGTTCCTCCCCATGCCCGCGGGCTTCGACTCCGTGCCGCTGAACGATATCGACGCCCTGCGCGCCTTCGTCGAGAACCCGAGCGAGCAGTGCGGCCCCGTCTGCGCCGTCATGCTCGAGTGCGTCCAGGGCGAGGGCGGCGTGTGGCCGGCCGACTACGACTACCTGCGCGATGTTCGCGAGCTCTGCGATGAGAAGGGCCTCATGCTCATCATCGACGAGGTCCAGACCGGCTTCTATCGCTGCGGCGCCCCGTTCTGCTTCCAGCGCTCCGGCATCATCCCCGACATCGTGACCATGGCCAAGGGCATCGCCGACGGCTTCCCGATGGGCGCTTTCGCGGCCCGCGCCGAGGTGGCCGACCTGCTGCAGCCCGGTGACCACGGCTCCACCTTCGGCGGCAACGCCCTGGCCGTCGCCGCGGCGCGCACGACCATCGACACCCTGCGCGAGGAGGAGATCGGCGAGCACGTCATCGCCGTGGGCAAGCACCTGCGCCACCGCCTGCAGGCCATGGACCACGTCGTGGAGGTCCGCGGCCGCGGCCTTCTGCGCGGCGCCCAGCTCGACGTGCCTATCGCCAACGAGCTCGTGGACGAGGGCCTGGCGGCCGGCCTCGTGCTCAACCACATCGGCGACTCCATCATCCGTTTCCTCCCGCCGCTGGTGATCACTCGCGAGCAGGTCGACGAGGGTATGGACCGCTTCGAGGAGCTGCTGAAGAAGCTCGCATAAGCGTTTCGGCGACCAAACAATCTACCTGCGGTTTTATGGCGGGCCCGGTATTTGCCGGGTCCGTTTTTTGTGCGCTTCGTGGAGGTTTGCGGGGCTCTTGGGCAACCGATCAAAACGAAAGGCTGCCGCTGCGCCGCCCGCCTGTCCGCCGTGCCTGCACGTTGTCGAAAACCCCTGCATTCACGGAAAGGATTCCGGAAGACTTCGGCCAGCTTGCCGTTAGTCTGCGGTAAGTCGCGCCCGATACCATGTGTGGCCATTTCGGTTAGGGGGCGCATATGGTCGAGGTCGCGGGGCGGACGTTCATCGGCACAGAGAAAAGCGTGAACCAAGACGCGTATGCCGCGCTGTCGGCAACGGCGTGCTTCGGCGACGCCGCGCTGGCCGTGGTGTGCGACGGCGTCGGGGGATTGGCGAGCGGGGAACAGGCGAGTTCCGCCGTTGTCCGCGAGTTCGCGCATTGGTTCGAGGCCGATTTTGCGGCGTATGCTGCCGACAACCTGTATGAGGGAAGCGTTGACGTCGGGGGCGTCGAGGGCGCCTGGGACGCCTTGCTCGGCGATATGAATCGCCGTATGTGGCGCTACGGAGCCCGCCTGAACGTGAGGATGGGGACCACGTGCACGGCGCTCCTGTTGTGTTCCGGCCGCTTCGCCGTCTGCCATGTGGGGGATTGCCGGGCGTACCTGGCGCATGCCGCCGGCGGCGTCGAGCGGCTCACGCGCGACCAGACGTTCATTCAGCGCGAGGTAGATGCTGGAAGGATCTCGGCGAGGGACGCCCTGCGGCACCCTAAAGGTTCCGTCATCATGCAGGCGGTGGGTGCCCAGGAGGCTCTCGCTCCCGCGTACTCGTTCGGCGAATACGGCCCGGGCGACCTCTTCCTGGTGTGCTGCGACGGCCTGTATCGGCGGCTCGGGGACGACCGCGTGGGCCTTCACTTGGCGCCGGCGGGCAGGGCATCGGGGTCCGAGGGGCTCCTCGCCGCGCTCGACGCCATGATCGCGCGGGCGGTCGACGCGGGCGAGAAGGACAACATCACCGGGGTCTTCCTACATGCGGAGCCGTCGTCGTGCGTCGCGTTCTCCGATGAGGCGCGACAGGCGTCGGATATTGGCGATGATGAGCCGACGACACTACCGGTGACCTGCTTCGCATTCAATTGCGTTGACGACGAGGCGACCGACGAGCTCGTGGCGGGCGGCGTCGCATGACCGCGCCGGGAGACCTCATCGACGGCAAGTTCGAGGTGCTGTCTCAGGTGGGCAGGGGCGGTATGTCGCGCGTGTGGCTCGTGCGCGACCGCAGGCTCAACAAGCTGTGGGCCGCCAAAGAGATCGAGCGGGAAGGTGCGACGGGCGGCATCGTCACGCGAAGCCTCATCGTCGAGGCGAACCTCATGAAGCGCCTCGACCACCCGATGCTGCCGCGCATCGTCGACATCATCGAGGGACCGAGGACTCTCTATGTGGTGATGGACTACGTCGAGGGCGTCTCGCTCAGGCAGGCGCTGCGCGAGCGGGGGCGCGGCTTCGAGGAGCGGAAGGTGGCCGAGTGGGGCGCGGCGCTCTGCGACGTTTTGGAATACCTGCACACGCGCGAGCCGCCGATCGTCTATCGCGACATGAAGCCGGGCAACGTGATGCTGCGCGAGGACGGCTCCATCAAACTCGTCGACTTCGGCATTGCCCGCGAATACAAGCAAGGCGCGGCGGGCGACACGAGCATCCTCGGCACGCGCGGATATGCGGCTCCGGAGCAGTTCCTGCCGGACGCTCAGACCGATGCGCGCGCGGACATCTATTCGCTCGGCATGACGCTGTACGTGCTGCTCACCGCGTGCTCGGTGAGCGAGGCGGCGTTCCTGCGCCCCCTGCGGCACATCGACCCGGGGATTTCCGAGGGCCTTGAGCGCATCGTGGCGAAGGCGACGAGGCAAGACCCCGCCGAGCGCTACCAGTCCTGCGCCGAGATGCGGCGCGACCTGTTGCGATACGAGAAGCTCACCGAGGAATACCGGCAGGGCCTGAAGAGGAAGCTCCTTCGGTTTCGCGCGCCGCGGCTGTTGTCCGCCATGGCCGCCGTTGCCGGCGTCGCTTGCGTCCTCGCGGGGTTCTCGGCGCGCGACACGAGCTTCGACGCCCTGATGGCCCAGGCGAGGGTCGCGAGCGTGGAGACCGCGGCCGGAGAGCGCTCGGAGGCTGAGCGGCTGTGCTGCGAGGCCATGGCCGTAGACCCTTCGAGGACGGATCCCTATGAGGAGCTCGCCGACCGCGTCTACAAGGCGGACGGCGTGTTCTCCGCAGACGAGGCGGCGCGGTTCTCGCGGCTTTTGGGAGACCATCGCGGCGAGCTCTCGTACCAGGCGGGCTATGCGCGGCTCTGTTATGGCGTCGGGAATCTGTACTTCGTGTATTACGGCCAACAAAGCACAGGCGAAGAGGCTTATGGGGAGAAAGCCGAGGTTTGTTCGACCGCGGGCGGGGCCAAGGCCGCCCCGTGGTTTCGCGAGGCGTGCGAGAGCTGTGACCAAAAGTCGCGGGCCGGCGCCGTCTGCGACCTTACTGTGCCCGAGCGCTCATGCGCCGAGGCGCTCGCGATCATAGGCGAGTTCGGGCAGCGGCTTCCCCAGGCGCTTCTCGAAGGTGAGGAAGGCGCCGCATACGAGGGGTATTGGGCGAGCCTAGAGACGGCGCTCGGAAACCTGTCGGCCGACTCGCCGGCGATGGCCCAGCTCAGGCTGTGCGCCGTGGTGCAGCGCGTGGCGTCTTCCCAGGCGTATCTCTCGGGGTTCAGGCGGGCGGGCGTGGCTCGGGAGCGGGTCGAGGCGTTGCTCGGCGCGGCGGTCGAGCGCGTCTTATCGCTTCGGTCGGAAGCGGACATGAACGCGCGGTCCGCGGCGCTCTGCGATTCGGGCATCGGAGAGGCGCCCCGCTCCGAGGCGGCAAGAAACATCGAC
>CAVDQW010000074.1:0-3161 GCA_963610995.1 bacterium | reverse complement strand
GCCAACGAGCGTGGGGCCGCCGGAGCAGCCGAGGTCACCTGCCAGCGCGAGAAGCGCGAAAAGCACGGTGCCGCCGCGCGGCAGGGCCGCTGAGCTGCGGCTAAATGTGCCCGGCCACAGGACGCCGACCGAGAATCCACACACCGCGCAGCCCACGAGCCGCACCGCGGGGCTCGGCGCCAGCGTTATGGTGAGATACGCCGCGATGCACAGACAGCAGCTCAGGCGCATGACGCGCCCGGAATCGAACCTCTCGCCGTACTTGCCAAAGAGCAGGCGCGAGAGGCCCATAAGGATGGAGAAGGACATCGGCCCCACCAAGTCGCCCAAGGTCTTGGTGATGCCGAGGCCCTGCTCGGCGAAGGTCGACGCCCACTGGCTCACGGACTGCTCGGCCGCGCCGGAGCACACCATCATGAGCATGAGCAGCCAAAAGACGGGCACGCGCGCGAGCTCGCCCATGCTCATACCGCGCTCGCCCTCCTCATGCAGGCTGTAGATGGGCACGCGGGTAAAGAACACACCGTTCGCGATGGGAAGAAGCGCCCAGATGAGCGCGAGCGCCTTCCAGCTCGCCGTGCCGAAGAGCGCAAAGAACACGGTTGAGAGCAGCACCACGCCCGTGGCGCCCCAGCAATAGAAGGAGTGCAGCAGGCTCATCGCGCCTTCTTTGTTGCTCGTGGGGCATGCCTCGACGATGGGGCTGATGAGCACCTCGAGGAGCCCTCCGCCGATAGCGTAGAGGCACACCGCGGCAAGGATGCCGCCGAAGTGGCCGGGCACAAGCTCGGGCAAGAAGGTAAGGGCGACAAGACCCGCCGCCGAGAACGCGTGCGCGAGCAGCGCCGAGGCGCGGTACCCGATGCGGTCGATGAACCCCGCCGAGAGCAAATCGATGACGAGCTGGATCAAGAAGTTAACGGTGATGAGCAGTGTGATCTGCTCGAGCGGAATCCCGTACTGGCTCTGGAACGTGACGAAGAGCAGCGGCACGAAGCAGTTCACGACCGCCTGCACCACGTAGCCGATGAAGCAGGCGTACAGGGTGTGCTGGTAGTTGCCGTCGGCGGGCACGTCGGCGCCGCGTCGCGCGGCCGGGCTCTCTTGCCGGCTCACGCCCTCTCCTTAAGCGAATCGACGACCTTCTGGGCGGCGAGGATGCCGTCGGTCGCCGCAGACATAATGCCGCCGGCGTATCCAGCGCCCTCGCCCACCGGCCACAGGCCGCGGACGTTCACGCTCTGGCCGTCTTCGCCGCGGGTCACGCGCACGGGCGAGCTGGAGCGCGTCTCCACGCCTGTGAGCACGGCGTCGTCGGCGTCGAAGCCGTGAAGCTTGCGGGCCATGCGCGGGATGGCGGCTCGCAGGGTCTCGACGATGTAGGGCGGAAGGCACTCGTCGATGCTGCCCCAGGCAACGCCACGGGGGTAGGTCGGCACGACCTCGCCGCCCGCAGAGCTTGCCTGCTCGTGAAGAAAATCGCCCACAAGCTGGGCCGGCGCCACAAAGTCGCCGCCGCCTGCCGCGAAGGCCGCCTGCTCGCAGCGACGCTGCAGCGCGATGCCCGCGAGCACGTCGTCGCCCGGCAAATCGTCAGGGAACACGTTGGCGAGAAGGCCGGAGTTGGCGTTGGCGCCCGCGCGGTCCGAGTAGCTCATGCCGTTGGTCACCACGCCGCCCGGCTCCGAGGCCGCCGAGACCACGAAGCCGCCGGGGCACATGCAGAAGCTGAACGCGGAGCGGCCGCTCGGCAGGTGCTCGGAAAGCTTATAGGGCGCGGCGCCCAGGGCGGGGTTGCCGGCGCCGGGGCCGTAAAGGGCGCGGTCCACGTTGGCCTGCAGGTGCTCGATGCGCACGCCCATGGCGAAGGTCTTGCGCTCCATGGCCACGTTGCGGTCGCGCAGCATCTCGAAGACGTCGCGGGCGGAGTGGCCGGTCGCGAGAACGACGTCGGAAGCGGCGACGCGCTCCTCGCGCTCGGCGCCGTCCTCGCCCTGGGAAACCAGCGTCACGCCGGTGACGCGACCGTCCGCCACGTCGATGCCGGTCATGCGGCAGCGGGTGCGGACCTCGCCGCCGGCCTCCACGATCTGGCGCAGGATGTTGGTCACCACGCCGGGCAGCACGTCACTGCCCACGTGGGGCTTTGCGTCCCACAGGATCTGCTTTTGGGCGCCCGCCTCGACGAACGTCTTCAGAATAAGGCGGTGAGCAGGGCTTTTTGTGCCGGTCTGGAGCTTGCCGTCCGAGAACGTGCCCGCGCCGCCGACGCCGAACTGGATGTTCGACTGCGGGTCGAGCACGCCCGACTGATTGTGTGCGGAGACGATCTGGCCGCGACGGGTCGCGTCGTCGCCGCGCTCCACGAGCAGCGGCCGCAGACCGGCACGTGCGAGCGAGAGCGCGCAGAAGAGGCCCGCGCATCCCGCACCGACCACAACAGGCCGCAGGTCAGGGCGGGTAAGGAAGAGCCCCGGGAACGTGAACGAGTCAGGCTCGGCCGCCTTCACGCCCTTGTCGGCATGGGCGCGGGCGAGCTTGGCGAGAAGGGCGCGCTCGGCGGCGTCGCCGCCCTTGAGCTCGACGTGGAGCGTGAAGGTGACGATGATGTCGTTCTTCTTGCGGGCGTCGATGGAGCGGCGGCGGCGCTCGACGTGCGTGACCTCGGCCGGGCGCACGCGCAGCTTCTTCGCGACGGCGCGCTTGAGCACGGAGAGCTCGGTGGCGTCGCGGCCGTCGAGCTGGTCCAGCCGAACGCGGATATTGGAGACCTCGAGCATCGGTTATTGTCCTTTCTTGGCCGCGAGGGCGTAGGCTGCGGCCGCGCTACCTGCGACGATGCCGCTCTTCCAGGCCCACGCGAGGTTGAAGCCGCCGCAATCGGCGTCCACGTCGAGCGCCTCGCCGCACGCGAAGAGACCGGGGCGCACGGTGGCGCAAAGCGTCGCCGGATCGAACTGGTCGGTAAGAAGGCCACCGCGCGTGACCTGGGCTTTATTTGTTTCCGCAAGGCCATCGACGCGGAAGTCGAGCGCTGCGGCGCGGGCCAGCGGATCGGGGCCGAGCGCACGCGCAACCTGCGGGTCGAGCACGCCCTCGGGCGCCAGGCCCGCAAGCTCCTCGGCGCCCATCCCGCACGTCAGGTCCAGGCGGATGACGTC
>CAVDQW010000073.1:0-6130 GCA_963610995.1 bacterium | reverse complement strand
CCACGACCACCAGAAGCCGCGCGAGGTCACGCTCGACGAGATCCGCGCCGTCATGGGCGACTGCCGGCTCTGCCCGCTCGGCGACACGCGCACGAACCTTGTGTACGGCGTGGGCAACCCGTCCGCGCGCGTGATGTTCATCGGCGAGGGGCCGGGGCGCAACGAGGACCTGCAAGGCGAGCCGTTCGTGGGCGCGGCGGGCCATAAGCTCGACGCGCTTCTTGGCAATGCGGGGCTGACCAGGCAAGAGATCTACATCGCCAACGTGATCAAATGCCGGCCGCCGGGAAACCGCAATCCGCGGCCCGAGGAGATCGAGGCGTGCTCGCCGTTCTTGCGCGAGCAGATCCGCAGCATCTGGCCGGACGTCATCGTGTGCCTGGGGAACTTCGCCGCGCAGTTCGTCCTGCGCACGAACCGGGGCGTGACGAGCCTGCGCGGGCAGCTCTACCAGGCGGGGCACTTCTCCGTGTGCCCCACGTTCCACCCCGCCGCGTGCATTTATCACCAGGAGTGGGAGCCGCTGCTCGTGCAAGACCTGCAGCTCGTCGGCGCCTGGCTCCGCGACCATCCCGCATAAGACAAGGGGACAGTCCCTTCGTCTTATTTTCAAACCGACCCAAGGAGAGAAGCGATGAAGACCCCGCAACACTTCGAGACCCGCTCGCAGGCAGAGACCATCGCGGTGGGGGAGGCGCTGGGCGCGGAGCTCCAGGCCGGCGACGTGCTGGTGCTCACGGGCGACCTCGGCGCGGGAAAGACGCAGCTCACCAAGGGCATCGCTGCGGCGCTCGGTTGCACGGGCGACGTGACCAGCCCCACCTTCACCATCGAGATGGTCTACGAGGGCGGCCGCCTGCCGCTGTACCACTTCGACCTGTATCGCCTGGACGACCCCGAGCAGCTCGAGGACATCGGCCTCTACGACGTGCTCGGCGCCGACGGCGTGTGCGTCATCGAGTGGGGCGAGCAGTTCGCCGACGAGCTCGGCGACTACGTGAGCGTCTGCGTGACGCGCCTTGACGATGCGGCTGCTCCGGGCGAGGAGCCGCCGCGCGCCATTGACGTGGAGTAACCGTTTGCGGACGGAGCCGCTTCACGCCACGGAGTCGCTCGACGCGCGTTGCGACCTGCGGCGCCGGGAGTCGCATGCTGCGACCTGCGGCGCATTGCTCATTGCCTTGCGAGTCACCGTAGTCTAACAAAATAGTAAAAATTCCCTATTGATAACCATTCCTAAATAGCTATAGTTATCTCAGCAAGCAAGGAAACGCCGAGAAGTCCAACGAGGAGGCAAGATGGCCGCGCGCAACACCGTTCAGCGCACGATCGTGCTCGAGGCGCTGCGCGAGCTCGCGAACCATCCCACGGCCGATGAGGTCTACGAGGCGGTCCACGCCAAGCACCCGAGCATCAGCAAGGCAACGGTTTATCGCCTGCTCAACAAGCTGTCCGAGGACGGCGACGCGCTCAAGGTGAAGATCAACAACGGCGCGGACCACTTCGACCACAACGTCTTTGCCCACTATCACGTGCGCTGCACGGTGTGTGGGCGCGTGGACGACGTGCTGGTTCCGGTGCTCCAGACCATCGACGCCGACGCGTCTGAGGTCTCGGGCTACAAGGTCACCGGCCACTCGCTGCAGTTCGACGGCGTCTGCCCTGCTTGCCAGAACAAGTAGCTCAAACGGTCGCCCGGGGAGGCGGCTGCGCGACATCGTAGGCGCGGGCCCGGGAAGCCCGCCCAAGAGAGAGGAAACACCATGGATAAGTGGGTCTGCAAGGTCTGCGGCTACATCTACGAGGGCGAGGAGCCGCCGGCGGAGTGCCCCGTCTGCCACGCGCCCGCCAGCCAGTTCCAGAAGGTCGAGGGCGAGCTCGAGCTTGCCGCCGAGCACGAGTACGGCGTGTACGGCGCCCAGGTCAAGGACAACCCCAACATCTCCGACGAGGACAAGGCCTACATCCTCGAGCAGCTCAAGGCCAACTTCACCGGCGAGTGCTCCGAGGTCGGCATGTACCTCTGCATGGCCCGCATCGCCCACCGCGAGGGCTATCCGGAAGTCGGCCTGTACTGGGAGAAGGCCGCCTACGAGGAGGCCGAGCACGCCGCCAAGTTCGCCGAGCTGCTGGGTACCGAGCTCGAGCCCAACATGAAGGCCACCACCAAGGACAACCTGGCCTGGCGCGTCGACTGCGAGTTCGGCGCCACCGCCGGCAAGGTGGAGCTCGCCGAGTGCGCCAAGAAGAACGGCCTGGACGCCATCCACGACACCGTGCACGAGATGGCCAAGGACGAGGCCCGTCACGGCAAGGCGCTCAAGGGCCTGCTCGAGCGCTACTTCGGCTAAGCCACATGGCTGGCAAGCCGAGCAAAAAGGCTGCCAAGAAGGCCAAGCCCTCGGGGCCCGTCGCCACGGCGGTGCTCTGGGGGCTTGACCCCTCTTTTGGGGAGGCGGCCGGCGAGAAGGGCGAGCGCGTGCGCGAGGTGCTGCGCGGGCTGGGCGTGCGCGTGCGGGCGGCGACGCCGGCGCGGCTAGGGGACGCGGCCGGGGCCTTTGCGGGGCTCGTCGGTTTTAGGCCGGCGTTCACGGACTACGCGGGGCCGCTGCCGGAAGGCGAGTTCGTGCTTCTCTGTGGATTGAACAATGCGCAGGTAGATGGGTTTATCGCCGGGTGCCGGGAAGCTGATTGCGTCGTTGGCGCCAAGGCGGTGCTCACGCCGGCGAACCGCAAGTGGCCGCTCGTGCGCCTCATCGAGGCCGTGTGCGCCGAGCACGCGCGCATGGGCGGGTAGCGCTAGTAGATAAAGGGACAGTCCCTTCGCCCTCTTTCCATTGCCGAGCGCTCGGTGTTTGTTTGGGCCTAGCGGGCTCGAACGGGCCGAGCGCTCTGTTGGGGCGTGCGGGCCCCGACGTGTTCTGCGGGCAATGCGGCACGAGCCGCGTTGCCCCGGCGGCCCGGCCCGTGCAAGGATCGCCGAAGGCGGCGAACCGTGCCGCCGCATTGCCACCCGCGGGCGGCGTTACACTAAGAGGGTTGAATCCAGCAGCAAAGGATCGCCCATGAGCACCCAGACCGTTCTTGCCATCGATACCTCCACCGACATGCTCGCCTGCGCCGTCGGGCGCGTGAGCGACGGGCACGTGGAGCTTCTTGCCGCGCACGACCATCTGTGCCGCCGACAGGCCAACGTCGAGCTGGCCGCCACGTGCAAAGAAACGCTGGCAGAGGCCGGTCTTTCCATGGCCGACGTGGACGCGGTGCTCGTCGGGCGCGGCCCCGGGTCGTTTACCGGCGTGCGCATCGGCATCGCGACAGCGAAGGGCCTGGCCTGCGGCGCGGGGCGCCCGCTCTTCGGCACCTCGGCGCTCGACGCGATGGCCTGGTCGGCGCACGCCGCCGGCGTCCGCGGCACGCTCGCCGTGTTCGGCGACGCCATGCGCGGCGAGGTCTACCCGGGCATTTATCGCCTGGACGAGGCCGGCGCGCACCGTACCTTTACCGCCGAGACGGTGGTGAAGGCCGATGTCGCCGTGGCCGACCTGGCCGCCCGCTCAGACGCCGCCGAGTTCACCCTTACCGGAAACGGCCTGCTCAAGTACCGTGCGCGCTTTGAGGAGGCCGGCTTTACGCCCGCCCAGTTCGCGCCCGAGGACGCCTGGTGGCCCACGGGTGAGGGGCTTCTTCGCGCGGCCGTGGAGTCCGACGCGTTCAACGTGGCGCCCGCAGGCGGCGCTCTCGGCGACCCCGCCCTCGTGCTGCCCATCTACACCCGCCTTTCCGATGCCGAGGAGAACGAGCGCACGCGTCTGGGCCTCAAGGTCCCCGCGACGGTCGAGCTCACCGGCTGCGACGATGCGCTCGCGGGCATCCACCTGCAGCTCCGCCCCATGACGGTGAACGACGTTCATGCCGTGGCCGAGCTGGAGGCCGAGGTCTTCGCCGGCTCCAATCACGAGCCGTGGTCCGAGCACGTCTTCTACGACGACCTCAACGAGCGCGGCCACATCTGGTGGGTCGCGCACGACCGCGGCCAGATCATCGGCTACGCCGGCGGCACCGTGGTGGCCGACGAGCTGCAGGTCGCCAACGTTGCCACCGCGGCCGGGCGCCGTCGCGAGGGCGCGGCCGCCCGCCTTCTCTCGCGCGTGGCCTACGACGCGCAGATGCTGGGCGCTACCTGGGCTTCGTTGGAGGTCGAAGTCGGAAACGCCCCGGCCGAGCGCCTCTACGAGAAGCTCGGCTTCACCGAGGTGGGCGTGCGCCCCAACTACTACGGAGCGGGCCACGACGCGCGCATCATGCGCGCCGACCTGCCGCTCGCCGACCTTTCCGCCGACGTGGATCACGACCCGGCGCCGCGTGCGTCCATCCGCCCATGGCCCATCGAGGCCGCGCCCCGCGACGAGGCCGCGACGGCCGCCATCGCCGCCGCCGGCCCGCTGATTCTCTCCATCGAGTCCTCCTGCGACGAGACGGCCATGGCCGTGACCGACTCCCACGGCGTCGTTTGCGCGAGCGTCGTGGCCACCCAGATCGACTTCCATGCGCGCTTCGGCGGCGTCGTGCCGGAGATTGCCAGCCGCAAGCACACCGAGGCAATCGTCGGCGTCTTTGAGGAGACGATGGCGCAGGCGGGCGCCCACTTCGGCGTGGACACCCTCGTGCCGTCCGACCTCGCAGCCGTCGGCGTGACGGCGGGCCCCGGCCTCGTGGGCGCGCTCGTGGTGGGCGTGGCGTTTGCAAAGGGCCTCTGCGCGGCCGCTGACCTGCCGCTTATTGCCGTGCACCACCTTGAGGGCCACCTCATGGCCAACCTCTTCGAGACGCCCGACCTCAAGCCGCCCTTTGTGGCGAGCCTGGTCTCCGGCGGCAACACGATGCTCGTGCACGTGCGCGCCTGGGGCGACTACGAGGTGCTTGGCGCCACCATCGACGACGCGGTGGGGGAGGCCTTCGACAAGGTGGCCAAGGCGCTCGGCCTGGGTTACCCCGGCGGCCCCGTCATAAGCAAGCTCGCCGCTAAGGGCAACAAGAAGGCCATCCATTTCCCGCGCGCCATGATGCACTCCGGCGATTACAGCTTCAGCCTCTCCGGCCTCAAGACCGCCGTGATCACCTACATCCAGGGCGAGAACCGTGCCGGGCGTCCCATCAACCTGCCCGACCTCGCAGCGAGCTTCCAGGCCGCGGTCGTCGACGTGCAGGTGGCCAAGGCAAAGACGGCCGTCGAGCAGACCGGCGTCTCCGACATCTGCATCGGCGGCGGCGTGGCGGCAAACCCCGCTCTGCGCGCGGCCTACGAGAAGACCTTCGCCAAGATGGGCGTCCGCGTGACCGTGCCGCCCATGCGCGCTTGCGGAGACAACGCCGCCATGATCGGTATCCCCGCCTTGCGCAGCTACCTTGCGGGCAACACGGTGCCGCTCACCCTGGACGCCGCGCCCAACGCGCCTTTGGGCACCTGGTCCACCCCCGACGCCCCCGTCCCGCCCACCTGGGACCGCAAATAAGACAAGGGGACAGTCCCTTCGTCTTATCGCAACGCCAACACGGCCCGCGGAGTCGCATCCGCGGGCCGTTTCTTGCTCGTGATGCCCCATTTCTAGCGCCATCCATTAACAAAACCAATCAATAATAACGATTCAGAATTAGATAACCTATCAAACCACCTCTAACCTTTTTCTCGTAACCGCAACGAACGTTGCAAAGTACGAGGAAAGGGGAGTTATGGCTAAGTACGACGAACTTGCCGCGCAAATCGTGGAGCTCGTGGGCGGCAAGGAGAACGTCGCCTCCGTCGCGCACTGCATCACGCGCCTGCGCTTCAAGCTCAAGGACGAGTCGCGCGCCAAGGACGACGATATCGCGGCGCTCGACGGCGTCATCAAGGTGATGCACGCCAACGGCCAGTACCAGGTCGTCGTCGGCAACATCGTCGAGGACGTGTACGACTGCGTGCTCAAGGTCGGCGGCTTCGCGGACGGCGGCGCCGTTTCTGCCGATGACGAGGCTGACGACGAGCCCAAGAGCGTTGCCAGCGTGGTGATCGACCTCATCTCAGGCATCTTCCAGCCGATGCTCGGCACCTTCTCGGCCGCCGGTATCATGAAGGGCCTGCTCGCAC
>CAVDQW010000072.1:0-2700 GCA_963610995.1 bacterium | reverse complement strand
CGCGCGGCGCACGGAGGTGACGAAGTGCGTGTTGCCGAGGCCTCCGCGGCCGCCGGGGGCGACGATGACGCGCTCGCCGGGCTGGGTGAGGTCGGCGATGTCGTAGACGGGCTTCTGGGTCTCGGGGTCGAGCTCGCGCACGACGGTGCCCAGGGGCACGCGCAGGATCAGATCGTCGCCGGCGGAGCCGTGGCGACGCGCGCCCTTACCGTGGGTTCCGCGGCCGGCACGGAAGTGGTGCTTGTATCGGTAATCGATGAGCGAGGAGAGCTGGGCGTCGGCCACGACCACGACGTCGCCGCCGCGGCCGCCGTCGCCGCCGTCGGGGCCGCCCTTGGGCACGAAGGCCTCGCGGCGGAAACTCATGCAGCCCGCGCCGCCGTCGCCGCCCTTGACGTTGATGTGCGAAAGATCGGTAAAGGTGTTATCCACTGAAAAGGCTCCTGTGAGAAGTCGAAATGCAACGCATACCAGCATAAACCGCATTAAAAAAGAGGGGCCCCGCAAAGCAGGGTCCCTCGCAAAAAATTAATGGAAAGCTCGCCTAGGCATTAAGCCTCGACAGCGACCTCGCGCACGTGAACCATGTGCTTGGCGCCGCGGGTGAACTCGACCTTGCCGGCCTTGAGGGCGAACAGGGTGTCGTCCTTGCCGATGCCCACGTTCTGGCCCGGGTGGATGTGGGTGCCGCGCTGACGAACGAGAATCTCGCCGGCCTTGACGTTCTGGCCGCCGAAGCGCTTGGTGCCGAGTCGCTGAGCCGCGGAATCGCGACCGTTCTTGGAAGTGCCTTGGCCCTTCTTGTGTGCCATTGTGCTACCTACCTTCTATAAAACGAGTGCTACGCGGGGATGTTGGCGATCTTGATCTTCGTCAGCTGCTGACGGTGACCCTTGTCGCGCTGGTAGCGCTTGCGCTTCTTGAACTTGAAGACACGGACCTTCTCGCCCTTGAACTGCTCGAGGATCTCGGCGGTGACGGTCTTGTCCTGGAGAGGGGCAGAGCCAACGACAGTGCTCTTGCCGTCGCTGAGAAGCAGGACGGGGAGCTCGACCTTGTCGCCAGGCTGCGCATCGAGCTTCTCGACGGCGATGACGTCGCCCTCGGCAACCTTATACTGCTTGCCACCAGTTGCGATGATTGCGTACATTCTTGAACCCTTCATTGCTGGCGTTAGTGCAACAGGTACTGATATTACTCAAGTCGCTCTGACCGGTCAACGGAGCAAGTTGTTGAACAGCAGGTCCCACCGGGGAAACGGTAGCGGTACCGACTGTTCGTCGGCGGTCATGCAACCTGTAAAAATATAGAGGTCTTCGGCGCGGGCTCGCCAAGAGGTTGGGCGGCTCCACAAGAAGGCCACTATTCGCGGCAAAACGCGTAAGGGACGACGGAGCCCGACGAGCAAGAGAGCGCCTCGAGCCCCTCCTTAAAGCGGCAAGACGAGCGTGCCGTCATCGGCCTCGTGTGCCTGGGAGACGCGGCGCACCTTGAGGCAATCGTATGCGGGGCCCTCGCCTGCCCCCTTGAGCGCGGCGTCGATGAGGATCTGCGGCCTGAGCGCGCCCGCGTTGCTCGAGCGGGTATCGAGCGAGAGGGCGACGCCGCCGTCGACGTCGACGGCCTCGAACGAGACGAGCGCCGAGGAGACGTCGATGTGCTTGACCTTCTCGCCGCGCAGGTACTCGAGGTCGCCGGCGCGCCTGAGGGCCGAGATGCTCTCTATGAGCGCGGGGGCATCCACGGCGCAGTCCTTGACGAGAACCGACCAGCGAGACCGCGTGAGCCAGCTCTCGAGTGCGGGCTCGCGGCCGCCGACGTACGCGGCGCGCTTGGGCGCGAGCGCGGGCGGCGTCGCGGCAAGAAGGCGCTCAAGGGCCGCATCTGCGCCGATATCCTCAGATAAGCGCAGGTCGAAGTACTCGCAGTCCGACGAGGCGCCGACGGGCAGGGCCTGGGAGAACTGGATGCGCATGCGACGGGCAAAGCCGTTTCCCACCGAGAAGGGAAGCTGCGCGCGACGGATGCAGCGGCTCACCGTCTCGAGGACCTCGAGATGCCCGAGGAACGCGAGGCGGTCGTCCTTGCGATACTCCACGCGCAGTCGCGGAAGCTCCTTGATGAGCGAGAGGTCCTGGGGCTTCGCGTCTCCCCAAGGCTGAGGTCTGGCACCGCTCATCTGCGCTCCTCCACGATGACGTTGCTTATACCAAGGGTTGGGCAAACCCCGCAGCCGACGCAGCTCGTGCGCGTGCAGTCGGGCGTCGTGACGCCCTCGACCGCCCGACGCCACTCGCGCTGCAGATACCCCTTGGACACGGCGGGCGACGTGTGGTCCCAAGGCAGGCGCGCGTCGATATCGAACTGCTCGCAGGCGATGTCCTCGAGGTCGTATCCGCAGGCCGCCGCGGCCTCGGCCCAGCGATCGAAGGAGAACTCGCTCGTCCATGCGTCGAAACGGCATCCGCGCGACCACGCCTCGCGAAGAAGCGAGAAGCCGGCGCGCCCCATCTTGGAGATCGCGCCCTCCACAAGGGAGGTAGAGGAGTCGTGATAGGCGATTCTCACACCGCGGTCGGTGCAGGAATGCAGGAGGAGCTGCTGTCGGCGTCGGACCTCGTCGGGGGCCAGCTGCCCGCACCACTGGAACGGCGTAAAGCACTTGGGCACGAAAACGGCAACCGAGATGGAGACCGAGAC
>CAVDQW010000071.1:0-11970 GCA_963610995.1 bacterium | reverse complement strand
GGCGCGGGGCGTTCTTCTTCGGCGTGAAGTCGGCGGCGGCAGGGGTAAGGCCCGCCCAGCGCTCGTCGACGGCGCCGGCGGAGTCCTGCACGAGGCGCCACGGCTCGCCGGGAGCGTCGCGCACGACCTTGACCTTCTGGCCGGGGGCGAGAAACGGGCGCACGGCGTCTGCGAGGGGGCACGCGTACTCGCGGGCCATCCACTGCGCCACGGCGGCCGCGCCCTCGTCGAAGGCGGGCGCCGCGAGCGATTGGGAGACGGGCTTGATCTTCGCGGGGTCGACGCCGTCGGGCGATTCTTGCTTGAGGGCGACGACATAGCCCACGACCTTGCGGTTTCCCAGCGGGACGAGGACCGTAGAGCCCACGCGGACGTCGTCCGCCAGCTCTGCGGGCAGGGCATAATCGAAGGCGCCGTCGATGGCGCGAGTGGGGATATCGAGCACCACGCTCGCGTAGATCATGCGGCTCTCCCCCCTTCGCTCGGCCATCGGCTCCCAAATGCAACTAATCGATTGTAACCGAGCCGATTCGAGCGCGGAGGCCAATTGGCGAGCCGCGCGCCGAGGGCAGCAACTCCGAAGCGCATCGGCCGCGCTAATTGGAGGTGAAGGGATCGGAAGCGCTGAAAGGTGGCGGAGGGCGAAGGCGCGGCAAGCTCTCCCGATCACAACATCGGAAGCGCTGCAAAGAAAAGCGCTTCATTTGGTCGAATTGCAAAGAAATCGCGCCGACTTGGCGTCAAAGTGACCAACTCGAGGCAAGTTCTTTGCATAGCAACCAAGTCAAGGCGATTTCTTTGCTAGCGGAGACCGCCACACGCGGAACTGCCAAGCCAAAGCGAGTTCTTCGCTCGCGGGAGCGCTACGCCCCGATCCCCAACGCCTCGGCGCCGACCTTGATGAAGAGGATGACGAGCACGCAGATGATGATGGGCCGCACGATCTTCGAGCCGTTCTTGACCACCATGCCGGCGCCGATGTAGTGCCCCGCGATGGAGAACGCCGAAGCGATGAGACCCAACAGGTACCACGACTGCCCAGCGAGCGCGAACGATGCGAAGCCCGCGACGTTGCTCGCGAGGTTCGCGCACTTGGTGAGGCCTGCGCTGTCGCGGGCGCCCAAGCGAGCGAGCGCGGAGAAGCCGAGGATGAGGAACGTGCCGGTCCCCGGTCCATAGAACCCGTCGTAGCAGCCGCAGAGCGCCGCCACAACGCAAACCACGGCGAGCCTTCGCCCACGCGCCATCTCACCCGTCTCGTCGCGCAGCGTCTTCTTGCGAAGCGAGACGAAGGCGACCACGGGAAGCGCGGCGATGAGGATCCAACGGAACAGCCCTTCGTCGAGGAGCAGCGAGAGGTGCGCCCCCACGGCAGACGCCGCGAGCGAGCAGACGACGGCCGGCACCGCGAGCGCCCAATCGACGTAGCCGCTGCGAATAAAGCGGCCTGTTGAAAAGGCCGTCCCGATCATGGATGAGAGCTTGTTCGTGCCGATGGCCTGATGCGCAGGCAGCCCGACCAGCAGATACGCCGGCAAGGTGATGAGGCCGCCCCCGCCGCCGATGGCGTCGACGAAGCTGCCGAGGAAGACGAGCGGGCACAAAACGATGAGGAGCTTGAGGTCGGGGACGGAGCCGAGCATGCGAGCGGGCCTTTCTTGTTGCCGAGTATTTGGCGACAAGCGTAGCCTGCGCCGGTTTCGCCGCCGTTTCCCGGCAGAAACAGCGTGGATACGGGTGGGACGCCGCAAGAATCGCCTGCACCACGGCCCCGCGGCGTCGCAGCTCGGATTGCCCGGCACAAAAAGCGGCCCCGAGAAGGGGCCGCCACAGCGCACGGCGAGATTTCGCACAACGCGTTAAAGGGCCATCCCCTACTCGTACGCAAGGAGCTCGGCACGCAGCAGCGTAGGCGCATCGAACGAGAGCAGCGCGCACTCGTCCCCGTTGAGGCGCCGGTCGCGGGACCAAACGCCGCCAACGAGCTCGCCGTCCTCGAGCGAGAGGAAATCAACGTTCGGGCGCGACTCGTCCGCGGACTCGAAGTCGATCGCGCAACGAAGCGCGAGCACGTAAACGGCCCCATCGGCTCCGAGCGCGGCCGCGCATGCCCCGGGAAGGCCGCCTTCAGCGAACCTCACCCTCACCCGGAAATCACCGAGGTCGATAGCATCCGCCTCCGGCCGCTCGCTCGTCACGGCGTCCATAAGGCCTTCGGCCCCAGCGACCTCGAGCAACGCGGAGAGCCCCCGCATCACGGACGCGTACTCCCACGGGTCCTGCGGAGTGCGCAGCGCAGGGTCGCTCGTGTCGGCCCCGAACAGGATGCCCGCCGACGAATCGAACGGCTCACCCATCTCCTCGTAGCCGAAAGGCGCGAAGCAGACGGCGCGGTGATGCCCGACGGACCAGACGGCGCGCGGCGCGGCGTAGGCGTGGGTCGCCGTCTCGGGCACGAGCAGCGGGTTTCCGCCGGACCGGTACGCGTCGGCAACATCGCAGAAATACGGCACGTAGACGTCGGGCGCATAGGCGTCGATCGCCGGCGCTGCGGCGCGCCACACACCGAACACGCGCGCGTTGGGACCGCCGGTCGGAAAGCGCCCGGGCTTGTGGCCCTTGTCGAGCCAGCAGTTGGCGGAAAGCGGCAGCCGATACTCCGCCAAACCCGCCTCGGCAATAAACTGCACATAGGAGGCCATGTAATAGGTAGTGAAGAGCTCTTCGGCAACCCCTCCGAAGACCTCGGCCCACGTGCCGCGCTCGGCGCCGGCGTCCATGGCGGCGAGGATGTCGTCGGCAAGAAGCCCCCGCATGCCGCGGAGCTTCTGGAGGAATTCGCGCGGCACCTCGGAGCAGAACGCCGCGTCGGCCGCCTCGGAGTGCTCGCGGGCGGCCGCCATCTCGCCGACCTCGTTCTCCACCTGCATGGATATGACGGTCCCGGTCTCGCCGTCGACCTCGCGCAGATGGGCCGTCAGCGCCGCGAAGGCGCGGGCATCGGCAGCGCGGGTCTCGTCGCCGAAAAGCGAGAGGGCCGTGTACGGAAAGTTGTGGAAGTCGGGCATGCGGACCTTGTTCTTGCCGGCGATCATCTGCGCGCGCGGGAAGCGGCCGAGGTCGCGCTTGACCCAGGCGGGCACGTAGTAGCACTGCGCGTTCTTCCAAGCCCCGAACCAGAGCAGTCCCAAGCGAAGACCGCGATCGCGGGCGATCCCCAGCATAAAATCGACTTGCGAGAAATCGAACACGCCCTCCTCGGGCTCCAACAACTCCCAGGTCACAGGAGCAAGGACGGAATTCATGCCAAGCGCGATCGCCCGCTCGCACGCCTCGGCGAACACGCGCGGGCTCGACGACGACGAGTTGTGGCACTCGCCCGCAAGCATGGTGAACGGCTCGCCGTCCACGATGAGCCGAAGGTCGCCCGAGGCGGTTCTTTGGAACTCAGCGGCCATTGTTCGCTCCTTTTCGCCGTGACGCCAATTCGGCGCCGCTGAGTGCAACGGCGCAGTATGCCGACGCCCCTTGATGCTCATGGACCCCGACGATAGCCGGGGCAAAGCCCCGTCACAGAATCACAACAGCTTGGGGACAGCCCCCTGCTCCGCAGCAGATTAGGGGCCGTCCCCGAATGGTTGGGCTACGAGAAGAGGATGGTCGAGAGATCGAGGGATCCCGCGCCACAGGCGACGAGGTAGATGGCGTGGTCGCCGTCGATCGTAGGCAGCGTCGCGCTCACCTCGCGCCAAGCGTCGCCCTCCCCCGCCTCGATGCGCGCGACCTCGGGAGCGTCCGGCGCGTCCAGACGAAGCGACAGACCGCCGGCGATCGAACCGCGGGCCTCCACCGTGACCTGCGCCTCATTGCCCGAAAACGCGAAATACTTCCAGCCCACGCTCGCGCCCTCGCAAAGATTGCCCACGAAGGTGCGCGACGACGTCCAGCAGCCGGCGTCCACCTCCTGGTCGATGACCGGGTGGGTCGCCGAGATTTGGAGGTCGCCGCGGTAGTGGACAGCACCTTCGGGGCCGACGAGGTGGCAGCACGTGCTCGCGGGGTAGACGCGGCCGCTCGGCAGCGCTCGTCCGTTCAGCCCGCAGCTCGTGATCTCGACCTGCGCGATGCTCCCGTCCTCAGCGATGCGGATCGGCTCCGCACAGCCCTGACGCGCGTGCTGAGCGCCGTGCGTGTGACGGTGGTAGAAGATATAGTCCACGCCGTCGATGCGCGCCATGCCGCCGTGGTTGTTGCCTAGGTCCATGACGGCGTCGGCCTCGCACTCGTGACCGGGCAGGCCCACGTCGCCGTTGGAGACGAGCACACCGCCGTAGGTCACAGGCCCCCAGGGCTCGGGCATCGTGGCCCAGCAGAGCTCGTGGCCGACCTCGCTCGAGTACACGAAGTAATAGCGACCGTCCAGCTCGCGGATGCTGGACGCCTCGAAGAACGCATGGCCCTCGAAGCCAGTGCCCTCGGCCTGCAGGAACCCCGGCGCGAGGCGCCGCGGCAGCTCGGCCATGGTGCGCATGTCGTCGCCCAGGCGCACGACGAAGCTGCCCTCGGTGGCCGAGACCGGAAGGCGGCCGCCGGCCTTCTTGGCGCCGAAGCCGTAGTAGAGCCAGGCGCCGCCGTCGGCGCAGGGCAGGACCGCAGGGTCGAACGGCATGCCGTAACCGGAGTCGCCGGTGAGCTTCTCGCCGCCGGGCAGGCAAATCGGCCCCAGATAACGGTAGCGGCCGGCCGGCTCGTCGCACACGGCGACGCTCATGAGCGGCCCCTCGGGCGTCAGCATGCGGAAGTAATACAGGTAGAAGCGGCCGTCGGCGCCCTGGCACACGTCGGGCGCGCCGTATCCCGCGAGCTCAGTGTTCTGGGGATCGTCGCGTTTGCGCCAGACCACGCCCTCGAACGTCCAGGCGCCGAGGTCGTCCACCGGAGCCGACCAGCACACGTAATCGCCGGGGCAATACGCCGTGCCCTCGGGGGCATCGTGGCTGCCGTACACGTAGACGCGGTCGCCGAAGACGTGCGGCTCGCCGTCGGGAATGTATTCCCAGCCGGGAAGGTAAGGGTTCACGGCAACATGCTTCATCTGGGTCTCCTTAGATTATGGCGGTTAACGAATTGATGCAGAACTTCCCTAGGCGAGCTCGAACTCCCCGCGAAGAAGGTCACGGCTGTTCGGCCCCACGAAGACCTCGAAGGCCCCGGGTTCGCTCGCCCAGCCGTGCTCGGGCGTCCAGAAGCGAAGCTGCTCCTCACCGACATCGAACTCGACCGTGCGGCGCTCCCCCGCGGCCAGCTCCACGCGAGCGAAGTCGCGCAGCTCGAGCATGGGCCTCACGCGGCTCGCCGCCACGTCGTGGATGTAGAGCTGCACGGTCTCGACGCCTGCGACCTGCGATTCGTTGGTCACCTCAACGCTCACGCGAAGCTTCTCGCCCGCCCTCAGCGGTCCCTCGCCGACGCTGAGGCTCTCATAGCGCGCCGTGTGGTAGGAGAGCCCGTAGCCGAAGGGGAACAGCGCCTCGTTCGGTGCGTCCATGTACCGAGAGACGAAGCGACCGCTGTGCGTGGAACCCTTGGCGGGGCGTCCCGTGGAGAACTGCGCGTAGTAGAGCGGCTCCTGGCCCACGTTGTGCGGGAAGCTCACGGTGAGGCGGCCCGACGGGTTCACGTCGCCGAAGACCACGTCGGCCACCGCACGGCCGCCGGCGGTGCCGGGGAACCACGCCTCGAGCACGGTGTCGCAATCGTCGAGCACATCGGTCAGCGCGAGCGGACGGCCGTTGAACAGCACCAGCACGACGGGCTTACCGAGCTCGCGGACGCGTGCGAGCAGGCGCTTCTGCGGTGCCGGCAACGTGATGTCGGTGCGGGCGCCGCCCTCGCCGCTCTGCAGCATGTGCTCGCCGAGCGCCATCACGACGACGTCGGAGCATGCGGCGAGTTCGAGCGCCTCGGCCTCGAGCGCCTCGGCGTCGGGCTTCTCGGCATCGTCGGCCCCATTGTTCAGGCCTACGTACTTGCCGAATTCGCCCAGCACGGAGTAGTCGTCGAGCGTCTCGCAGCCCTGCGCCCAACCGAAGCGCTCGGCACCCAGGACCTCCTCGAACGCCTCGGCGAGCGTGACGGAATGAGATTTGTCGGCGTGGATCGCCCACATGCCGATGACGTCCTTGCTATTGGCGTAAGGGCCGATCAAGGCGACGCGGGGACCGCCCTCCCCCTTCGCCAACGGCAGCACGCCGCCCTCGTTCTTGAGAAGCACGAGCGCCTCGCCGCAGGTCTTGCGCGCGCTCTGCAGGCGCTCGGGCGTGCAGGTGACCTCCGCTCGGCGCTCCGGCGAACAGCTGCGGTACGGGTCCTCGAAGAGCCCGAGCTTGTTCTTGAGCTCGAGCACGCGCAGGCACGCGGCGTCGATCTGCTCCATCGAGATCTCGCCGTCCGCCACGAGCCCCTCGAGCTCGTGTGCGTAGCAGGGCGTCTTCATGTCGATGTCGACGGTGGCGTTCATGGCGAGCCGCGCCGCCTCGCGATTGTTCGCCGCGACGCCGTGCCCGATGAGCTCCGAGACGGCCGCGTAGTCGGTGATGATGGGCCCGTTGAAGCCCCACTCGCCTCGCAGCAGGTCGTCCATCAGCCGCTTATTGGCTGTGGCGGGGATGCCCTCGACGGTGTTGAAACTCGTCATGACGAGGTCGCAGCCGGCGTCGACGGCCGCCTTGTACGGCGGCAGGTACTCGTTGCGGAAGCGCCACTCGCTCATGTCCACGGTGTTGTACTCGCGCCCGGCCTCCGGCGCGCCGTAGCCCGCGAAGTGCTTGACGCACGAAGCGATGGAGCGCTCCGGCGTGCCGTCGCCGGCAAAGCCCTCTACCATCGCCTTTGCGAAGCTGCTCGAGAGATACGGGTCCTCGCCCGGCATCTCGAGGCAGCGGCCCCAACGGGCGTCGCGCACGACGTCGACGGGCGGGCTGAAGGTGACCATGCAGCCGTCCGCCACGGCCTCCTCGGCGATGAGCCGATAGTCGTCGCGGATAAGATCCGGGTCCCACGTGGCGCCGAGGCCGAGCGGGATCGGGTAGCACGTCTGGTAACCGTAGATGACGTCGGCCATGAAGACCAGGGGGATCTTGAGGCGACTGCGCTCGAGGTAGGCGTCCTGGATGCGGTGGACCTCCTCGGCGCCCAGGACGTTCAGGACGCTGCCGCACACGTCGACGTCCTCCTGGGTAACGCCGAGCTTTTGACGCGGACCCGTGGACATGTCGCCCGCGCCGAAGCAGCCGCCGTCCAGCTGCACGAGCTGGCCGATCTTCTCCTTAAGGGTCATCTCGCCCATGAGGGCGAGCAGCTCCTCGTGCTTCATGCGAAGCCCCTTTCTCGTCGCATATCTTTCCGGGAGCGAGCCCGCCCGCGCCATGTTTGGGGGAGGTACGCGGACGGGCCCGCTTCCGGGAAGATACGGGCTCGGGGCGCCCGCGCCGCAACGTGCACGCGGGCGCCCCGCTACATAAGGCCTATGCCTAGATACCCGCTGCCTCGTCTCCCCAGACCAGGGGCGCGGGTTCTTGCCGCTTGTGGCTTACTTGCCCTCAGCGAGGACCATGTCGTCGTTGAAGCCGAAGATCAGCGTGCAGACGAAGGTAAGGACCGCGGCGATGGCCAGGGCGATGACGTCGAGCCAGCCGACCATGCCGCCGATGGCGGGGATGGTGAGGACGCAGGTCGTCATGAGCGCCGCCTGGTGCAGGCCGCCGGTGGCCGCGATGGCGCCGCCGATGCCGCTGGAGATGGCCATGATGATGAACGGGCGCTTGTACTTGAGGACGACGCCGTAGATTGCGGGCTCGGTGATGCCGGCGAGCAGAGCGGAGACGGTCGCGGCAGCAGCGGTCTCCTTGAGCTCGGGGTTCTTGGTCTTGAGGAAGACGGCGAGCGCGGCGGTGCCGACGGCGAAGTTGGTGCAGACGGTGATGGGGAGGATCACGTCGTAGCCGAGGGTGCCGATGTTGCTCATGATGATGGGGATGAAGCCCCAGTGCATACCGAAGATGATGAGGCAGGGCCAAAGGGCGCCGATGAGGAAGCCGGCGACCAGCGGCACGGCGGTGAGCAGGCTGGAGAGCGCGTTGGCGATGGCGGAGCCGATGAAGTCGGTGACGGGGCCGACGACGAAGAGCGTGGCCACGCAGGCGACGAAGACGGTGCAGATCGGGACGACCAGGCCCTTGAGCAGGTCGGGCACGACCTTGTTCAGGCCCTTCTCGATCCAGGACTGGCAGTAGACGGCCACGATGATCGGCAGGACCGAGGAGGTGTAGCTGATCAGCGTCACGGGGAGGCTGAAGAGGGTCACCGGGTCGGTGCCGTTGTACAGCGTGGTGAGGTCCGGGTAGCACAGGAACGCGGCGATGGCCATCGCGGTCCAGTCGTTGCAGTGGAACTTCTTGGCGGCGGTGCGGGCCAGGAAGATCGGCATGAAGTAGAACACGGCGTCGCCCATGGCGTACAGCAGCGTGTAGGTGGTGCTCGCGGAGTCCAGCACGCCGAAGGTCTTGAACATGATGACGAACGCCTTGAGCAGGCCGGCGGCGCTCATGGCGGGCAGCATCGGCATGAAGATGCCGGAGAGCAGGTTGATGGCGCGGTTGAAAATGTTGCCGCCCTCGGCTTCCTCCTCGACCTCACCGCCGAGCTCGATGTTGGAGACCTTGGGGATGGCGTCGTAGACGTCGGTCACGTGGTTGCCGATGACGACCTGGTACTGGCCGGCGGTCTGCAGGATGGAGATGACGCCCTCGGTCTGGTTGAGCTTCTCGGTCTGGGCGAGGCTCTCGTCCTTCAGCCTGAAGCGCAGGCGGGTGATGCAGTGCGTGACGGAGGAGACGTTCTCCTCGCCGCCGACGAGCTCGACGATAGTCGCCGCGAGCTTCGTGTAGTCCTTAGCCATGGAATGGCTCCCTTCTACTTCCTTCTTGCTTAACTATTCCAGTCCCGGCGCCTGGGACCAAAATGCGGTGGTTCAGCTGCGCGGACGCGATGCGCAGAGTCGGTTGATGTGCATCATGAGGTAGAGCAGCTCCTCATCGGAGCAGCTCCAGCCGTGGGCTGAGCGGAGGTATTGGTCGATGGCACGCGCGCAGGCGTACTCCTCGGAAAAGTCTTTGGCGGCCTGCTTGAAGAGGCTGCCGTTGCGGCTCTCGAACTCCTCGCCCTTGAGCAGGCGGCTGATGAGAAAGCGCATGTGGGTGACGAAGCGCACGTAGCTGTAGGAGCTGCGGTCGATCGCGACATCGAGCACGCGCTCGATGATGCCGGTGGCCTCTTCGATGGCCTCGGTGCTCTTCACGATGAGATCCATGTTGTGCTCGAGCGCGGCCGAGCCGCCCTCCTCCACGCTCTCGGCGTTCACGATGTGCAGGGCGATGGAGGCCGCCTCGGTCTCGGGGAGCTTCACGTCCTCCGCCACGGAGTCGGAGAGCAGCACGCCGCGGCGTCCGACCTCGTACTCGCGCGGGTAGACGAAGCGCACCTCTTCGAAGAGCGGGTTGCGGATGACGACGCCCTTGCGCGTGCGCTCGAGCGCGAACTGCAGGTGGTCGGCGATGGTGAAGATGAGGTTGGGGTTCAGCGCGCAGTTGAGCTCCTGGCGCGCGATGTCCACGATGCCCGAGGCGATGATGATGACTTCCTCGGAGATGGAGGCGAGCGCCTCGTAGAGCTCGGGACTGACGTCACGGAAGCTGCGCTGGATGCAGGACTCGTCCTCGAGGTGCGACGGGGCGCCGCGGAAGCCCAGGCCCTTGCCGAACAACACGAGCTCGCGCCCGCTGTCGTCCTCGGCGAGAACGACGTTGTTGTTGATGGCCTTGGTTATGAGCATTAAAAAAACTCCCCTGGACTCCACGCTTAGCAAATAAAGAAATCTCGCCGTCGGCGAGGGTTTCCGTGCTTATTGCTCGTGGCGCCTCCCGAGGAGTAACGCGGTGCATTGGTAGTATGGCAAAATTGTCGACTTCAGTGAAGCGTTTTAAAGAAGTTGCCGCTCGCGGGTCGAACCAGTACCGTTCGCGGGGCGACGACGAAGCGTGGGGGTCGCATCCAGGGTGTCCGAACAGGCGGGCGGCATCAGCTGACGAGCCGCCTCCAGTTGCGAGTGACCCGCGTTCTGATGCAGCGACCCACGCGGGGTAACGACACGAAGTCCGTATAGCTCACGCAAGACGCGGGGGCATCGGTGGGACTAAACAACGCCGCATGAGGGGCAAGCATGCGAACTGAAACCGTACGCGGCCACCAACAGGCCGAAAAGGAACCGCACGAGTAACGTTGGGGTCTCGATGAGCGTTCAGGGAGTTTTCAAGGGTTTCAACATTTGGACGCGACGAAAATGTGAGGACTCGCGAGCACATGGTCGGCGAAATCCCTACCGCTCGTCGCGGGCGCGCCGCTCAAGAGGAAAACCGTACCGCCCGCGAACTGACGCAAGGGCATATTTTCTATAGCTAATAGTTACCTGAAAGCTGCTAATGCCTGTCTGCCTGCGCTTTGTTGATAACCCTCTAGGAACTTGTACCTTAACTGTAAGAATTCCGAAAGAAGCGACGAATACCATCGCATCATGGACATCGTGCTCTCACATACCACCGCCCTCGAAGCGTACCGCGTCGGCATCAGGACGACGTGCGACGCCCACGCCGCTTTGCCGAGCCGCGCCCCGACCCCGACCGATGTCCAATCATGGATCGCGGCCTTCCCGTTTGGCCATGAGCTTCCGCAGCCCCTCGATCTGCTCGTCAGCGAGACGACCTCGAGCTCGCGTCGGGCCGACGCGCGAGTCCTCGCGTCATCAGCCGCGCTACCGACAGGAGCGATCAGAAAAATCGACGAAACAGCGGGAATCGTCAGTCCCGAGCTCATGCTACTGCAGATGGCGAGAACGGCAACATTCCTCGAGCTCGTCCTTCTCGTTTGCGAGTTCTGCGGGCTTTACTCGATCTATACCGACTCCCCTACCGGCATGTTGCAGCGAGAAACCCCGCTTACGAGCACAAAAGCAATCCTTAGGTTTCTCGAACAGGCCAGGGGATACCGAGGGGCGGCGATCCTTCGCAAGGCATGCGGACTGGCATTCGATGCTTCCGGCTCCCCCATGGAAAGCAAGCTGGCGATCAGGGTCTCATGGCCCCGGAGGCTCGGCGGTTACGCCCTGCCAGTTGAATCACTCAACGAAGAACTGGCGACCAGCCTCTCCGAAAAGAGCATCCGCAAACCGGACCTGCTGCTCAGGCGCCCAGAAGATAGCGCAATGGGCATCTGCGTCGATTACCACGGGGGCGTTCACGAAGGGCCGGAGCGCCATCGCATCGATGACGAGAGGGCCAACGAGCTGCTTGCGCTCGGGGTACGTCCCTATGTGCTGTGGAGACAGCAATACCAAAGCATGCGCTACATGGACGAGCTGTTCGGCAAGCAGATTAGAGCGGACCTGGGCCTGCGCCCGCCGCACCCCTCGCGCGATCGAGCGGCGCTGGAATTGGCGAGAAGGCGAGCGCTTCTTGCCGAGCTCAACGCCATCGACGGCACGAGGTGGGGCGCATCGCGCAAAGGACGCACGGTTCAAACCGCCCTCGACGAGGTCGAGCGCGCCGCACGGGAACTTAAGAAAGGCGGTTGCCGATGAGCGGGGAAGCCGACCTTGCGCCTAAAAGCCATCGCGCACGACACAAAGAATCTCTGACGACTTGGCCACCGCTCGCTTAGCGGCAAAGGAATTGAGTCGGGTTGGCTCCGTGATATGCCCGCCGCAAAGATTGCGCACCGAGTTGGTCCCGAAGAGGAACCCTGCAAAGAAATTGCCTCGATCTGGCTACATCGAGGACCCCTCGCAAAGATATTGCCCCGAGTTGGTCGCGCAGAGCCCCCGTTGCAGAGAAAACGCCTTGACTTGGCTGGTGAGGC
>CAVDQW010000070.1:0-5770 GCA_963610995.1 bacterium | reverse complement strand
GCTGGCCTCGCCGCGGGTTCTCTCCACGCGCGCGAGAAGCGTCATGTGGAAGTCGGGGCGCTGGTGGATCTGGGCATCGCTATCGGCGAAGTGGAACTCGAAGCCCATGTTGGTCCTGGACTCGATCTCGCTGGCTCGCGCTGTTCGTGCGCCGACGCCGAGGCTGACTATGGCCGCGACGAGCACTGCGGCGACGACGGTTAGGGCGCGGGCGAATCTCTTCCTGGTCATGATGTCCTCCTCAGAACGGCAAATCGATGGCTTGGACGGGATTTCTCCCTTTATGAGGATCATCGCAGGCACGCGTCTCAGAAGCGCATCAAGCCGCGACCTGCAAAAGGGACTGCCCCCCTTGCAGCTCGCGGCGCCCCAACTGCCGTAGCTTTGGTGAGGGTGCCGACGCGCGGCGCCTAAACCGTTAAAATACTCAGACCCCTTTCCATCGAACTCTCGCGATTGCGCGGCGGGCGCATGGATGGGCACCGCTGTGCGAATAACCCCGCGCGGCAAACGAACCATAAATGAGCGAAAGAGCAGGCACCACACACATGGCCAACTACGGAAACGACAGCATCCGCCAGCTGAAGGACGAGGAGCGCGTACGCCTGCGCCCCGCCGTCATCTTCGGCTCCGACGGCCTCGACGGCTGCGCGCACGCCGCCTTCGAGATCCTCTCCAACTCCGTGGACGAGGCGCGCCAGGGCTTCGGCAACATCATCACGCTCACCGTCTTTGCCGACCATTCCATCCAAGTGGAGGACCACGGCCGCGGCTGCCCGCTCGACTGGAACGCCAAGGAGAAGCGCTTCAACTGGGAGCTCGTCTTCTGCGAGCTCTACGCCGGCGGCAAGTACGACAACAACCAGGGCGGCGACTACGACTTCTCGCTGGGCACCAACGGCCTCGGCTCCTGCGCCACGCAGTACGCCTCCGAGTACATGGACGTCACCGTTTGGCGCGACGGCAACAAGTACCAGCTGCACTTTAAGAAGGGCAAGGTCATCGGCGCAAAGAAGAAGGCGCTCAGCATCGAGCCCTCCGACGAGCCCGAGCGCACCGGCACCACCATCAAGTGGCGCCCGGACCTCGAGGTCTTCACCGCCATCGACGTGCCCGCGGACTGGTTCCGCGAGACCATGCGCCGCCAGGCCGTGGTCAACGCCAACGTCACTTTCCGCCTGCGCATCGAGGGCGCCGACGGCGAGTTCTCCCAGGAGGACTTCTGCTACCCCAAGGGCATCGAGGACTACGTGCTCGAGAAGGTGGGCGCCGACTATCTCACCGAGCCCTTCTACATCGAGGCCGACCGCCGCGGCCGCGACCGCGACGACCTGCCCGACTACAACGTGAAGATCACCGCCTGTCTGTGCTTCTCGCGAACCTTCCAGATGCAGGAGTACTACCACAACTCCTCCTGGCTCGAGAACGGCGGCTCGCCCGAGAAGGCCGCCCGCAGCGCCTTTACCAGCGCGCTCGACGCCTACATCAAGAACCAGGGCAAGTACACCAAGAACGAGAGCTCCATCAAGTGGCAGGACGTCCAGGACTGCCTGGTCCTCGTCACCAACTGCTTCTCGACCCAGACCTCGTATGAGAACCAGACCAAGAAGGCCATCAACAACCGCTTCATCCAGCAGGCCATGACGGCCTTCTTCAAGGAGCGGATGGAGACCTACCTCATCGAGAACAAGCCCGCGGCGGACAAGATCCTGGAGCAGGTCCTCATCAACAAGCGCTCGCGCGAGAACGCCGAGAAGACCCGCCAGAGCATCAAGACCAACCTGCAGCAGAAGACCGACATGGCCAACCGCGTGCAGAAGTTCATCGACTGCCGCTCCAAGGACAAGACCCGCCGCGAGATCTACATCGTGGAGGGCGACTCGGCGGCAGGCGCCATCCGCACCTCCCGCGACGCCGAGTTCCAGGGCGTCATGCCGGTCCGAGGCAAGATCTTGAACTGCCTCAAGGAGGACTACCCGCGCATCTTCAAGTCCGACGTCATCATGGACCTGATGCGCGTGCTGGGCTGCGGCGTCGAGGTCAAGGACAAGCGCCTGAAGAACATCGGCATGTTCAACCTGGACAACCTCAACTGGAACAAGGTCGTCATCTGTACGGACGCCGACGTCGACGGCTACCACATCCGCACGCTGATCCTCACCATGCTCTACCGCCTCACGCCCACGCTCATCGACGAGGGCTATGTCTACATCGCCGAGTCGCCGCTCTACGAGATCAACTGCAAGGAGAAGACCTACTTCGCCTACACCGATCAAGAGAAGAACCAGATGCTCAAGGAGATCGGCGACCAGAAGTGCACCATCAACCGCTCCAAGGGTCTTGGTGAGAACGACCCCGACATGATGTGGCTCACCACCATGAACCCCGAGACGCGCCGCCTCATCAAGGTGAAGCCCGAGGACGTCGAGACCATGCAGAGGATGTTCGACCTGCTCCTCGGCAACGACGACGAGGGCCGCAAGCGCCACATCGCCGAGCACGGCAAGGAATACCTCGACGAGCTCGACCTCCAGTAACGCGCGCCCAGACGCACTCACCCATAGACGCACCAAGGGAAGACCATGGCAAAGAAGACCAAGAAGCAGCAGAACAAGAAGAAGCAGGTGGACGCCTCCAACGTCATCGGCCTGCACTCCGAGGTCGTGGAGCAGCCCATCACGCAGACGCTCGAGTCCAACTACATGCCCTACGCGATGAGCACCAACGTCTCGCGCGCGTTCCCCGAGATCGACGGCTTCAAGCCCTCTCACCGCAAGCTGCTCTACACCATGTACAAGATGGGCCTGCTCAACGGCGCGCGCCAGAAGAGCGCCAACATCGTGGGCCAGACCATGAAGCTGAACCCCCACGGCGATGCGGCCATCTACGAGACGATGGTCCGTCTTGCCACGGGCAACGAAGCCCTGCTCACGCCCTTCGTCGAGTCCAAGGGCAACTTCGGCAAGTACTATTCCGGCGACCTCTCCTACGCAGCCAGCCGATACACCGAGGCCAAGCTCTCGCCCATCTGCGCGGAGATCTTCAAGGACATCGACAAGGACCCCGTGGACTTCATGGACAGCTACGACGGCGCCATGAAGGAGCCGCGCCTGCTGCCCACGACGTTCCCCAACATCCTGGTCTCGGCAAACAAGGGCATCGGCGTGGCCATGGCCTCCGACATCTGCGGCTTCAACCTCAACGAGGTCTGCACGGCCACGATGCACTTCCTGGACGACCCCGACTGCGACCTGCACGAGTACCTGCCGGCGCCCGACTTCTCCACCGGCGGCGAGATCATCTATCGCCGCGAGGAGATGGACAAGATCTACGAGACGGGCCTCGGCAGCTTCCAGATTCGCTCGCGCTGGCGCTACCTGCCCGAAGAGCGCATCATCGAGGTCTACGAGATCCCCTACACCACCAAGACCGACGTGATCATCGACCGCATCGTCAAGCTCTCCAAGGAGGGCAAGGTGCGCGAGATCGCCGACATCCGCGACGAGACGGACCTCTCGGGCCTGCGAATCGCCATCGACATCAAGCGCGGCACCGACCCCGAGGTGCTGATGGCCAAGCTCTTCAAGTCCACGACGCTGCAGGACAGCTTCAGCTGCAACTTCAACGTGCTGGTGGACGGCTATCCCCGCGTCATGGGCGTGCGCGAGATCCTCAAGGAGTGGGTGGCCTGGCGCATGGAGTCCACGCGCCGCCGCATCACGTTTGACCTGGGCAAGAAGAGCGACCGCCTGCACCTGCTGCACGGCCTCGAGGCCATCTTGCTCGACATCGACAAGGCCATCGCCATCATCCGCGGCACTAAGCTCGAGGTGGAGGTCGTGCCGAACCTCATGAAGGGCTTCGGCATCGACCAGGTGCAGGCGGAGTTCGTGGCCGAGATCAAGCTGCGCAACATCAACGAGGAGTACATCCTCAACCGCACCAAGGACATCGCCAAGCTGGAGGCCGAGATCGCTGAGCTCAAGGCAACCCTTGCCAGCGAGCAGAAGATCAAGGACGTCATCCGCGGCGAGCTCGCCAACGTGAACAAGAAGTATGTCACGCCGAGAAAGACCGGCCTCGTCTCGCCCGAGGACGTCGTGGAGGTTGACCTCGAGCCGCAGGTGGAGGAGTACCCCGTGACCATCATGGTCTCGGCCCACGGCTATCTGAAGAAGATGACCGATCGCGTGCTCAGCCGCGCGCAGACGCTCAAGTACAAGGACGGCGACGAACCCTTCATCGAGTTCCCGTCCCAGAACACGCACGACCTGCTCGTCTTTACCGACCAGCAGCAGTGCTACAAGACCAAGGTCTCCGCGTTCGAGGACACCAAGGCGGCGCAGCTCGGCTCCTTCCTCGGCACCGACCTCGAGATGGGCGCCGACGAGAACGTCATCTGGGTCATCGACCCCGAGGACTACAAGGCTGACCTGCTGTTTGTTTTTGAGAATGGCCGCGTGGCCCGCGTGGCGCTTTCCGGCTACGTCACCAAGACCAACCGCAAGAAGCTCAAGAACGCCATCTACGGCGGCTCCAAGCTGCTGTACGCCACGGTGCTGAAGGAGAACCGCGACATCGCGCTCGCCACCAACGACCAGCGCCTGGTCAACTTCAACACGGAGCTTCTCGCCGCCAAGACGACCAACAGCACCCAGGGCATCCAGGCGGTCACCAAGAAGAAGGGCCGCATCGTGGACGGCGTGGGCGTGATCGAGGACTTCCTCGGTCCCGACGCCTACGTGGAGAAGTTCCGTGCGGCCAAGCTGCCCTCGGCCGGCGCTTCCATCAAGGAAACGGACATGAAGAGCCTCTTCGACTTGGACGCGTAATCGATGGCCCGCCCCGCAGCTCAGTGTTGCGGGACGGGCCATTGGCCTGGACAAAGGGACTGTCGCTTTGTCCATTTCCCGTTGCCGTTCGGAGAAACCGGCCCCATCCGCGGCAAAGCCGCGCATACTTGTCAGCAGCATCGCGTCGAGGGGGGCACGACCATGGAACTGAGCGCCGAGCAGTCGCAGACCGTCGTCGACAAGATCTTCTCGGGCGTGGCGGCCATCCACGTCGAGCCCATGGCCGAGGAAGTCAGCGTGAGCATGGGCGTGGTGCTCTACCAGCCCGGCCTCGACTTCGACTCCGCGTGCCGCATGGCCGACCACGGCGTCTACGAGAGCAAGAACAACAAGGGCAGCACCTTCATCCTCAAGTAGGCCTTCCCGCTATAATTACCGACGGTTTATTCGCAGCACGAATCGCCGCCGGCAGGCCCCGCGCCCGCGCGGCGCGGATTGGAAGCGCATGGCAAGTCTTAAGGACCAGATCTCGTCTCGCCGCACGTTCGCGATCATCTCGCACCCGGACGCCGGCAAGACCACCCTGACCGAGAAGCTCCTGTTGTACACCGGCAGCATCCAGACGGCCGGTTCCGTCAAGGGCAAGAGCTCCGCCAAGCACGCGGTCTCGGACTGGATGGACATCGAGAAGGAGCGCGGCATCTCCGTGACCTCGTCGGTGCTGCAGTTCACCTACGAGGGCCACTGCGTGAACATCCTGGACACCCCCGGCCACCAGGACTTCTCCGAGGACACGTACCGCACGCTGATGGCCGCGGACGCCGCCGTCATGGTCATCGACGGTGCCAAGGGCGTCGAGGCCCAGACCAAGAAACTTTTCAAGGTCTGCACGCTGCGCCACATCCCGATCTTCACCTTCGTGAACAAGCTTGACCACGAGGCGCGCGACCCGTTCGACCTCATGGAGGAGATCGGGT
>CAVDQW010000069.1:0-2939 GCA_963610995.1 bacterium | reverse complement strand
TCACTGGGATGCGGGGGCTTTCTGCGACGCCGCGCATGAAACCAAGCGGGCCTCTCCCCTGGCGGTTGTGGATAGCCCTCCTGTGGGCACGGGTTCCAATCGAGGATGGGACGATCCGCAAGGGGTACTTGGGCTGGGAGCCCCTCTGCGATGACTGGGAATTCCGGTTGAGCATACGGGGCGCTTTATGGGACCGTCCACGGGTGTTGTCAAAAACGGGGTGATGGCAGGAATTCCTTGCCATCATCCCGTTTTTGACAACGTTTTGGGCCTTATGCCGGCAATTTATTGCCATCGCCCCGTTTTAAACAACACATGGGGGCTCCAGACCGCCATCACTCGGTTTTTCGTAACACGCGGACGCACCGGGCTGTCATCACCCGAATTAACGCAACCCGCGAGAGTTCGCGGCCGCCATCACCTGGCCCAAACGCGATGGCCGAAAACGGCGCTGTCGCAGGTCAAGGCGGTCAAAGGGACTGTCTCTTTGCCTACTTTTCATGGGGCCGGGCCTGGCCGTACGACCGGCCCGTCGAGATGCGCGCGAGCAGGCGATCAATCCGGGTTTTGTTGGGTGTGCGTTTTACATCCATAAAACCGCAGGTAGGCAAGCCGCAACGTTTTGAGGTACTGGCTAAACTTCGAATCGCATACTTGCTAACGACCAAGGCCCGGATGGCAGGGGTTTCTTGCCATCCGGGCCTTTATACGACTATCGAAAATCTCTTGCGAGCCGCCCGTTGCCATCGCCCGACCTCGCGAGGCCGGCGCGCTACTTGCCCGCGTCCGGGTCCTTCTTGGCGGCGGCCTTGCCGGCGGCTATCTTTGCGGCGATGTCCACCTGAGGGGCGGGCTTGGTGCCGGTGACCACGGTCTTGCTGCCGCGCACCGTCACCGTGGCGCCGCCGTCGATGGTCTTCACGGCCTGCTTCTTCGAGGCCTTGCCCGCGCCGGGTCCCTTCTTGGCCTTGGGCTTGACGGTCACGCCGTGCTTGGACGAGGACTTGGCCGAGGACTGGGCGCCGGACTTGAAGGAGCCGGTCTCGATGTAGCCGTTGATGCCTCCCGTGATGCGGCCCCAGAAACGGTGCCAGCGGCGGTTGATGGAGAGGCCGCCGTTGGAGCGCATGCCCATGCAGGGGGCGGCGATGAGGACCGGCAGCAGGTACTCGACCGCTCGCCAGATCACGAAGCCCGCGGGCAGGTGCACGCCGAACATGTTGCCGAACAGATAAGCGAAGCCGACCTCGGCGCCGCCGGTGCCGCCCGGCAGCGGGATCGCGTTGATGAGGAGCTCCAGCATGGAGCCGGACGCCGTGCAGATGAGGAAGTCGGCCGGCTCGCCGAAGGCGCGCAGCACGAAGTACGGCAGCGCGTACATGCAGCCGAGCTGCAGCAGGGTGACGACCATGGTCGCGCACATCTCGCCCACGTTCTTGGACGCCCTGCGGAAGGTGGCGGAGAACTCGGACATCTCGCCGTTGAGCGACTCGTGCCACTTCTGGTACTTCTCCTCCTTGATCAAGCCGCGGCGGTGGCCGAAGCGCAGCAGCCAGTTGCCGATGGCGATGACGGGGCGCGGGAAGAGGCACAGCGCCAGCACGATGCCGACCTGGACCACCTTGTAGCCGAAGAGGAAGACGCCGATGAGGGTGACGTCGCCGAACTGCTCGTAGAAGTAGCTGCCGCAGAAGAGCAGCATGATGGCCGAGAAGACGCCCTCGCCGGCCTCGTAGAGCACGAATCGCGTGAAGTTGAGCGCGCCCGCCTGGCCCACGGTCATGCCCGCGCGCGTGAGGCGGTAGATCTGGGCGGGAGGGGCGCCGGCGCCGCTCGGCGTGAGGCGCATGAAGAAGACGCCCGACGCCTCGACGCTCATGAGGTCGCGGATGCCCACCGGCGAGTCGGGGTCGGCGATGACGGAGAGCACGTAGGCCAGCACGCCGAAGACGTAGTAGAAGAGGAAGCAGACGACGCCCGCCAAGATCCACCCGAGGTCGACGCCCGCGAGCGAGGTGACGAACTCGTCGATCTGCCCGGTGACGACCAGGTACACCACGTAGGCCACCACAACGAAGGCGAGAAAGACGAGGGTCTTTCGGACCTGGCCCATCGATTCCTTGTCTGCCTCGGCGTCCTCGGTCTGCGCCTTGGACGAAGAGGCGCCGCTCACCTTGAGCGCGACCTTCTTCTTAGGCTTTTTGAGCTCGTCTGCCACGGATAGCCCCTCTGCTGCGGTTTTGTGCTGCGACGTGTGTTGCGTTGACCTATTCTACCCCGCTCGCCGCACGGCGGCCCATAAACATGCGAACGCCGCACATGGGGCCGCGGGCGTCACTCCCAGCCCTTGCCCACGCTCACCCAGCCGCGCGCCTCCGAGAAGCGCTCGAGCTCGTCGCAGGTGAGCTCGATGGCCGAGTTAGAGCTGCCGCAAGCGGGGAAGACCGTCTTGAAGCGGCGAAGCGACTCGTCGAGGTAGACGGCCACGCCATCGTTCACGCCGAAGGGGCAGACGCCGCCCGGGGCATGCCCCACGAGCTCGACCGCCTGCTCGGCCGTGAGCATCTTTGGCTTGCCGTGGAAGGCGGCCTTGAAGGCCTGGTTGTTGATGCGGGCGTCTCCCGCAAAGACGACGAGCAGCGGCTCGCCCGCCACCATGAAGCTCAGGGTCTTGGCGATGCGGGCGCCCTCCACGCCGAGCGCGTGCGCGGCGAGCTCGACCGTGGCGCTCGACTCCGCGAGCTCGACGATGCGCTTCTCGGCGCCGTAGCGCGCGAGGTGGGCGCGGGCGGATTCGTTGGACATGAGGACTCCCCTACTTCTGGATGATGCCGCCTCCGAGGCAGCGCAGGCCGTCGTAGACGACGGCGGACTGGCCGGGAGCGACGCGTCGCTGCGGCTCGGCGAAGCGCACCGTGGCCGTGGCGCCGTCGGCTGCG
>CAVDQW010000068.1:0-6072 GCA_963610995.1 bacterium | reverse complement strand
CACCTGCGCCTGGGACGAGGGCGCCGACGTCGTCCGCGGCGTGAGCCTTTCCGTCGCCGCTGGGGAGACCGTCTGCATCGTGGGCAAGTCGGGCTGCGGCAAGACCACCATCCTGCATGCGCTCTCGGGCCTCACGCGCCCGCGAGAGGGCCGGGTGCTGCTGCACGGCGAGGACCTCGACGGCAAGCCCGGCCGCGTCTCGTACATGCTGCAGAAGGACCTCCTGTTGCCCAGCCGCACCATCCTGGACAACGCCATCCTGCCGCTCGTGTTGGCAGGGGAGAAGAAGGACGCCGCCCGCGCCCGTGCGCTTCCGCTCATGGAACGCTTCGGCCTTTCCGGCTGCGAGGACAAGTGGCCGAGCGAGCTCTCCGGCGGCATGCGCCAGCGCGCGGCCTTCCTGCGCACCTACCTCATGGGCAACGACGTGGCCCTTCTCGACGAGCCGTTCTCGGCGCTCGATGCCCTGACGCGCGTGGACCTTCGCCGTTGGTATTGCCAGATGGCGGCCGAGCTGGGCATCGCGAGCATCGTGATCACCCATGACGTGGACGAGGCGGCGAGCATGGCGAGCCGCGTCTATGTGCTGGCGGGCGATCCCCGCGCCGGTGCGCCCTCCACGGTGGCCGGCGAGGTCGTGGTGGATCGCACGGGCGCCGCCGATGACTTCGAGCTCTCCGATGCGTTTCTCGCCGCCAAGAAGGAGGTCCTGGCCCTTCTCGGCTAGCGCGTCGCGCCGCTTGGGACCTGTTTTGACTCCGTGCAGGGCAAAACATCGCTTAGCAGGAAGGCAGTTCGGCGATGTCCGAGTAGGCAGGAAACCCCGCAAGTCTCTGACCTGCGGGTTTTCTGTTTAATGCTGGCCGAATACTTGCTGTAGCCACAAATCGCATTCCTACTTAGCGCGATTTTTGATTTTTGCGGTCACCTGCCCGTGTTTTGAGGTCGCCGGGCGGCCGACAAGAACGCAGGAGAGGCGCCCGCGAGCTCCCCCTACTCGCGGGCGCCTCTCCTGCGGCGTCTCGTATGTCGCCCTCGCGTGGCTCGCTTCGCCTCCGCGGCTGCGCTCCTGTCGCGGCCCCTAGGCAACGGCCCTTAGGCCACGACCAGCACGTATCCCTTGCGCTCGAGCTCCGTCTTGGCCTCGTCGGGGATGCGGCAGTCCGTGATCACCGTCACGTCGCGCCCGGCGAGCGAGAGCGGCACCGTTCCGCGCCGCCCGAACTTCTCACTCTCGGTGAGGACGACGACCCGCTCGGCGTGGTCGGCCATGGAGGCCACGGCCTGCGCGCGCATCTGGTCGGTGTTGGTAAAGCCGGTGCGGGCCGAGAACCCGTCGGTTCCGGCAAAGAGCACGTCCACGAAGAAGTCCTGCACGCCCTTGTCGATCATCGGCCCCACCATGACCTGCGAGTCCTTTTGATAGATGCCGCCCAGCAGCACGATGTTCACGGTGGGCTCGCGCCGCACGTAGTCGGCGATGAAGGAGCTGTTGGTGATTATGGTCACGTCGTTCTTCTGGGCGGCGAGCTTGGCGGCGAGGATGGCGCAGCAGCTGCCGTTCTCGATCATCACGGTGTCGCCGTCGCGGACGAGCTCGGCCGCGCGCTCGGCGATGCGGAGCTTCTCCTTGTAGTGGTAGGCGAGGCGCCCCTCCACGTTGTTGGCGCTCTGCAGCACGGCGAACCCGTGCTCGCGCTTGATGAGCCCGCGGCTCTCGAGCTCCGTGAGGTCCTTGCGCATCGTGACCTGCGAGACGCCCAGCTCCTGGGCGAGCTCGGTGACCTCGGCCCTTTTCTGCTGGGTCAAGATCTCGAGGATGCGATCGGTGCGGGAGGCCATGGCAGCTCCTTTGCGTGCGAGGAAATGCTTACGTTCGTAAGCCATAGTAGCATCAACCACGTCGTCCCACGGCGATTTCGAAAGCGCGCGCAACGGGAGCCGCGGCTATCGCGCGCCGTATGCCGCCGTGAGCAAGGAGACCCCGCTCGACGCCCAGGCCCACCTTCGAGAAGCACAAGGACCTCATCGTGCGCGTCACCGGCCGTGCGGCCTCTGCGCCCCTAGCCGAGCAGCTCGACGATTTCCGCGAGGCTGCCGGCAAAGTGGATGCCCTGCTGGCGCTCCGGCGTAGAGAGCCCCTCGTCCACCATGTGGCCGAGCAGCGCCCGCAGGTGCTCGTAATAGCCGTCGAGGTTGTACAGGATGCACGGCGCCGAGAGCTTTCCGAGCGATACGAGGGACATGACCTCGGCGATCTCCTCCAGCGTGCCGGTGCTGCCGGGGAAGGCGACGAAGGCTTCGCCCAGCTCGATCATCTTCTGCTTTCGCTCGGCCATGTCCTTGGTGACGATCAGCTGCGTGAGGCCGGGGAGCTGCACCTCGGCGTCGATGAAGAATTGCGGCTCGACGCCGATCGCCTCGGCGCCCGCCTCGAGCGCCGAGGTCGCGAGCTCGCCCATGAGGCCGGTCTTCGAGCCGCCGTACACGAGCGTGTTGCCGGAGCGGCCGATCCATGAGCCGAGCTCGCGCGCCGCGTCGGCGAACAGGGGATTGCTCCCGTAGCTGGCCCCCAGGTAAACCGTGATGTTCATTCGCCTGCCTCCAGACGGTCCTTGTGGATAGGTTTTACGCATTTAGGATAGCGCGAGCGCCGCAGACGGGCTTCCTGGGCGTGCGCCGCCCAAACACGGCGGTTTCCGTGCGAGAATGGCTTCTAGGTTATCTTTACGGTGCTATAAGGACTCGGAAAGGACATCGCGATGCCAAGAACCTCACGTACCTCTGCTCCCGACCGCGTTTCCACGTCCGCCAAGGCAGGTCTGAGGAAGCCTCTTCGCCTGTTGGTCGCCCTTGCGCTTGCGCTCGGGTGCGCGGGCGCGGGGCTTACCGGCTGCGCGGGCACGAACAACGCTTCGGGCTCCGGCGATGCGACGCAGCAGACGGCGCAATCTTCCGAGACGGGCGCGGCGTCGAGCGAGTCCATCGAGCAGCAGCTTCTCGCCATCGACGGCGTCACCAGCGTCAAAAAATACACCAACGATTTCGTCGCTCAGCTCCAGCTCGACCAGACGTATCAGATCTACGAGCTCACCTTCACGCAACCCGTCGATCACAACGACCCTTCCGCCGGCACCTTCGGGCAGCACGTGAGGCTGTATTACACCAGCGCTGAAGCGGTCAGCGTGGTGAACACCGACGGCTACATGCTCACCGACCTGCCGAGCACCGCGTACTCCCAGTTCATCAACCAGACCTTCCTCGAGCGCTACGGCATGCCGAACATCGTGCAGGTCGAGTACCGCTTCTTCGGTGAGTCGACGCCTGAGGGCCTCGACCCCGACAGCACCGAGCTGTGGGGCTACCTGACCATGGAGCAGGCGGCGACCGATTTCCACGAGATCGTCCAGAAGCTCTCGGGCGTGCTTACGGGCAAGCGCATCTGGACGGGCACGAGCAAGGGCGGCCTGACGACCGACTACCAGTGCTATTTCCAGGAGCAGCACGGCTACAACGACGCGGACGTGTTCATGGGCTTCTGCGCGCCGTTCTGCGAGACCCGCAACGACACCCGCTTCATGGATGCCGTCTTTGGCGAGATCGGTTACAAGGCTTATGGCGAGGAGAAGGCCAGCCAGTGGCACGAGCTGCTGGACAAGTTCCAGGTCGCCTGCGTCAAGTATCGCGACCAGCTCCAGACCAGGTTTTATCAGGATTGCGTCTCGAAGGGATACAAGTTCCGCGAGTCGCACTACGGCAGCGACGAGAGCACCCAGGCCGCGCGGCTCTGGGACGTGGCGATCATCGACTTCACCGTCGGGTTCTGGCAGTACCACCAGAGCAACGTCGTTGACCAGATCACCCAGGCGGTGGATGCCGACGACCCCGAGAAAATCTACGAGTGCATCTCCGCCGTCGTGGAGCCGTCGTTCTACGCGTACAACGCGGGTTTCTTCCCCTATCCGATCCAGGCCGCTACCGAGATGGGCGATTGCGAGGAGAGCTTCGATCACCTGCGGCAAATCGTCGCCGAGGCGAGGGAAGCCGCTCCCGAGGACGAGAAGGCGTCCTACTACGTGGCCACCGAGACCAACTGCTCGGACGCCGAGCTGTTCTTGACCGACGAGCAGCTCGAGGCCCTGCCCTACAGCGACTCGACGCGCAACGCGATGATCGAGTGGTTCAACTCGACCACCACCGCGCACCTCATCATGGTGAGCGGCCAAACCGACCCCTGGTACTTCGTCAGGCCGGAGCTCACCTTTAGCAACAGCCAGATCAAGTGCTACGAGTCCACCTACAACCACGTGACCACCATCGCCGACCTGAGCGAGGCCGACCAGGCCTCCCTCTGGGAGACGCTGGACGGCTGGCTCGGCACCGCGAGCTCGCAGAAATAAGACAAAGGGACAGTCCCTTCGTCTTATTCCGGCGAACAGTCCGTGCAACAATGGGCGGCGCTCGATCAGTGGAGAAGCCTCGGTCACGATTGAACTGCCCCCATTTCCCGTGTCCAGGAAATGGGGGCAGTTCAATGATGCGACCGGGGCTTCCCGCTGTTATGCCGAAGCCGCGTTGTTATGCGAGCTTGAGGAAGGCGCGGTAGCCGCGGTAGGCCTCGAAGATATCGGCCTTGCTCGTTGCCTCCCAGGGTGCGTGCATGCTGAGCACGGGCACGCCGCAGTCGATGACGCTCATGTCGTACTTGGCCAGGATGTAGGCGATGGTGCCGCCGCCGCCCACGTCGACGCGGCCGAGCTCGGCGGTCTGCCAGTTGACGCCGCCCTCGTCCATCACGCGGCGGATCTTGGCCACGTACTCGGCGTCGGCGTCGTTGGAGCCGGACTTGCCGCGGCTGCCGGTGAACTTGTTGAAGGTGAGGCCGCGGCCCAGGTAGCTGGAGTTCTTCGGCTCGAAGGCGGAAGCGAAGGTGGGGTCGTAGCCGGCCGAGACGTCGCTCGAGAGCATCTGCGAGTTGGCGAGGCAGCGGCGCAGCTCGAGGTCGCCGCCCTTACCGGCGAGCGCAAGCACCTCGGCCATGGTGTTCTCGAAGAAACGGCTGGTCATGCCCGTGGCGCCCACCGAGCCGATCTCCTCCTTGTCGACGAGCAGGGTGACGGCGGTGCGCTTGACCTCGGGCTCGTCGAGCTGCGCGACCAGGCTCGTGTAGGCGCAGGAGCGGTCGTCCTGGCCGTAGCCCAGGATCATGGAACGGTCGAAGCCAAGGTCGCGGGCAGCACCTGCGGGCACGACCTCGAGCTCGGCGGAGAGAAGGTCCTCCTCCTCGATGTCGAGCTGCTCCTTGAGGACGGCGAGGACGCCCTTCTTGACCAGGTCCTTCTCGTCCTTCTTGCCGTCGGCGCCGGCCTCGACCACCATGGGGCGGCCGCCCACGATGACGTCGAGCATCTCGCCCTCGATCACTTTCGCGGCGGTCTTGGTCATCTGCTCGCCGGAGAGGTGGATGAGCAGGTCGGAGACGCAGAAGACCGGGTCGCCCTCGTCCTCGCCCACGGCCACGTTGACCACCGTGCCGTCCTTCTTGGCAACGACGCCGTGGATGGCCAGCGGGATGGTGACCCACTGGTACTTCTTGATGCCGCCGTAGTAGTGGGTGTCAAGCGTGACGAGGTCGCTCGACTCCTCGAGCGGGTTCTGCTTGACGTCCATGCGCGGGGAGTCGATGTGGGCGCCCAGGATGTTCACGCCCGCCTCGAGGTCCTCGGTGCCCAGGTTCACGAGCATGAGGGACTTCGCGCGGTTGACGGCGTAGACCTTGTCGCCGGGCTTGAGCCCGCGGCCCTCGGCGATGACGTCGTCCAGGTCGACGTAGCCGGCCTCACGGGCCATGTCGATGGCGGAGGCGCAGCACTCGCGCTCGGTCTTGTTGTCGGAGATAAAGGCCTTGTAGCCCTCGCAGAGGTAGTGCAGCTCGTCGAGCTGCTCGGCCGTGTAGGATTTCCAGGCGTTCGGACGCTCCATGTTGTTCCTTTCGACGCGCGTCGTGTATTCAACGTTCTCGATTCTAGACCCTCGGGCGCCCTCGGGCGCCCTGCGCGCGCAAAACGGCGT
>CAVDQW010000067.1:0-3475 GCA_963610995.1 bacterium | reverse complement strand
TCAACCTGCTGCTCGGCCTGAGCATCCAGGTGCCCACGAACCCCATGGGCGGCGTGAAGAGCCGCCTGCACCGCTCCGGCCGCACCAAGAAGGTCGCCAAGGCGTAAGGGCGGCGACGTCCTCCATATGCGCAACAAAGTGCGCCCGAACCCGTGGGCAAACGGGTCCGGGCGCGTCTCTTTACATTTGCGGCGGTTCGGCCTTACTTGACGAGACCGAGCTTGCGGAAGAGGGGGAGCCTCGCGAGCTGGTCGATGGCCAGGCAGCCCGCGAGCAGCAGGAGGCTGAGGCCGATGCCTGCGGCGCATACCTGGTACGACGTGTTGCCCGGCGTGTCGTATACGGCCACGAGCGCGTCGTAGAACCACTCGTTCCACAGCGGCGACGTGAGCGCCTGGAGGATGTAGAAGCCCAGCACGCTCTTCGCGAGGCGGCACACGGTCCTCGAGACGGGGTCGTCCGTGTTCACCTCGGCGGCCTTCCCGTCGCTAACCGCCTCGCACTTTGCCCAAAGAACCGACGCCGCCGCCATGGCGAAGGCGAGGATCGACGTGGACTTGAAGGACGTGGCGTACATGAGGTCCATCTGCTGCGTGACCGCGAGCGCGGCCTCGACGGCCACGGTGAGGCCGACGCTCGCCGCGAGCAGCGCCCCGGCGCGTCGGCGGGAAAGAGAGGCCTTCGCGAGCAGACCGCCCGTCAGGAACGCCACGAGGTACGTCGCCGCGCTCATGAGCTTTCGCCAGTCGAGCAGTCCCCGGTCCAGCTCGCCGGGGTCGATGAACGCGATGTAGCCGTTCGCGCAGAAGACGGCGACGAAGAGGGCGCAGACGACCAGCCACGGCCGCTTCGCGCGTCTCCATGCCCAACCAATCGCCGGCGCAAGCACAATGAACAGCAGGTAGACCCATATAAACTCGAGGTCGGCAAGGATCGCCGGCAGCTCCGCCAGGCCAAAATCCTCGATGGGCAGCACGGTCGCGCTCAGCACGAGCATCGCCGCCGTGTAAAGCGCCACGCTCGCAAGAAGCGCGCCCGCTCGCCGCAGCGTCTTTCTCGCCTGCGCGCCCCAATACCCCGCGTCAACGCTCGCCCGTGCGCAAGCGGGGATGAGGAACAAACCGCTGATGAGGAAGAAGACGTTGTTGCCAAAGGACCCGAGCTGGTCGATGAAGCCGAGCGCGGTGCACGTCACGGGGTTGTCGATGATGTATTGCCCGGAGCCGAAGCCCGAGGTCAGTTCCTCGAACCACGGCATAAAGGTGTGGAAGACGGCGATGGACGCCGCCGCGACCAGGCGCAGCGCCTCGATTCGGGGGTTTCTTGTGCTCGCGGTCTTTGCCACGCGGGGCCCGTGCCTTTCTGCCGGTTTGTCGGTCACTCGAGTATAGGCCCGGGCGGGTCGGGGACGGCCCCGCGCCTCGCGTGCCGTAGGTAAGCCGACTTTGTAAGCTCAATGTAATGCTTAGTCTTACAAAGCTCCTCCCCAGCTTACTTTGGCTTTTATAGCCGAACCTTTACGGTATTCTTATCGGGTGCTTACAAAAGCATGACAGTAAAGGGGCGCATCGGTTCTCGCGCATGTGTGGAAAAGAGTGCACTTGATTACCCTCACTGAATTCTTTGGCCTGCTGGCCTCCAATCCCTTCCTCGTATTGGTGATGCTTTTGGTGCTCGGCACCATCTTCGTCAACGGCGCCACGGACGCCGCCAACGCCATCGCCGAGGTCGTGGGTACCCGTTCGATGGACATCGACGACGCCATCCTCATGTCCGTCATCTGCAACTTCATCGGCCTGGTGGCCATGACGTTCATCTCGACGGCCGTGGCCGACACCATCTCCGGCATGGTCGACTTCGGCGGAGACTCCCACCTCGCCATGATCGCGTTGGCAGCCTCCACGGTCGGCATCGTCGCTTGGGGCGTCGCCGCGTGGATCTTCGGCATCCCGACGTCGGAGTCCCACGCCCTCATCGCCGGCCTCACCGGCTCGGCGCTGGCCGTCTCCGGCGGCCTCGACGGCGTCAACATGGACGAGTGGATGAAGGTCATCTACGGCCTCGTCCTCTCCACCGTCCTCGGCTACCTCGCCGGCTGGGTTATCGCCAAGGTGATCCCCATTGCCTGCAGGAACGCCGACCGTCGCCGCGCCAACAACTTCTTCGGCAAGATGCAGATCGTCGGCGCCGCGGGCGTCGCCCTCATGCACGGCGCGCAGGACGGCCAGAAGTTCATGTCGACCGCCATGCTCGCCGTCGCCCTCTCCATGGGCAAGACCGTCGGCGAGATGGGCGGCTTCCCCCTGTGGATCGAGATCCTCTGTGCCGGCACCATGGCCATCGGCACCGCCGTCGGCGGCAAGAAGATCATCAAGAAGGTCGGCATGGAGATGGTCCAGCTCGACAAATACCAGGGCTTCTCCGCCTCTATCTCGGCCACCGTCTCGCTCTTCATCGCCACGGTGACCGGCCTGCCCGTCTCCACCACGCACACCAAGACCGCCGCCATCATGGGCGCCGGCGCCGCCAAGGATGTCCACTCCGTCAACTGGGGCGTCTGCAAGGAGATGGTCCTCACCTGGATCTTCACCTTCCCCGGCTGCGGCATCATCGGCTACGCGCTGGCCAAGCTCTTCCTCGTGATCTTCTAGGCAAGAAACCGTTTCGAAACCGATCGTCTTAACGACCCAGACCCCACAGACAAGGAGCCCACCATGGCACGCAACAAGAAGGAAGACGAGTTCTACACCCTGCTCAAGGACTTCGCCGCGCTTATCGCCGAGGCCGCCGACGAGTACGCCGCCATCATCCACGATTACCCCAACTCCATGAGCCGCATCCCGCAGATGAAGGTCTACGAGACCAACTGCGACGAGCGCGTGAAGACCATCATGCAGAAGCTCTACACCTCCTTCATCACCCCGCTCGACCGCGAGGACATCTCCGCGCTCGCGCTGGCCATGGACAACATCACCGACTCCATGTACGGCGTCACCATGCGCCTGGACCTCTTCAACATCGACGACATGCGCGTCGAGGCCGAGCAGGCCGCAGACCTGGCCGTCACCGCGGTCAAGGAGCTGCAGGAGATGCTCAACCGCCTGCCCGAGTACAACAAGAAGCCCGAGCCGGTTATGGAGAAGGCCATCTCCGTGGGCGACATCGAGGACCAGGGCGACACCGTGTACCAGAACGGCCTGCGCCGCCTCTTCCACGAGGACGAGGAGCGCGGTGGCAAGTACGCGGTGACCTGGCTGCGCATCTTCGACCGCATGGAGCAGGTGCTCGACGCGTGCGACGACGCCGCGGGCATCGTGCGCGCGGTGCTTATGAAGTCGGCCTAGGCTTTCGGTGGGAGAGGCGCCGAGGGAACAGCCCGCGGTATGCCTCGGTGCTCAGACAGCTTCGAAAAGCCCCGCTTCTGAACTGCACCCCAAAACTTGGACGGCCTAAATAAGGACTACGCCGCAAGGGA
>CAVDQW010000066.1:0-5951 GCA_963610995.1 bacterium | reverse complement strand
CAAAACCCCTGCCGACGCCGATGAGAGCGAGGTGAGCGCCGATGCGTAAGAGGAGCAACGTGCGCATCATGTGGGACATGACCGCCTTTGTGAGCCCGTTCATCCCTTGGATGTGCCTCGCAGTCGCGTGCGGCGTCGCCGGCTTCTGCTGCGCGACCGCCATTCCGGTCATCGCTGCCAAGGCGGCGATGACCGCGGCCACGGCGCCCGCGGCGTTCGATTCCGTCTTCGGCCCCACCGCCCTTCTGCTCGCCGGCCTGGCCGTCGCCCGTGGCGTGCTGCACTTCATCGAGCAGCGCTGCAACCACTACATCGCCTTCAGGCTGCTCGCCCACATCCGTCATCTGGTCTTCGGGGCTCTTCGCCGCCTCGCCCCGGCCAAGCTCGCGGGCGCCGACCGCGGCAGCCTCATCTCGACCGTCACCTCCGACATCGAGCTTCTCGAGGTCTACTTCGCCCACACCATCAGCCCGGTGTGCATCGCGGTCCTTATGGCGGTGCTCTTGGGCGTCTACCTCGGCAACATGCACCCGGCGCTGGCTGTGCTCGCGCTTCTGGGGTATGCGGCCGTGGGCATTGCGGCGCCTATTTTGATCTCGCGCGCCTCGGGCGACGACGGCCGCGCCTCACGCGATCAAGCGGCCGGTCTCTCGAGCTTTGTCCTCGACGGCCTGCGCGGTCTTTCCGAGGTGCTGCAGTTCGGCGCCGGCCAGCGGCGCCTGGCCGAGCTCGATCGCCTCAGCGGCGAGCTCGTGGATACCCAGGGCCGCCTGCGCGGCGTGGCGAGCCAGGGGCAGACCGCCACGGCCGGCGTCATCATGATCGTGTCGGTCCTGCAGATGCTCCTGGCGCTCACCCTTGCGAATGACGGCCTGGTCAGCGCCACGGATGCGGTGCTTGCCACAGTCGCCACGTTCAGCTCCTTCGGGCCTTTCGTCGCGTTGGCGAACCTCGGCTCCACGCTGCAGGGAACCCTCGCCGCCGGCGACCGCGTGCTCGACATCCTGGATGAGGAGCCGCTTGTGCGCGAGGTCTCCGATGAGGAGGGGAGCGCGCCTGAGTTCACCGGCGCCGCCGCCGAGCACGTGAGCTTCTCCTACGGATCGCCTGCGCAGGCCGCCGAGTCGGGCGAGGGCGAGCCCGAGCGGGCTGCCGCCGACGCCGGCGCCGAGAAGATCCTCGACGACGTGAGCGTTTCCATCGAGCCTGGCGAGATCGTGGCCATCCAGGGCCGCTCCGGCTCCGGCAAGTCCACGCTCTGCCGCCTTCTCATGCGCTTCTGGGACGTCGACGAGGGCCGCGTCACCATCGGCGGCGAGGACATCCGCGGCGTCGCCACGCGCGCCCTGCGAGCCGACGAAGCCTTCGTCGAGCAGGACACGTATCTCTTCCACGGCAGCATTCGCTACAACCTGCTGCTTGCCAAGCCCACGGCGACCGACGAGGAGCTTGAGGCGGCGTGCCGCGCGGCCAGCGTGCACGACTTCATCATGAGCCTGCCCGACGGCTACGACACCATGGTGGGCGAGCTCGGCGATACCCTCTCGGGCGGCGAGCGCCAGCGCTTGGGCCTCGCCCGCGCGTTTCTCCACGACGCCCCGTTGCTGCTGCTCGACGAGCCCACGAGCAACCTCGACGCGCTCAACGAGGCCCAGATCCTGCGGTCCCTCGACGAGCAGCGCGGCCGCCGCGCGGTGGTCCTCATCAGCCACCGCCCGTCCACGAGCGCCATCGCCGACAAGACCTACTCCATGGATTCCGGCCGCGTGAGCTAGGGGAGACGAGTATGACCCAGAATAAAGCCCAGGCCAAGGCTCTAACGCCCGAGCAGATCGAGGCCAAGCGCACGCGAGAGCGCGAGGTCGTCACGCAAATGATCGCCGTCTACTGTCGTGGCAACCACGGCACCGCCCGCGGGCAGCTCTGCGAGGACTGCGCGGCGCTTTCCGAGTACGCCTCGACGCGCATCGGTCGTTGCCCGTTCATGGCCACGAAAACCTTCTGCTCGCAGTGCAAGGTACACTGTTATGCGCCGGCCCAGCGCGCCGCCATCAAGGACGTCATGCGCTATGCCGGCCCCAGGATGCTCCTGCATCACCCGATCATGACGGTGCGCCACGGCGTCGATACGCTGGCCGCCAAGCGCCGCAAGTCTGAGGAGGCATAGCGTGTCTGCGGATCCGAACAGCTTCATCGGCGTCTTCGATTCCGGTGTCGGCGGCATCAGTGTGCTCAAGTCGCTCGCGGCCGAGCTCCCGGGCGAGGACTTCCATTACTTCGGCGACTCGGCCAACGCCCCGTACGGCGAGAAGGCCGAGGCCCGAGTGCTCGAGCTCTCGCGCGGCATAGTCGAGAAGTTCGTCGCCGAGGGGGCTAAAGCCATCGTCATCGCGTGCAACACGGCCACGTCTGTGGCGGCGCCGACGCTCCGCAACGCCTATCCCGATCTGCCCATTATTGGCATCGAGCCGGCGCTTAAGCCCGCGACGGAGGACCCCGATCACGGCCGTATCCTCGTGATGGCGACCGACATCACCCTTACCCTCGACAAGTACCAGGACCTGGCGGCAACCTATGGTAAGGATTGCGAGGTCATCTCGGTGCCGTGCCCGGGGCTCGCGGGGCGCATCGAGCACGGTGAGCTCGATCAGGCCGATCTGGTCGAGATGATTCGCGGCTACGTTGGGTCGTTTGCGGGTACCGTCGGATCGGTGGTCCTTGGCTGCACGCATTATCCGTTCGTGCGCCAGCAGATTGCTGAGGTGCTGGGCGGCGGCGTCAAGTTCTTCGACGGCGGCTCCGGAACGGCGCGTCAGCTGCGCTCCCGCCTGACCGAGACGGGCCTTCTTGCGTCGGAAGGGCGTGCGGGCGAGGTGAGCTTCGAGTCAAGCAAGGACACCGAGGCCGAAATTGCGCTGTACCGTCAGTTCTTTGAGCGCGAGCTCTAAGTCGCTGCCCAAAAATCGAACTTAACGGTCGTTTTATCGGCAAACTCCAAGTAGCTCAAAAATTCGTATCGCCTCTACCTGCGGTTTTATATCCGTAGATAAAGGCGATACTTCGTCGGTCGCGTAATCTCGACCGTCAAGTTCGATTTTTGGACAGCGAGCGCCGATTACGCCCTCGGCTTGCCCCAGAAGAAGAGCGCGACGGTGCCCGGGCCCGTGTGGCAACCGATGGTCGCGCCGATGGGGAAGATGTGCACGGGGCCGTCCAACCAGGTGAACTTGGTCTCGACCTGCGCCGCGACCTCGCGGGCGTCGCCCTCGCAGTCGGCATTGGAGATAAAGACCTTGCCGTTGTAGTCGAGGCCGCCCTGCGCGAGCTCCTCCATGATCTCGAGGTCGCGCTTGATGGCGTTCTTCTTGTTGCGGATCTTCTCCTTGACGGCAAGGGAGCCGTCGGGCTCGACGTCCATCACGGGGCAAATCTTGAGCATGCCGCCGACCAGGCCCGCGGCCTTGGATATGCGCCCGCCGCGAATGAAGAACGTGAGGTCGCTCGAGAAGAACCAATGCTGCACCTCGAGCTTGTGGGCCTCCGCCCACGCGGCGAGCTCCTCGGCGCCCATGCCCTGGTCGCGCAGCTCGGAGAGACGGTCGACGAGCATCCCGTAGCCTGCGCTGGCGCACAGCGAGTCGATGACGATCAGCTTGCGCTCGGGGTACTTCTCGGCGAGGATGCCTTGGGCCGCCACGGCGGAGTTGTACGTGCCGGAAATGCCGCTCGAGAGGCATACGTGCACCACGTCGAGCCCGGCCGAGAGGAACTCTTCGAAATGCTCGACGTAGTCGCCGGTCGAGACCTGCGAGGTCTTGGCATCGGCGCCTGCGAGCATCTTGGCATAGAGCTCGGAGGGCGTGATGGACTGGCCGAAGTCGTCCTTGTAGGACACGCCGCCCAACTCGTAGTTGAAATAAACATATTTGATGTCGCGCTCGTCGAGCCAGTCGCGCGTGAGGTCGACGGTCGAGCAGCAGCTAAGAACGTAGCCGGGCACGTTATCTCCTTCCGTTGTAAATCAACTTAGAGAATAACGCACCCGGCTACGAATTACGCGCCGTGATTACGCGAATGAGGCCCTAGGGCGTGTGGCGCAGGGCTTAGAGGCCCATCTCGGCCTTGAGCTTGGCGAGCTCATCGTCCACGGCGGTGGAGTCGGCGGCGCCGGCGTACTTGGCCTCGAGGGCCTCGACGGAGTCGGCGGGGGCGGAGTTGAGCTCGGCCATGGACTCGGCGGTGTCGAGCTGCTTGTCGACCTTGGCCTCCATGCGGTTGAAGGCGTCGATGGCGCCGGCGGCGCGGTCGGTGCCGGAGGTCATCTCGTTGACCATGGTCTGGGTCTTGGCGACGGCGGACTTGGCCTTGATGGACTCCTTGCGGGCCTTGAGCTGCTCGATGTCGCTCACGAGCTTGTCGTGCATCTGGCGCATCTTGTCGGCGTTGGCCTTGGCGGCGTCGGCGGCCTTCTGGAGCTCGGCGCCGTTGGCCTCGAGCTGCTGCTTCTTGGCGAGGAAGGTGCGGGCGTCGTCCTCGTTGCCGGCGGAGAGGGCCTTCTTGGCGAGGCTCTCCATGCGGGCGATCTCGGAGTTGTTGTCGTCGACGAGGCGCTGGCAGCGCTTCTCCTCGGCCATGACGCCGGCGGTCTCCTGCTTGACCTTGGCAAGGTTGTCGCCGAGATCGATGAGGTACTGGTCGACCATCTTGGCGGGGTCCTCGGCCTTGTCGAGGAGGTCGTTGATGTTGGCCTTGATGATGGTGGCGAAGCGATCGAGGATGCTCATGTTCTTTACCTTTCGTTTGTGAGCGTCAATGCCTGTATGTGGTCCGGCGAAGCGCCGGTTGTTGCCGCGCGAGTGGACAAAGGGGCAGCCCCTTTGCCTACGGCGTTTATGCGTCGCCCGACTTGTCCTCGTACTTGGAGGCGAGGTTCTCGACGTCCTTGTCGGTGTCGCTGAACTTCTCGAGCGGGGTGTTCAAGATCTCGTCGGCGCGCTTCTTGCGCTCCTCGTCGGCCTTTTTCTTGTTCTTGACGACGACGTAGGCGATGCCGCCGACAACGGCCACGGCCACAACGACGCCGCCGACCTTGAGCAGATTGCCCGTGGATTCCTGCTTCTCGGCCGCCTTCATGATGACGTCGGCCGTGTTGTAGAACGCGTCCGAGAAGACCTCCTCATCGGAGTCGGCCGTGTTGTACGAGTTGCTGAGCTGGTTCTTGAGCACCTCAATGGCCTCGTCGTCCATGACGGTGCGCGCCTGCGTGCCGTACCAGTACGCCGCGTTGAAGGTGCCGCTGCCGGTGTCGCAGAAGACGAGCAGGAAGTGGCCCTCGTCGGAGAAGAGCTGGTCGTAGTACTTCTCGGCCAGGGTCTCGAGCTCGCTCGTGGAGGTCACGGAGCCGTTCTTGAGGATGTAGACGTAGGGCTGGATGCCGGTCTTGTCGTAGAAGTGGGAGAGGCCCTTCTCGAGCTTGCTTGCGGTGTGGATCCAGTCGCCGTCCTCGTCTGTGTAGTAGGCGGTCTTGGACACGACGCCGGAGAGCTTGGTGCGCACGGTATCGGAGCTCGTCTCGCTGGTCGTCGAGTACGAGCTGCTGCTATACGAGCTGTTGTTGTAGCCGCCGTATCCGCCGCCGGAGCAGCTGCCCATGGCCGTGGAGAGGACCAGCAGCAGCATCGCCACCAGGACGAAACCGATGATGGTGCCCACGCAGCCGCCGCATCCGCCGCCGGAGGCGCCGCGGGGGCCGCCGCCCACGTTGATGCTGGGGCCTACGTTGAAGCCGCCCATGGGGAAGCCGCCGCCCATGCCGCCGCGGCCGCCGCCGCGCGGGCCAGCGCCCATGTCGCCGCCGAAACCGCCGCCGCGGGGAGAGCCGCCGCCGAAACCGCCGGACCTACCGCCGGAGCGGCCACCACCACCGCCGGAAAAGCTGCCGCCTCCGCGGC
>CAVDQW010000065.1:0-2178 GCA_963610995.1 bacterium | reverse complement strand
CCTCTTATCTGCCGACGATAGGGGGCCTTCCTTTGGCGCGAGCCTTCGGTATCTCCGCGCCTTGCCTGATGCGGTGTTGATGCGCGGCGCGCTACATACTGCCCCCGTTACCAGCAGCAGGGCGAAGTGCCCCGGCGAAAAGGAAGCATCATGAAATTCAGAACTTGTCTTGCCCGCGCCGCATGCGCCGTCATGCTCGGCTTGGCGGGCGTCATGGTCGCGGCGTCCTCGGCGTATGCGTGCACCGCCGTCTACGTCGGCTCCGAGGCCAGCGACGACGGAACCATCATCATGGCCAAGTCCAACGACTGCCAGGCCGTGTGGGGAAACTACATGACCGTGACCGACGCCGTCGAGAACGAGTCAGGCCGCACCATGCCGGTCGACAACGACGCCACGGTGTACGCCGAGATCCCCGCCCACACCTACAAGTACACGTCTACGCCTTGGATGGACAGCACCACGGCCGCCAACGGCCTGGGCAAGGACGCCACGGTCTGCACGAACGAGTGCGGCGTCTCCATGATCATGTCCATCACGTCGTTCTCCAATAAGGCTGCCCTCGAGGCCGACCCGCTCGTCGAGCACGGCCTGTCGGAATTCACCGCGGTCGACCTGGTCACCTGTCAGAGCGCTACCGCCAAAGACGCGGTCAAGAACCTCTGCGGGCTCATCGACAAGTACGGTAGCAGCGAGGTGAACATCGCCTTGATCTCGGACCAGCACGAGGCGTGGTACGTCGAGATGTACGGCGGGCACCAGTACGCAGCCGTCAAGCTTCCCGCCGACGCGGTCGCGGCCTTCGGCAACGAGTTCTCGCTGGAGTACGTGTCCGACTATGCCGACAGCGTCGTCTCGTCTGGCCTGGAATCGGTCCCCAAGGAGAAGGGCTTCGCCGTCTATGGCGATAACGGACAGCTCAACCTGCTCAAGACCTACGCCGGTCAGAGCGTCGTGACCGACTACTCGCACATGCGCACCTGGATCGGCCACAAGCTCCTCTCGGCTTCCTACGGGGACTATAACAGCACCGACGTGTACCCGCTCACCTTCAAGGCCGACGATAAGGTCTCGCTGGGCGAGGTCGAGCAGATCATGCGCAACCGCTTCGAGGGCACCGAGTACAGCCCCGACGAGACCGGCCGCACGGACATGCGCGTCATCGGTACCGACACTGCCTTAAGCGTTCACATCACGCAGACCTACCCGAACCTGCCGGCGAATATGGCCTGCGTTACCTGGGAGAGCACGGGCCCCGCCGTCTACGGCGTGTTCGTCCCCATGTCCAACGCGTCCACGAGCGTGAGCCGGCCGTACAGCTTGAACCAGGGCGCCGACCAGGCAGGCGTCTTCGATACCGATACCTACCCCTACTACCGCTTCAAGGAGCTCTGCACGCTGTGCGTGGGCGCAGACTCCTACAAGGTCTATGGCGAGCCCGTGCGGGCCTATTGGCAGAAGGCCGAGGCGGCGATGGCCAAGGGCATGGCGAGCGTGCTGAGCAACGCCTCCGGTCTCGACGGCGCGCAGGCGGCGACCTACATCACCGATTACTGCAACAGCATGCAGCAGAAAGCGTTCGATGACGCGGGCACGCTGCTGAACGACGTGCGCTGGTACAAGAGCGCGAACTGCAACACTTTGACCAGCGCCCGAAACCCCGAGACGGGCGAGGTCATCGATCAACAGAGGGTCCTGAGCCCGCTTGAGGTCACCTTGAGCGGCGATGAGTACGGCGCGGTGCCCGAGGTCTCGACCAATGTTGCGTCCACGCAGGGTGCCGCCGCGGGTACGGACGCCTCGGCTGCGCAGAGGCGCTCCAGGCGCACCTGCGCTGTGGTCGGTATCGCTGTTCTGGGAGCCTCCCTGGTCGTCTGCGTGGCGTATATCAGGAAGAGGCGCGCCAGCTAAGGATCGCCTTCGGCAATAAACGAGCGGGCAAAGGGAAATTCCCTTTGCCCGCTTTGCGCTAAAGCGCGAGTTCCCAGAGGTTGGTGTATCCGGGCAGGTCGAGGCCCTCGTAGGGGAGCCATACCGGCTTGTGGCGGGTGAAGCCCGCGCTGACGTAGAGGTTGTTTGCCTCCACGTTGGCGACGCTCGTGTTGATGCGCACGACGCTCGCGCCCAGGTCACGGGCGCGCTCTGCCGCGGCGGCGAGAAGCGCTCCGGCCACGTGGC
>CAVDQW010000064.1:0-7895 GCA_963610995.1 bacterium | reverse complement strand
AAACTCGCCGTCGGCGTGTCCGCCCAACCAGCTCCAGGAGTCGTAGATGTTGTGGTAGCACAGCAGCGTCTGCTCGCCGGCTGCATCGACCGTCCACGCTGAGGCCGTGAGATGCGCGAGCGAGCTGCGCCGCGCCACGTCGGGGTCGCGCTCGAGGGCCGCGAGCAACAGCGCCTTGTCAGATTCTTCCTGCTCGCAGCCGGGCACGAATGCGCGGACGTCGTCGATAAGCGCCATGTGGTCTCCCCTCGCAAAAAACGATGCCCACATCATAGCGATGCCGCCAGCGTCAGGCGGCAAGAAACGAGAGCGCCCGCGCCGCGCCCCGGGGTCCTCGGGAGTATAAAGAAGACGAGCCGCCGGCCGATCGCGCATCGGCCTTTTGCACGGGCCGCCAGTTGAGGTGAGGAACCCCGGATGTCTCTGTCGAATTTTGCCGTTGTCGCCGTCTGCTTCTTGGCGTCGCTGCTCGGGCCGCTGTGCGGCATCGGGGGCGGGGTCATCATCAAGCCGGCCGTGGACGCGATGGGCGTGCTGCCGGTCGCTACGGTGTCGTTCCTCTCGGGCGTCTCGGTACTCACCATGGCGCTGGCCACGCTCGCGCAGAACGCGGCGGCGCGCACGTCGGGCGTCGACGCGCGGGCGATGCTGCCGCTCGCGCTGGGCTCGGCCGGCGGCGGCGTGGCGGGCAAGGTGGCGTTCAACCGGCTCTCGACGGCGCTGCCCTCGACGGAGCTCGTGGGCGCCGCGCAAGCTGCGGTGCTCATCGCGCTGACGGCGGCCGTCGGTGTCTACACGATAAATAAAGCGCAGGTCAGAAGCCTCAACGTGACGGGCGCCGCACCCAAGGCGGGCATCGGGCTTGTCGCCGGCATGTGCTGGTCGTTCCTCGGCATCGGCGGCGGGCCATTCAACTTGGCGATCCTCACGTTCTTCTTCGCCATGGAGACGAAGCCCGCGGCGCAGTCGTCGCTCTTCATCATCGCGTTCTCGCAGGGGGCGAGCCTCGCCTACTCGCTCGTCCTCGGCGGCGTGCCGCGGTTCGAGCCGGCGCTGCTCGCGGGCGTCTGCGCGGCGGCCGTGGCTGGGTCGGTCGTTGGGCGCAAGGTGGCCCGTCGCGTGGACGGCGCGGTGATCGACAGGCTGTACCTGGCGTCACTCGTCCTTATTGCCCTCATCTGCGCGTACAACTTCGTCAAGTTCGCTTCTTAGACACGGGTCCGCGCCCGCATAGCGCCTCGCCAGCCGCAGCGCGCCCGCCGAATGCGGGCCTAATCGCGAGCGCCGCGACAGCCCGGGCGGCATCTTCGCCGACGCCCCCTCAAAACGGCGGATGTGCGGCGCAGATTTTAGTAGCGCACCGCACATCCGCCGTTTTGAGGGGTATATCCCCGCTTTTTGCGGGATGTGCGGCAATCGCTCGTAAAGTCCGCCGCACATCCGCCGTTTTGAGGGGACACGAGCCGCCAGTGCACGCATCCGGGGGCGCGGCCCCCGCGCCACACATCGCGGCCGCGATTGGCCCCGCGCCGAGCCGCTGCCGCGCAAAGGCTATCCTTAGGTCCCAGCAACCGCATCAAGTCGGAAACCACCCCGGAGGAACAGGAAACTTGCCGCACCCTACCAACAAGCCGCTCAGCATCGCCGCGCTCGCCCACGTGGTGTGCGTACTCCTCGCCTGCGCGCTCCTCGCCTGCGCGCTCGCACCCTCCCGCGCGCTCGCCGCCTCGGGCACCGCCGCCGTTTCCGCCGAGCAGCAAAGCCGGCTCCTCGAGCACGCCTCCATCGGCGTGCGCACGGGCAGCATCTCCGAGCAGCAGGTCGAGAAGGCCTACCCGGAGGCGGACATCCAGCACTTCACGGGCACGCCCGACATCATAAACGCCCTGGTCGCCGGCAAGCTGGACTATGCCATGGCCACGGAATCGGTCTGCCGTCGATACATGGCCACCAACGATTCGCTCACCTACCTCGAGCCCGCCTTCTACACCGTGGACGAGAACTTTGCCCTGCAAAAGGGCAACGATGAGCTCAAGGGGCAGATCAACGACGTCCTGGCCCAGATGCGCGAGAGCGGCGAGCTCGACCGAATCTACGAGAAGTGGACCTACGAGCGCGACTACTCCATGGACGATGTCCCCGCGCGCACCGACGGGCCCGTCCTCAAGGTGGCTATCTGCGCCACCAACGAGCCCAAGGTCTTCGTCCAGGACGGCCGGTTCTGCGGCACCGACATCGAGATCTGCCTGCGCGTGGCCTACGAGCTCGGCTACCAGGTCGAGTTCCAGGACATGGCCTTCAACGCCGAGCTCGCCAGCGTCGTGAGCGGCAAGAGCGACCTCGCCCTCTCCTACTCCAGGACCGACGAGCGCGAGAAGGAGCTCGCCTTCTCCGATGCCTATACCCACGACGACATCGTCTTTCTTGCCAACAAGAGCACGGTTGCCGAGTACCTCGGCCAGAGCGCCGGCGGCGGCTCAAGCAGCGATTCCGTCGACGCCGAGGCGACCGCAGCCGGCGCCCTGTGGAGCCTCGCCGCGAGCTTCGAGCGGTCCTTCATCGCCGAGAGCCGCTGGAAGCTCGTGCTCGACGGCCTCGGCATCACCCTGACCATCGCGACAGGGTCCTTCGCCCTCGCGAGCGCCGCGGGCGCCGGGCTCTGCGCGGCGGGCCGCTCCAACCGCGCTTGGCTGCGCGGGGCGGCGAGAGCCTACGGAAAGCTCGCGAGCGGCATCCCGCTGCTCGTCTGGCTCATGGTGACCTACTACGTCTTCTTTGCCGGTGTGGACGTGCCCGCAGCGCTCGTCGCCGTCCTCGCGCTCGGGCTTGTGAGCGCGGCGCCCATGGCAAAGGTCTACGACACGGGCCTCGCCGCCGTGGACAAAGGCGAGGTCGAGGCGGCGCTCGCCATGGGCTTCTCCGATGCGCAGGCGTTCCGCCACATCGCGTTGCCGCAGGCGGCGGGGCACGTCTGGGGACTGTATGCCGCCGAGTTCACGAGCCTGATCAAGGCCACGTCCATCGTGGGCTACGTGGCCATCACCGACCTCACAAAGGCCTCCGACATCATCCGCAGCCGCACGTTCGAGCCGTTCTTCCCGCTTCTAGCCACCGCGGTCGTCTACTTCGCCGTCATTGCGCTGGCGGCCCAGCTCTTCGGCCTGGCGGCGCGCAGGATGGACCCTAGGCGCCGCAGCCTGCGGCGCGTCCTCAGGGGTGTGGATAAGCAAACGGCGCCGGCATCTACCCGTACGGCAAGCCCACGGACAAGAACACCCTCGTCTCCATGAACAACGGTCCGCCAACGACAACGGCGCCGGAAAGTACGGCGGCGGCATCCACGTGGACAACGTCGATATGAAGCAGGAACACACTCGCCGGGCAGGCGGTGCCCCTCGGACAAATAAGCCGCAGGTAAGCGCTTTGTAATGGGATGCCCCAACCCGGCAATCGGCCGCCGGCGCGGCCCGTCCGCGACCCTCGCATCTCCTATCCTCAAAGCAAGTTGATAGGAGATGCGTGAACACCAATTATTGCCGCCATTGCGGCGCGAACCTCGAACACCAGCTGGGCGCCAACCACGACGGGGCCGTTTGCCGATGCGGCAAGTGCGGCGCGCTCAACTACGCCTACCGCCACGGCTCGGACGAAAATATTCAGAAGGCAAAACATAGCGCCCAGAAGGCGATGGCGCGCGAAGAAAAGGGCGTCAAAATCCGCGAGTGCGGGGATACCGTTGCGGAAATCGACGAGAAAATGAGGGCCGTCGCGGCGAGCGGCATCAACGTCCACTACCTCTCGAAGCGACTTGACCTGGCCCGCGACCGACTAGAAGCCCTCGAGCGCGCCTACTCGAGCGACCCCAACGACTCGCAGGACAAATACGACTACGAGCTCTACGCCATCGGCATCGAGCTCACTTCGGTCGATAATAAACTTGATGAGCGCGTGCTGCAGAGGCAACGCGAAGAGAAGAAGGCGCTCAAAGAAGCCGCGAAGGCCGAGAAGCAGGCGAATAAGGATCGCAAGCGCAGGCGCGGCGGCGGCCGGAGCGCCAGCTGGAACGCCAGCCGCAGTGGCCGAGAAGCAGCCCGCAGCGGCCGAGAGGCAACTCGCAACGGCAGAAACGCAAACCGCAGCGTCCGAAATGCAAACCGCAGCGCCAAGCAAAGCAACAGGACCCGGATGCAAAAGGCGCGAGGCGGCCGGAGCGAATCTATCGACAGCAAAAAGATCGCCTTCGCCGTCCTAGCCATCGCCGCGCTTCTCGCCGCCGCATATTACGACGACCCCCAGGGCTTCATGTCCGTTATAAGCAAAATCGACAAGATGCTCGGCGGCGGCTTCTAAATCATCCTTGGGATTCTTTCCTGACTCGCGAGAATCCGTGTCGACATCTTCGCGCTGTTTGGCATCTTCGCGCTGCACGGCCAATGGGTCCGCAAGGGACGCCCAGCGGTTCAGCGTCCACAATCGCCGCGATTTCTCGCCTCGCATACGGCCATTCGCAGGGCCCGCAGGCGCAAACTCCAAAAATGGGGCGTCTTAATTCGGCGACATCGAGCAACCAGGCGCCTTCTGGTAGAAAATTACCAGTTGACGCAGGGCGACTACCCGCCCGAGCCAGCGCAAGACGCCCCATTTTTGAAGTTCGTGCTCCAGGGCGGCGCGTTCCTGAGCATGCGCAGGCACGCGCCGCCTGCCCTACTTCGCGGCGTTCCTGATCAGACGCCTTTTGGCGGCGTTCGACTCCGGCGAGACCGCCTGGGGGCCGACCGGGCGCGAGTAGGGACGTCTCTCGAAGCACTTCATTTAGGAGCAGTCATGACGGACTATTCGTATACCGAGTTCGAGCAAGACCTTCCCGACCTCTGGGAGGTCGACTTCAGAATCGGCCGACAGAACTTCCACTACGAGAGGGACTACATCAGCCGGGACAAGACGTGGAGGTTCTGGCTGGCCGGGCCGAAAGGGGCCCTGCTCTTCGACGAGGTCGTCGATTCTCAGGACGGCATGGCCGAGAAGGTGCTGGGGCTCGAGGTCTGCGAGGGCAAGACGCTCGCCGAGCTTTGGGACAGGCTGGAGATCACGGGCCTGGTCTAGCGGCGCCGGAAGGCCGCGCGAGAGTCGGGCGGCCGCCCCTCGTGGTATATTCCGACCAGGTCGTCCCTTGAGGGAGGGCCTCCAAGTGCCGGGGACGTTTTCCCCGGCTTCTTTTTTCTTCCCCTCTGGAGCTTTGAGCGAAATCGCCATATGCCGCAATTTCGCCCAAAGTCACGGAGCAGACGGAAGGGCGGCGGTCGGACCGGGGGCCGTTCATGGGCATCGGGCGATCGTGACGGTCCGGGGCTCTTGCCGGCGGAAACACGGTGGTAGCGAGCGCAACCACGGCAGTTGGCCGTTTTTTACCACGGCAGTTGGCCGGATTCCACCACGGCAGTTGGCAATCACTACCTGTGCGCGGCTGGGACTACGGCCCGTTCATGGTGGGCGACGACTGCGAGGGCTCCTTCAAGAGCCCGCAGTGCCTGAGCAAGGAGTGGCGACAGCTCGCCGGCGTCCTGCGCCTCGTCGGCACGCAGGGCCGCCGCCCGACGTTCCACGACCTGCGCCACACCTTCGCCACCATCGCCGTGGCCAGCAGCGTGGACATAAAGACCGTCTCGGTGCTGCTGGGGCACGCCGACCCCGCGATGACGCTGAGGGTCTACGCCGACAGCCTGGAGGACAGCAAGCGCGCCGGGACGGAGCGGCTGGACGGGATTTTGTAGGGGCGAGGCGGCCGGCTAGAGCCGCTCCGCCGTCTTCGAGAACTCGTAGTGGATGCCGGGTTCCTCTTCCTCGTCGTCCTCCCAGCCGTCCCACTCGTCGCAGACGAGCGCGTCGGGGTCGGGGCCGCTCGAGATTGTGAGCATCTCCTCGAACCAGACCTGGCGGTCGAGGCAGAAGGCGCCGAGGTCCGTGAGCAGCACGACCGCCTTCGAGGTCTCGCGGGAGTAGACGAGCTCGCCGCGCTCGTAGAGGTCGAGCCGGTCGCCGCGGACCTCGACGCCGGTCACGGTGCCGGACAGCGGCAGCTCGCAGACGTCGGCCGAGACGCCGGGCACCTCGAGGCGCCCCTCTCCGGCGGGCGCCACGGAGAGCACGCCGAACTCCTCCTTGTCTCCCACGTCGTTGAGCGGCAGGGTCTCGAGCAGGCAGCTCACGTCGACGCTCCCGCGGTCCGTGCGCAGGCGCACCGTGTTCCACGCGCCGTCGGGCGGGGCCGCCAGCGCGGCCTCGGCGCGGACGAGCCGCTGGCCGACGAGCGAGGCGAGAATGTCCTTCTCCGTGTCGGAGAGGGTCTTTATTACCGTTACCATCGTTAGCTCCTCCGCAAGACCTCAATGCGCCGCAGGAAAAGTATCCGCCGTCAACAGCTCTAGGCCCATCTCGAAGCGCGACAAGGACGGACATTCCGCCTCAGAGCGTGGAGCCGCCCGAATCGTCGAGCGAGGAGCCGCGCCGCTCGAACGGGCCGTCAGGGCCGGCGGGGTCCACAGGTGACCCGTTGCCGCCCTCTACGCGAACCTCTTGCGCTTCAGCTGCTTCATGAACGACTGGGAGAACTCGCGGCGAGTGCCGAAGAAACGCTCCTGGGTCCTGGTCTGCGCGGAAGCGTCGTAGGCGACCGAGGCGCGCTCGACCGTGCATATGTAGTCGGCGACCTGCAGGAGCCTGCGCGCGCTGTAGTCCGCGTCTCGGTAGTCGGCGACGTTCCTGGCAAGCACGTAGTCGAGGGCGTCGTGCAGGGCAACGCTCACGGCACCCTGCCCGTTGTCGTAATAGACGCAGATGGAGTCGAACTCCTGGAAGAACGCCAGGTGGTCGTACACCACCGAGGCGAGGTCGCGGCGGATCCTGGCCTCGAGCCCGAACCCGTCGTGGACGTCCGAGCCGTCGCAAAGCAGGGTGATGTAGGCGACCGGGAGCTCGCGGACGAGGCGGGCGAACTGGGAGAGGAGGCGCTTTCTGTCGCCGGCCCCGAGCCCGCGGTAGCCCTCGTTGCCGTGAAGGAGGTCCTTGCCGTGGAACGGCACGTCTGGCAGGCCGGCGACCGCCAGGCGCTCCTCGTAGCCCCTGATGGCCCCCTCGACGCCGTCATCGTGCCTGTGCAGCACGACGGTAACCAGGTACATCCCCTCGGAGAGGTCCTGGTTGCCGGACTCGTCGATGTGGAGGTTGAGGCGGTTCATCGCGTACGCCCTGCCTGTGAATCGAGATGAAAAAGGCGAGGTACGTACCTCGCCGCTCTGACACCTTGAGGGCTTTGGCGCCCTCTCGGTGAGCTGATTCTCGCACACAAGCCGAGGAGGCGCAAGTGGCGGGCCAAACGTCGACCGTGCCGCCATCGAGCACGCCGAGAAAAATCGAGCCCCCGGCCATTGTGAGCTGCACCCCAAAACTTGGACGGCCTAAATAAGGGCTACGCCACAAGGGACTGGTTCCGGAACTGCAGCAGCCCGCGGCGCGGGTTGGGGCGCGATGCGGCGACAGGATTGGCCGAGGGATCAGCGCAGGTGTAAGGCGCGCGACGATCACGGTCGACCGATGTCGTGCCGTTCGTGGTTAACGTGAGGCCGCCACAAATGGGTGCCGTCGTGGCCGTTGAACATTGATTTTATGGTTAACGACGGTCACGGGCACGTAGGTGCCCCGGCGCCACTCCCTCGGTCGTGGCTGCCCCCGTCGGCGAACGCCCCAGCCCCTCCTTACACTCCCCTTATCTCCCTCCCCTACCGTGCGCCCTAAACTTGTCCTTCAGCATCCAGGAAGGGAGCCAAACATGCGCGCCAAGACGTTCGCCGCGGTCGCGGTTTCCGCCGCGCTCATACTCGCCGCAGCCGCCTACGACG
>CAVDQW010000063.1:0-6060 GCA_963610995.1 bacterium | reverse complement strand
GACGTGATCTCGCGCGAGGACGCGGCGCGCCTGCTCGACCAGCCGTTTCCGAGCACGGCGGCGGGTCTTCGCGACCACGCCATGCTCGAGGTCCTCTACGGCTGCGGCCTGCGCGTGAGCGAGCTGTGCGGCCTCGACCTGCGCGATGCCGACCTGGACGAGGAGCTGCTGCGCGTCTTCGGCAAAGGCTCGAAGGAGCGCGTCGTCCCCATCCTGGGGGCCGCCGCGCGCGTCCTCGGCGAGTACCTGGAGCAGGGGAGGGGCGAGCTCGTGGGCAAGAAACCCAACGCAGCCGTCTTCCTGAACGTCCGCGGGGGACGGATCTCCCGGCAGTCGGCGCACAAAATCGTTGAGCGCTACGGGCGCGTCGCCGGCATCGAGGGGCTCCATCCCCACACCCTGCGACACAGCTTCGCCACGCACCTGCTCGAGGGCGGCGCGGACCTGCGCGTCGTGCAGGAGCTGCTCGGCCACGCCGACATATCGACGACGCAGCTCTATACCCACCTGGACCGTTCCCACATCCGTCGCGTGTACCTCTCGGCGCACCCGCGCGCGCAGAGGGACGGCTGATAAAGGCGCCCTGCCCGTCCGATCGACGCGCGGGATCGCCTCTTCCCGCGCGGACCCGCAAGGGGCCGACACCTCGCCCCACGCCGGTTCCACACCATGCCTCACGGGAGCCGACACTTCGCCACATGCGGGCCCCACACTTCGCCCCACGCGGGGCCGAACGCCCCGTCGGGGGGGCTTCCGGAGCTCGTTCTGCGCGTCGGCGACACTTCGCCCCACGCGTCTCGGCGTCCCTATTTACCTGCGAAAACATCTTTCGTTGAGCTTCTCCTGCGCCCTTCACCTGCGGATTCACGCCGTCTCCACAATTGTTGCGGCACGTTTCATGGCGAATGGTGGAAACGGCTGTTCGAGACCCAAGATATGGGGCTCCGAACAGGTGTCGTTTGATCCCAACTGCGTCGGCGCAGGCGCCGGCGAACTACTTTGTGTTGAGTAGTGTTTTTTGGTGTTGGAAAGTGTTCCGTATGCCCTATAGTGTTCACACGCTCCAGTCGGGGGCCAAGGTCCTTATGTCTGGGAGGAGGGTGACATGCTCGTCGGGTCTTTCCCTATGTCGGTTGATTCGAAGGCGCGCGTCACCCTGCCCGCGACGTTCCGCAAGGAAATGTGCGAGGGCGACTCCAAGACCATATACCTTGTGCCGATGAAGGAGAGCGTGGACGGCTTCACTCCCGCAGGTTTCGAGGCGTGGATCGATTCCCTGTTCAACAAGGACGGGGAGGGCTTCGACACCCGCAACCGCAAGGACGTGCTTCTTCGCCGCAGCCTCACGTCCCGCGCCGTGTCGGTGGACATCGACTCGGCCGGCCGCGTGGCCTTGGGCAAGCTCGACGCGAGCAAGCCCGGCACCCGCGAGAAGTACGGCCTTACCGGCGACGTCACGGTCATCGGCGCGGACGACCACTTCGAGGTGTGGAACACGGAGAAGTGGAACGAGTCGCAGGAGGCTATCGACGAAGAGCTCGAAGAGCTTCTCTTCGGCTAGGGGGTGGAGATTTTGACAACCGGATATCAGCACGTACCCGTGATGCTCGAAGAGGTTCTCCGCGAGCTCGATCCCAAACCCGGCGATGTGGTCTGCGACTGCACCCTGGGCGGGGCCGGGCACTCCGTGGAGCTCGCCAAAAGGATCGCGCCGGAAGGCCTTTCCATCGGCATCGACCAGGACGACATGGCCCTCAACGCGGCCGCCGAGCGCTTCTCGCGCGAGGTCCCGCAGGCGGAGCACAAGTTCCTGAAGGGCAACTTCGGCGACCTCGACCGCCTTCTGGTCGAGGCGGAGGTGCCCGGCGTCGACTGCTTCCTCTTCGATTTGGGCGTAAGCAGCCCGCAACTCGATATTCCCGAGCGGGGCTTCTCTTACCACGAGGACGCCCCCTTAGACATGCGCATGGATTCGGGGAACAACACCCTAACCGCACAAGAGGTCATAAACACCTACAACGAAGCCGACCTCACCCGAATCCTTCGCGTTTACGGCGACGAGAAGTACGCGTCGCGCATCGCCCGCAAGGTGGTGGAGACCAGGGCCAAGGCCCCCATCGAGACCACCCTGCAGCTCGTGGAGGTGATCAAGCAGGGCATCCCCGCGGCGGCCCGCCGCAGCGGCGGACACCCCGCGCGCAAGACCTTCCAGGCCCTGCGCATCGAGGTCAACCACGAGCTCGACGTCCTCGACCAGGGGCTGCGCGCGGCCGTCCGCTGGGCCAACCCCGGCGGTAGGATCTGCGTCATCGCCTACCACTCGCTCGAGGACCGCATCGTCAAGCATGTGTTCTCCGAGATGTCGCGCGGCTGCACCTGTCCGCCCGACCTGCCCGTCTGTGTTTGCGGGAACGTGCCGATACTCAAGGTCAAGACCCGCAAGCCCCTCGTCGCCACACCCGACGAGGTCGCGGCCAACCCTCGGTCGCGAAGCGCCCTCACCCGCGTGGCGATCAAGCTCGACGTCACCGAGTAGGGCGAGCCCACAAGGCGCACCCGGTCCCTCAAGACCGAATGCATACAACAAACGAACCAGAACGGCACCACAAACGCAGCTCAAACGAACCACCAACGAACCACCAACGAACCACCAACGAATCACTAACGAACCACCAACGAACTATTCGGCCGCCCGCGGCCGAACCCGAGGAACGCTCAACAGGCGGTTGAGGGGGCCATCCGGCATCCCTCGCCGTCCTTGCGTTCCCCAAAAGCAAGTACTGGATGCGCAGCGGATTCGTCCGCAACGATTGGCAAGAGGGACATCATGAGGTATCAGGGCTCCGAGGCTCTCAACATCGACTACGTGGAAGGCGGCCGCGCCTTCGAGCAGCAGGCCGAGCGCCCGTCTCTCGAGGTCCTGACCGGCGGCGGCCTCGACGCCCGCGCCCGCCAGGGAGTCTCGACGGAGTTCGTCTCCAAGGTCGTTCGCGTCCTCGCCGTCGCGGCGGTCTTCATCGCCATCGGCTTCGTGCGCGTGTGCGTGAGCTCGGCCACCGTGGCCGCCCTCACCGAGAACTCCTCGCTGCGCTCCCAGGTCAACGACGCCAAGACCCTCAACGACGAGCTCAAGATCGAGCGCGCCGTTCTCTCCAGCAACTCCCGCATCGCCCGCATCGCCACGCAGAACTACGGCATGGTGCTCTCCAACGACGCCGTCTCCGTGAAGGTCGGCGCCGCGGCCGAGGCCGAGGCCGCGTCCGAGGCCGCCGCCCAGGCTGCCGAGGAGGCCCGTGAGCAGGCCGCCAGCGACTCCGCCGACGCCGTCGCGTCCGCAGTCGCCTCCTCGTCCGAGGCCACCGACGCCGAGAAGGTCCTCGACCCCTACGCCTTCGCCTCAGCCGAGCTGCAGGCAGATGGTGATGCTGCGCAGCTCGTCTCCGAGGTGTCTTCCGTCGCCGACGTGGCGTAGACTTCTTCGGCGTGAGAAGATACGAAACCCATAGCCCCGAGAGGGGATCGAGAAGAGCGCAGGCCTCCTACGACGTGGCCTCGCGCTCTCGTTTTGGCGGCCGGCGCTCGGGCTCGGGCGCGGGCGGCGACGGCGAGTCGAAGATCCGCGGCCTGTTCATCGTCATCGCGATCTTGTTCGCCGCCGTCGCGCTGCGCCTCGTGTGGATCCAGGTCGTCGACCACGAATGGCTCTCCGAGCGCGCCGAGACCCGCCGCACGAACACCGTGACCATCAGCGCCAAGCGCGGCACCATCTACGACCGCAACGGCAACGTGCTGGCCATCAGCGTCGACTGCAAGGACGTGGTCTGCGACCCCACGACCGTCTCCTACACCGACAAGCGCGGCACCGAGGGCGCGGCCGACGCCGTGGCCGACATCCTCGTCGAGGTCCTCGGCGGCGATAAGGACACCTATAAGGAGGCCCTGACCCGCGCGAACAGCCGCTACGCCTACCTGGCCCGCCGCATCGACGTCGACGTCGCCGACAAGATCCAGGACAAGCTCGACGAGAACAACCTCACCGGCATCTATTACGAGAGCGACACCAAGCGCGTCTACCCCTACGGGACCACCGGCGCGCAGGTGCTCGGCTACGTGAACTCCGAGGGCGTGGCGCTCTCGGGCCTCGAGTACTACTACGACTCCATCCTCAAGGGCACCGACGGTCAGCGCGTCTACGAGTCGAGCGTCTCGGGCGGCCCCATCGCCGGCGGCATCTCCGAGACGACCGAGGCCAAGAACGGCACGGACATCGTCATCTCCATCGACATCGACCTGCAGTACGAGTGCGAGCAGATCATCACCGAGGCGGCCAAGACCTATTCGGCCGACTCCGGCTCCGTCATGGTGACCGATCCCAAGACCGGCGAGATCTACGCGACCTGCTCCACGCCGCTGCCCGACTTCGACAACATCACCGACGCCTCATCGCTCAACCTCAAGCTCGTGACCGACTCCTACGAGCCCGGCTCCGTCTTCAAGGTGATCACCACCTCCATCGGCGTCGAGGACGGCCTTCTCTCCAAGGACACGACCATCAACATCCCGGCCGAGATCCTGGTCGGCGACGACTACGTCACCGACGACGACGGCCGCGACTACGCCATGGACATGAGCGTCGAGTACGCGCTGGCCCAGTCCTCCAACGTGGCCATGGCCTACTACGCGCAGAACATCATCGGCGCGCAGAAGTTCTCCGAGGGCGTCGAGAAGTTCGGCATCGGCCAGAAGACCGGCATCGACTTCCCCGGCGAGGCCGCGGGCATCGTGCGCACGCTCTCCAGCTACACGGGCGCCTCGCTGGGCTCCATGGCCTTCGGCCAGTCGCTCGCCATCCCGCTCGTCCAGATCGTGCGCGCCTACGGGGCCGTGGCCAACGACGGCATCCCCAACGCGCCGCACTTCCTGCTCTCCAAGAACGGCGACGCGGTCGAGTGGGAGAGCGGCGAGAGGATCATCTCCAAGGCCACGGCCGACGAGGAGACCGAGATGATGCGCTCCGTCATGACCGAGGGCTCGGGCGTCAAGGGCCAGGTCGACGGCTACGACATCGCCGGCAAGACGGGCACCGGCGAGCAGGCCGACGAGAGCGGCGGCTACAAAGAGGGCAGCTACGTGGCGTCGCTGTGCGGCTTCGCCAACGCCGACGACCCCGACGTGCTCGCCTACGTGGGACTCAACGGCATCCCGTACCTCGCCGCGGTCTCGGCCGCCAACGTTTTCCACGATGTGATGGAGCAGTCCGTTACTATTCTTGGTATCGCACCTGCTTCTTATTCCGAGTAGGAGGACCTGATGATCCGCATCAGCGCTCAAGATATGGCCGCCGCCACCGGCGCCGAGCTTCTCGTCGAGGGCTCGCGCGAGGTCGCGGGCGACGTCGTCATCGACTCGCGCCAGGTGGGCGAGGGCTCGGTCTTCGTCGCCTTCGCCGGCGAGAAGGTCGACGGCAACGCCTACCTCGCCTCGTCCGCCGAGGCGGGCGCCGCCTGCGTCGTGGCCTCCGCCGAGGTCGCGCCCGAGGTCGCAAAGGCCGTGCGCGCCGCGGGCTGCTCGCTTCTGCGCGCCGCGGACGACGACTGCGAGGCGTTCCTTCTCGCCCTGGCCGCCCACCAGCGCGAGCTTCACCCCGAGTGGCTCGTCGTCGGCGTGACCGGCTCGGTCGGCAAGACCACCACCAAGGACATGCTGCGCGCCGGCTTCGGCGCCACGCTGCCCACCCACGCCACCGCCGGCAACTTCAACAACCTCATCGGCCTGCCGCTCACCGTGCTGGCCGCCCCCGAGGATGCCCGCGTGCTCGTGTGCGAGCTCGGCATGAACCACCCCCACGAGATCGACCGCCTGGCGGCCGCCTGCAGGCCGGCGCTCGCCTGCGTGACGACCATCGGCACCTCCCACATCGGCATCCTGGGGAGCCGCGAGAACATCGCGCGCGCCAAGGCCGAGGTCGTCAGCGGCATGCGCGACTCCGGCGAGGCCGCCGGCGACGTCTCCCGCTGCCTCGTCATGCCCTCCGGCTGCGACCTCACCTCCTTCATCGCC
>CAVDQW010000062.1:0-10745 GCA_963610995.1 bacterium | reverse complement strand
TGCCTGCCGCCCTCATGCGCATGCACGTAGAAACAGTCACCAGCCGCAGGCTCTTCGTGGTTGAAGCGACGCAGAGCCTGCAATTGGTGACTGTTTCCGCGTCGCAAGGGGAGCCGTGCCGAAGCGCCGCGCCCCGTAGGAGCGTTGAGCCGTTGCCGCCGCGTGAGATGTGAGGCGCGGTGACTGTCACCAATTGCTGGCGCCTCTCATGTCTGTTCCACGCTGCAGCAGGAGGAACCTGTCACCAGCTGCAGCACGATAAACCTGTCACCAGCTGCAGTGCGGTGAACGCGTTGCGCGGCGCGCGCGGTGCGCTGCGGCGATGTCCCGCACGGGCGCGCACTTGCGAGTAAAATAGCCTCTCTAAACCGAGCGAAAGGCGCAAACGTGGCAGACGATTACGGCATCAACCCGACGAAGATGACCATGGAGGAAGGGCGCAACATGCCCCAGGACCTCGAGGCGGAGGCCTCGGTCCTCTCGGCAATGATGACCTCGGCCGAGGCGCTGCAGGAGTGCCTCATCGCCCTCGTCCCCGACGACTTCTTCCACCCGTCGCACCGCATCGTCTTCCTGGCCATGCGCGACATGTTCGACAAGAACTTGCCCATCGACGCCATCAGCCTGGCCGACCAGCTGCGCAGCCAGGGAGACCTCGACCGAATCGGCGGCCGCTCGTTCCTGCTGGGCCTGGGCAACAACTCCTTTGCGCTCGTCGGCTGGCGCCGCCACGTCGAGATGCTCCACCGCGACACCACCCTCCGCAAGATGATCCAGGCCGCCGCCCAGATCACCGCACTGGCCTTCGACGCCCCTGAGGACACCAAGGAGGTCGTCGACCGCGCCGAGAAGATGCTGCTCGACGTCACCAACCGCGACGTTCGCCAAAGCGAGCAGTCCCTCGAGGAGGTCATGGGCGACCTCTACGAGGAGCTCGAGGAGCAGGCCATGGCGGGGGAGAAGACCCACGGCGTGCAGACCGGCTTCCCCAAGATCGACGAGACGCTGCTCGGCCTGCGCCCCGGCCAGATGATCGTCCTGGGCGCCCGACCCGGCGTCGGTAAGACCTCGTTCGCGCTGAACCTCGCCACCAACGCCGCTTTCCACGGCGCGTCGGTCGCGTTCTTCTCGCTCGAGATGTCAAAGGCCGAGATCGCGCAGCGCCTCCTGGCCGCCGAGGCGCGCATCGGCCTGCAGGAGATCCGCTCCGCCCGCATCCGCGACGACCAGTGGCCGCAGATCCTCGAGGCCGTCAACCAGCTCTCCCAGCTCGACATCGTCATCGACGACACGCCCGGCACCACCGTGACCGAGATCCGAGCCAAGGCCCGCCGCATCCTGCGCGGCAAGAAGCTCGGCGTCGTCGTCCTCGACTATCTGCAGCTCGTCTCGCCGCCCGAGGGCGGCCACCGCGCCGACTCGCGCGCCACCGAGGTCGGCGAGATGTCGCGTGGCATCAAGATCATGGCCAAGGACCTCGAGGTCCCCGTCATCGCGCTTTCGCAGCTCAACCGTACCGTGGAGAACCGTACCGGCAAGCGCCCGCAGCTCTCCGACCTGCGCGAGTCCGGCTCCATCGAGCAGGACGCCGACATCGTCTGCTTCCTGGACCGCTCGATGAGCGAGGATGAGGCCGCGCGCGAGGACCGACCCGCCGTCGGCGAGACCACGTTCATCATCGCCAAGAACCGCTCCGGCTCCGTCTGCGACGTCCCCCTCACGTTCCTGGCCAGCTCCACCAAGTTCGTCGAGATCGACAACCACTACGAGGACTAACCGCCTGCAGCTGGTGACAGGTTCTTCCTGCTGCAGCGTGGGACAGACATGAGAGGTGCCAGCAATTGGTGACAGTCACCGCGTCTCACATCTCACGCGGCGGCAACGGCTCAACGCTCCTACGGGCCACGTCGCTTCAACCACGAAGAGCCTGCGGCTGGTGACTGTTTCTACGCGCATGCGCATGAGGGCGGCAGGCAAGATGACGAATCATGAAGCCTTCGAATCGGGCCGCCGGTGGATGTGCGCGTAGTGACTGTCACCAGATGCAGGCGACGGTTCAGGTGGCGGGTTCCGTGACCTGTGAGTCGCAAATTGCAGGCGTCATCGGGTTGCACGCATTGCGTGTGTTCGCAGCGTGTAGGCGGCTACATGTAGCTATACTTGGTGAGTAATTATGTCTTCTCAACGAGAGGAAGCGCATGTCTGCATCAGTGCTCGTGGGTACTCAGTGGGGCGACGAGGGCAAGGGTAAGGTCACCGACCTCATCTCCGGCGACTTCGACGTCGTCTGCCGTTACGCCGGTGGCGCCAACGCCGGCCACACCGTCATCGCCAACGGCAAGAAGCTCGCCCTTCACCAGGTTCCGTCCGGCGTCATGTACGAGGGTACCTACCCCGTCATCGGCAACGGCTGCATCGTCGACCCCGAGATCCTCCTCGGCGAGATCGACATGCTCGCGGAGCAGAGCATCTCCGCCCAGAACCTCAAGATCTCTGGCAACGCCCACATCGTCATGCCTTATCACAAGGACCTCGACGGCGCCCACGAGAAGAAGCTCGGCAAGAACCTCATCGGCACCACCAAGCGCGGCGTCGGCCCCTGCTACATGGACAAGATGAACCGCATCGGCCTGCGCATCCAGGATATGCTCGACGAGAAGATCTTCCGTGAGAAGCTCGAGGCGGCCCTGGCCTACACCAACCCCATCCTCGAGAAGATCTACGAGATGCCGACCTACACCGTCGACCAGATCTGCGAGACCTACCTGCCGTACGCCGAGCGCATCCGCCCGTACATCGTCGAGTCCTCGCTCTTCCTCAACGAGCAGCTCGAGGCCGGCAAGAACATCCTCTTCGAGGGCGCTCAGGCCACCATGCTCGACATCGACCACGGCACCTACCCGTTCGTCACCTCCTCCAACTGCACCGCCGGCGGCGCCGTCACCGGCTCCGGCGTTGGCCCGACCCAGATCGACCGTGTCCTGGGCGTTGCCAAGGCCTATCTCACCCGCGTCGGCTCCGGCCCCTTCCCGACCGAGCTCTTCGACGAGGTCGGCGAGAAGCTCGGCGAGGTCGGCCACGAGTACGGCGTGACCACCGGCCGTAAGCGCCGCTGCGGCTGGTACGACGCCGTCGTCGTCAACTACGCCGCCCGCGTCAACGGCCTCACCGACCTGGCCATCACCAAGCTCGACGTACTCGGCTGCCTCGACGAGATCAAGGTCTGCGTCGCCTACGAGTGCGACGGCAAGATCTACAAGACCGTCCCCGAGCACCAGAGCGTCTTCTATCACGCCAAGCCGGTCTATGAGACCCTCCCCGGCTGGAAGTGCGACATCTCCGGCGTCCGCGACTTCTACAAGCTGCCGCGCGAGGCCAAGGATTACATCGACTTCCTCGAGCAGGTCTCCGGCGTCCGCGCGTCCATCATCACCGTGGGTCCGGACCGCGAGCAGACCATCAACCGTTACTGGAAGTAAGTGAGACGCGTTTTAAGTGCCTAACTGCAGCTTCGCCATAATTTGTGATAGCACCTGCGGCCTCCCGTCCGAGCTTCTCACTCGGCTGGAGGTCGTGTGCGTACCGTTGAGCGTGACGGCCCAGGGCCGCTCGTGGCTGGACGGCGAGGACAATCCCGCCGCCGCCCGCGCGGTGCGGGCCGCCGGCCACGACGTCGTCGTGAGGCGCCCCGACTCCGCCGAGATCCTCTCGGTGTATCGCTGCCTCGCCAACGACGGCTACAAGCAGATCGCCGTCGTGTGCAGCTCGCTGGAGGCGACCGGCATCTGGAGCGAGGCCGAGCAGGCCGTCGCCGAGCTGGAAAACCCCGGCGTGCGCATCCGCACCGTGGACACGGGCGTGGCCTCGGTCGCCTCCGCGATGGTGATCGAGCGCCTGGCCATGGCCCGCGCGGAGGGAGTCGAATTCGACGACGCAGTGGACCGTGCCCGCGCCTTCTCGCGCGAGGTGCGCTTCCTGTACATTCCCGGGCCTTCCGCGCCGTTCGTGCAGAGGGCTTCTCACCGCAGGCGCCGCGGCCTGCTCGCGCGCGCCTCGAGCCTGCGTCTGCGCATGGCCGGCGAGCGCACGCTTTACCTGCTGCGCAGCGGGGAGTTCACCGCTCTGGCGCGCTCGGCCGACCTGGCCGACCTGTGCGGCCGCGTGGCACATGCCATGAGCTCGGTGGCTTCCGGCTCCGGCGAGCTCGTCTATGCGGTTATGGAGGGCACGTCTCCCGCCGCGGTCCGAGCGCTCGAGAAGCCGCTCGACACCAACGAGTTCTGCTCGCTGTTCCTGGGGCACGCCGCGGCGTCGCCCTCGATCATGGCGAGCGTTGGGACCGAGGCGGTGGGCGTCGGCTTCGCGCCGATGGATGCTTATCTGCGCGCAGGCGTCGCCGATCCTCTCGTTAACAAATCAAACGAGTAATTACTTGGTCGAACAAATTGCACGTAAAACAAGAAGCACGTCAAATTGGAGGTCATCATGAGTGGTAAGGTCGATATCCTTCTTCTGGGTTCCGGCGGCCGTGAGCACGCGCTGCTCGTCAAGCTTGCCGAGTCGCCGACCGCCGGCGACATCTACGTCGCTCCCGGCAACGGCGGCATGTACGACCGAGCGACCAAGGTGGACCTCGACGCCGAGGACCCCAAGGCGGTTGCCGCCTGGGCGCTCGACCACCGCATCGGCCTCGTGGTGATCGGCCCGGAGGCCCCGCTCGTGGCGGGCGTCGCCGACGCCGTGCGCGCCGCGGGCATCCCGTGCTTCGGCCCGTCCGGCGAGGCCGCGCAGATGGAGGGCAGCAAGAAGTTCGCCAAGCAGGTCATGGCCCGCGCCGGCGTGCCCACCGCCGCTTATCGCAGCTTTACCAGCGAGGACGAGTGCGCTGCGTATGTGCGCCAGGTCGGCGGCCCCATCGTGGTCAAGGCCGATGGCCTGGCCGCGGGCAAGGGCGTCATCGTGGCAAAGACCACCGAAGAGGCCCTCGAGGGCGTTCACGAGTGCTTCTCGGGCGCCTTCGGCGACGCCGGCGCCACCGTCGTGGTCGAGGAGATGATGGAGGGCCCCGAGTGCTCGCTGCTCGCCCTCACCGACGGCAAGACGCTCGTTCCTCTCGCCACCGCCCAGGACCACAAGCGCGCGCTCGACGGCGACCGCGGCCCCAACACGGGCGGCATGGGCGTGTACAGCCCGGTTCCCATGGTCACCGACGACGAGCTCGCCCAGATGATCGACATCGAGAAGCGCGTCGTGGCCGAGCTCGCGGCCGAGGGCATCACCTACTCCGGCTGCCTCTACGGCGGCTTCATGCTCACCGACGAGGGCCCGAAGGTTCTCGAGTTCAACGCCCGCTTTGGCGATCCCGAGACCCAGGTCGTGCTGCCTCGCATGCAGGCTGACCTGGTCGGCGTTTTTCTCGCTTGCGACAACGGCACCCTCGACCCGCACGACGTGCGCTGGGGCGACGACTGGGCCGTCTCGGTCGTGCTGACCTCGGCCGGTTACCCGGGCTCTTACGAGAAGGGCAAGGTCATCACCGGCATCGAGGATGCTGAGAAGCTCGAGGGTGTGACCGTCTACCACGCCGGCACCAAGCTGGACGAGGAGGGCCGCGTGCTCACCAACGGCGGCCGCGTGCTCGACGTCACCGCCGTGGCGCCGACCTTCGAGGCCGCCCGCGCCCAGGCCTACGCCGCCTGCGACCTCATCGACTTCGACGGCAAGACCTTCCGCACCGACATCGGCCTGCGCTGCATCCAGGGCCGCTAACGCAACAGCGAGCGCCTGCCACCAATGACTGTCACCCATGGCAGGCGCTAAATTACCCATCCCCGGAGGAATACATGAGCGATAACGACAACAACAACGAGCTCAGCGACGTGCTCGACGACATGCGCGACTCCGTGGCCGCCTTCACCTTCGACGGGGACCGTACCGAGCAGACTCACGAGTCCGGCGCCCCGCTCGAGCGCGAGCTCGTGCTCGGCGACGACGACCCGCGCGACGCCGGTCTCGCCGAGAAGCCCCTGACCGAGGACGTTGCCTGGACCGGTCGCATCTTCAACGTCAACCGACTGCAGGTAGAGCTGCCCGACGGCCGTAAAGCCGTCCGCGACGTGGTTCGCCACCCCGGCGCCGTCGCCATCGTGGCGCTCACCGATGAGGGCCGCATCTGCCTCGTGCGCCAGTACCGTACCGCGCTCGGCCGCGTGACCGTCGAGATTCCGGCCGGCAAGCTCGATGCCGGCGAGGACCCGCTGGAGTGCGCGAACCGCGAGCTGCTCGAGGAGACCGGCATGGTCGCCGAGAAGATGGCGTTCCTCACGACCATCGCCACCTCGGACGGGTTCTGCGACGAGCTCATCCACATCTACATGGCCACGGGCCTCTCGTTCGACAAGTCGAGTCCCGACGCCGACGAGTTCATTAACGTGGACCTGGTCGAGGTCGGCGAGCTCGTGGACGCCGTGCTCGACGGCCGCATCGAGGACGCGAAGACCGTGGTCGGCGCCCTTATCTGCGACGCCATCAGCCACCGCCTCGGCGAGTAGCCTGCTGCGCCTGCCATGGGTGACAGTCATTGGCGGCAGGCGCGACCTGCCACCAATGACTGTCACCCATGGCAGGCGCGCCAACAGAAGGAGATAACCGCACGTGCTCAAGCGATTCATCGCGTATTACCGCCCCGTCATGGGGCTCTTTATTGCCGATACCGTGGCCGCGGTGATCATCGCGGCCGTCGACCTGGCGTTCCCCATCATCCTGCGCGGCTTTACCAACGGCCTGTTTACCGAGGGCGCCGACGCGATCCTCGCCGCACTGCCGGCTATCGCCGCCGGCCTCGCGGCGATGTACCTCGTGCGCTGCGGTTGCCGATACTTCGTGAGCGCCCAGGGCCACATCATGGGCGCGCGTATGGAGTCGCAGATGCGCCAGGATCTTTTCGACCAGTTCGAGCGCATGAGCTTCTCGTACTTCGACACCCACTCCTCGGGCGACATGATGAGCCGCGTGGTCAACGACCTCTTCGACATCTGCGAGGCCGCCCACCACATGCCCGAGTGGATCATCCTGTGCTCCATCGAGATCGTGGGCTCCTTCGTCATCCTCTTCGGTCTCTCGCCTGTGCTGTCGCTCGCCATCCTCGTGGTCACGCTGGTCTTCGCGGCCGTCATGTTCCGCATGAACCTCACCATGCGCGCGAACTTTGCCGACAACCGCGCCAAGATCTCGGGCGTGAACTCGCAGCTCCAAGACTCGCTCGAGGGCATCCGCGTGGCCAAGTCCTTTGCGAACGAGGCCACCGAGCAGCGCAAATTCGCTGAGTCCAACGAGCGTTACCTGGCCTCCAAGGAGGACATGTACCACACGATGGGCCGCTACTACGGCGTCTACGGGCTCATGACCGGGTGCCTCTACACCGTCGTGGCCGTCCTCGGCGGCTGGCTCGTGGCGCAAGGCGAGCTCTCCGCGGTGGACATGGCCACGTTCGCGCTCTACATCACGCTGTTCTCCACGCCCATCGAGACGCTGGTCAACTCCACCGAGATGTACCAGAAGGCCATCGCCGGCTTCAAGCGCATGGATGAGGTCCTGCGCACGGCTCCCGACGTGGAGGACGCCCCCGATGCGCCCGAGTTCGTGTGCGGCGCGGGCGCCATCGAGTACGACGACGTGTGCTTTGCCTACCCCGACGTGGAACTGGACGACAACGGCGCTCGCCGCGAGCGGCCGGTCGTCGATCACCTGAGCCTTTCCGTCAAGCCCGGCGAGACGCTCGCGCTCGTGGGTCCCTCGGGCGGCGGCAAGTCGACTACCTGCAGTTTGTTGCCGCGCTTCTACGACGTGGTGTCCGGCGCCATCCGTATCGACGGGCAGGACGTGAGAAGCGTCACGCAGCAGAGCCTGCGTCGGGCCATCGGCCTCGTGCAGCAGGACGTGTACCTGTTCGACGGCACCATCGGCGAGAACATCGCCTACGGAAAGCCCGGCGCGAGCATGGCCGAGGTCGTGGAGGCCGCCCGCCGCGCGAACATCGCGGACTTTATCGACAGCCTGCCCGACGGCTACGACACCGAGGTGGGGGAGCGCGGCACGCGCCTTTCCGGCGGCCAGAAGCAGCGCATCGCCATCGCGCGCGTCTTTCTCAAGAACCCGCCGATCCTCATCTTCGACGAGGCCACCTCGGCGCTGGACAACGAGTCGGAGCGCGTGGTGCAGGAGTCGCTCGAGGCGCTGGCCAAGGGAAGGACGACCATCGTGATCGCGCACCGGCTCTCGACCATCAAGGGCGCCGACGAGATTGCCACCGTCGAGGCCGGCCGCGTCGTGGAGCGCGGCACCCACGACGAGCTTCTCGCCGCCGGCGGCACCTACGCCCGCTACTACCGCATGCAGTTCGCGCAGTAGCCTCCGCACCCGCCTGCAATTGGTGACTGTTTCTGCTCAGAACGGCCCGCGACAGCCTTGCAATTGGTGACTGTTTCTGCGTCGCCAGAGCAGCCGGGCCAATACGAGGTGACCCGTTGGCTCGTTGTCACCGTGCGGTAACGTGCGATGTGAGACGCAGTGACTGTCACCAATTGCTGGCGCCTCGCATGTCCGTCCCACGCTGCAGCAGAATAAACCTGTCACCAGCTGCAGCAGCAGGAACCTGTCACCAGCTGCAGTGCGCGGCGGTTGTCACCAGCTGCGGCCCTTCGCCTGCTGTCCCACCGACTTATCAGGCGCGCTTGTGCGACGGGCGTTATACTGACTTAACTACTGCCCAAACCCAGGGAAGAAAACCATGGCGAAGAACTACGAGATCGCGCGTATACAGAAGGGCGCCCTTTCGGCCGACGAGGCCGAGGCGCTCTTTGCGACCGTTGACGAGACCGGCCACACCGACGAGGAGCGTGCCCGCAAGGAGCGGCGCCGCCGCAAGGAGAAGGGCGTCGGCGTCGACGTCGACCCGCTCGCCGGCGAGGACCCGTCCGGCTCCAACGTCGAGAAGGTCATCGCCAAGACGGCGGTCGTCTTCGTCATCTTCTTCCTTTTGCTCGTGGTGATCACGCAGGTCGTGTTCGGCCTTGTCCGCCGTTCCAACACGTCGAACCTCTCCGAGGACGTCAACGTAAAGACCGTCGCGTCCGCGCTCTCCGGCGGCGTTGAGTGGGGCAACGGCTTCACGCAGTTCCCCGAGGACTTCTCCGTGATCGAGGCTGACGAGAACACCGGCCGCATCGAGGTCTCCGTAACCGACACCAGCTCCGAGAACGCCCTCGAGTGCTTCGCCGGCAGCCAGGTCCAGGCCACTGCCTTCGCCGTGAACTCCCTGCTCAACCCCAACATCGATACGGTGGTCTATCGCGTCTACGTGCACCTCGACGAGTCCGGCAACATCCAACGCTCCAAGCTCTTCGGGTTCCTCAAGCCTACCGGCGACGTGACATCGTTCATGACGTTCGTGTGGACGAAGACGCAGTCGAGTTCCGGCGTCAACTTTAGCTGCACGATTACCGGCATCGACGACGCCCTGCAAGACGAGCTGAGAGACCAGATAACCACGTCGTTCACGCCCGTCCAGATTCTGAGCGGCTCAAACAATTAATCGTTGCGCGGCCCGTCACATGGCGGGCCGCCTCCATAATCAGGTAAATTAAAGGCTGTATGTTTCGAGGCGTTCTGGAGGATGCCGATGCGTTGCAAGAACTGCGGGACCGAGCTGCCGGACAGCGCCCGTTTTTGTTACATGTGCGCTTCCCCCGTGGGGGAGGGCCAACCTGTGGAGACCGACGCCGCGCCGGTCGACAAGGACGCTGCTAAGACGGCTGCTGAGGAGAGCGCCGCCGAGGATGACGCCGCTTCCGCGGCCGACGACGCCGCCGCCGGCGCTGCCGATGAGCCTGCTGCCGAGAAGGGCTCCGACGAGCCCATCTTCGTGTCCACCTCCGGCGATGACGATGACGAAGATGCGGATGCCACCGGCGTCGCGCCGTTCGACCCCGCCAGCATGCCCGCGCCCGTCAAGCTCGAGGAATCCCTGCCCGTGGCGGCCGTGCCGTTCGTGCCCATGGCGCCGGCGCCCCGCTCGACCTACGTGCAGCGTCGCACGAGCCGCCCGGTGAGAAGCTCTCGCCCGGGCACCAACTCCGCGCCGACCAGCGCGACCGGGTACGCAAACGGCGCTTGGCCGCAGAACTCCGCGTGGTCGCTCGCCGACGGCGGCCCGGCGAACGCGGCCTCTTCGGACGGCGCCGACGCCGCCTCGGCCGACGCCGCATCCGCCAACCCCATCGGCGACATGAAGAACAAGTTCACGCGCGCCCTTGGCTCGTGGACCGCCACCTCCGCCGCGCGCTCCGAGAAGAAGCGCCAGGAGAAGGAGATCAAGGAGGCCGCGCGCAGGGTCCAGGATCGCGAGAACGCGGCGGCCAGGGCAGCCGAGGAGCGCGCCCGCCGCGAGGCCGCGGCCAAGGCGGCCCTCGAGGAGAAGGAGCGCCTCGAGCGCGAGGCTCTCGCCGCGAGCGCGGCGGTCGCTGCTGCCGAAGCGTCCGCTCAGGATGCGGAGCCGCAGGTTGAGGAGGTAGTCGATCAGACGGCTGACCAGGTCGAGGCCGTGGTCGCCACCGAGGTTTCCGCTCAGGAAGTCGCCGATGCCGCCGAGCTCGCCGGCGCCGACGCCGCCGTCGACGTCGTCGATGAGCCCGAGCCTGTCGACGTTGCCGCCGCCGACGAGGCCGAAGCCGAGCCCACCGCTACCG
>CAVDQW010000061.1:0-14034 GCA_963610995.1 bacterium | reverse complement strand
CCCCACCCCCCCCGCTTCGGCGGCGGGGCCGCACTTCTTACTAGGTAAAAGGAGCAACCATGTCCGAGAACCAGAGCCAGGCCCCCGTCCGCATCGCCGTCGTCGGCGCCGGCGCCATGGGCCGCAACCACATCCGTTTCGTCACCGAGGAGCCCGAGGCCGAGCTCGTCGCCATCGCCGACGCCTTCGAGGGCGCCCATGCCACCGCCGATGCCGCCGGCGTGCCGTTCTATACCGACGCGGCCGCAATGATGGACGAGGTCAAGCCCGAGGCCGTCATCATCGCCACCCCCAACGACCTGCACCTCTCCGTGGCGCGCGAGGCCGTTAAGCGCGGCATCGTCCCGCTCGTTGAGAAGCCCATCTCCAACGACCTCGCCGACGCCGAGGCGTTCGCCGCCGAGGCCGAGGCCGCCGGCGTGCCCGTGCTCGTGGGCCAGCACCGCCGCCACAACCCGTTCGTGAACAAGGCCAAGCAGATCATCGAGTCCGGCGAGCTGGGCAAGCTCACCGTTTCCAGCTTCCATTACATGATCTACAAGAACGACGAGTACTTCGACGTCGAGTGGCGCCGCAAGAAGGGCGCGGGTCCCATCCTCGTCAACCTCGTGCACGACGTTGACCTGCTGCGCTACCTGCTCGGCGAGCCCGTGGCCGTTCAGGGCATGCAGTCGAGCGCGGCGCGCGGCTTCGAGACCGAGGATTCCGCCGTCGTAAACGTTCGCTTCGCCGACGGCAGCCTCGCTTCCATGACCATTTCCGACGCGACCGCGAGCCCCTGGAACTGGGAGGCAACGGCGCGCGAGGACCCGCAGTACCGCCCCTTCGACGCCGACGCGTACTTCATCGGCGGCACCAAGGGTGCGCTCTCGCTGCCGCGCCTGCACCAGGTGAGCTACGACGGCGCCTCCAGTTGGCACAAGCCGCTGCAAATGAACGTGTCCGCCGTGGATCCCGCGCTGCCGCACAAGATGCAGCTCAAGCACTTCGTTAAGGTCGTCCGCCGCGAGGTCGAGCCCGTTGTCACCCCGGCCGACAACGTGAAGACCCTGCGCTGCCTCAACGCCGTCAAGCAGGCCGCCGAGACCGGCGAGCTCGTCGAGCTGTAGGAACGCCGCGAGCTTATCGCATCGCAAAGAATGCCTCCCGGCTTGGTCCCGATTCGACCAAGCCGGGAGGCATTCTTTGCGTAAGACAGGGGGACGAAGGGGCCGTCTCCCTGTCTTATCGTTTACGCCGCGGCCTCGGCGGCGCGCAGACTGGCGAGAAGGGCCGCGAGGTCGCCGCCGCAGCGGCTGGCGATGCTGCTCGCGCAGCCGTCTTGCTCACCGCCGCGGATGCCCGCGTCGAGGACCTGGCGCTGCGCCGAGCACTCGCCGGCGGCCATCATACGGAAGATCTCGGCCGTGACCAGGGCGTCGTCGAGGCCGCGATGCGCGTGGTTATCGTCGAGCGAGATGCCGCACCAGTCGGCCGCCTCGCCCAGGCGCACCGCGCGGCCGCAGGTGCCCATGAGGCGCGGGTAGAGCTTCTGGATGTCCAGCCAGCGGCGGGGGAGCGCGGAGCAATCGATGCCCTTGGCGGCGCATTCGGTCTTGAGCTGCCACTGGTCGGTGCCGCTCCAGGTCACCATACGGGCGCGTCCGTCGCCGATCCATTCCACGAGCTGCTCGAGCACTACCTCGAGCGGCCGGGCGCTCACAAGGTCCTCGTCGCCGATGCCCGTGAGTCGGTGCACGGAGCCGGTCACGTGCGCCGTCTCCCACGGCTTGACCAGGCAGGAGAAGCGCCCGAGCTCGCGGCCGTCGGGGCCGAGCTTGGCCGCGCCCACCTCGATGATCTCGTTGGCGAGGCCGAGCGTTCGCACCCGCTTGGACACGCAGGTGAACTCGAGGTCGATGATGATGTTGCAGTCGTACGCGTCGCTCATGTGCGCTCCTTAGGCTCCGTTGACCTTGGCCCAATATTCGTGCGCGCAGGGGACAACAATTAAAAATCGCAGTTCAGCGCCTTGATTGATTGTCGCTTGGAGCTGTCTCGGCGGCCTATGTAAGACGTATTGCGAAGAAGCAAGCTCGAGTTGGTTGGCCGGCCATACCCTGCACGCAGAGAAAAACCACCCGACTTGGTGCCTCGGTGCGCCCGATGCAGAGAGAACCGCTCGACTTGGTCGCGCCGCAAAGAAATCCGCTTGAGTTGGTCTTCCTTTGGCGCTCCTGCAAAGAAACCGCGCCGACTTGGCCCGCGCTAAACCAACTCGCGTGGTTTTCTTTGCAGGGGGTCGTTGGCAGCGCCAAGTCGAACGGTTTTCTTTGCAAAGGGGCGCTGGGGCGACACCAAGTCGAGCGCTTTTCTTTGCGTGGCTCGCGCTGGTTGACCAACTCGAGGCGATTTCTTTGCGGGCCGACTCCGCCGCAACAATTCGGAGGGCTTTCTTTGCGAGCGGCCGATGGCGGGCCAACTCGCCGTCAATTCTTCGCAAAGGACTGCGCGGCCGGCCGGCTGGATCTGGTCGGGGCCGATTGCCTAGCAGGTAGAACCGGCCGGCATGAACTCGGGCGGCGTTCCTTCATGCCGCCGCCCAACTTCGCCGAACCGCGCGCCCCGGGTTGCCGCGCCGCGGCGCCGCGAGTATCCTAAGGGGCCTTTTCGCAATCGAGGACGCCCGCGATGGATCCGGCACCGCATAACGCTGCCCCCCGCCCGCGTCACGTGAGGAGACCCATGGACATAACCGCCCAGCTCGCAGAGGAGCTCAAGCTCAAGCCCGCAAACGTCGAGGCAGCTATCCAGCTCATCGACGAGGGCAACACCATCCCGTTCATCGCCCGCTACCGCAAGGAGGCCACGGGCAATATGGACGACGCGGCCCTGCGCGCCCTCGACGAGCGCCTGGCATACCTGCGCAACCTCGAGCAGCGCAAGCACGACGTTATCCTGCTCATCGACGCCCAGGGCAAGCTCACGCCCGAGCTCGAGGCGCAGATCAATGAGGCGACGCAGCTCCAGCGCGTGGAGGACCTCTACAAGCCCTACCGCAAGAAGCGCCTGACCCGCGCCCAGAAGGCACGAGAGGCGGGGCTCGAGCCGCTGGCCAACATGATCATCATGCAGGCGTCCACCAAGGGCTCCGCGCTCGACGCCGCTGCGGAATACGTCAACGAGGACGCCGGCTTCGGCACGCCGGAGCTCGCGCTTGCCGGCGCCTCGGACATCGTGGCCGAGGTCGTGGCCGAGGACCCCGAGAACGTGGCCGACATCCGCGCCTTCACGCAGGCGACGGCGAACATCGAGGTCGAGGCAACCGACGCCGCAGAGAAGACCCCCTACGAGCCCTACTACGACTACACCGAGCCCATGGCCAAGATCCCCAACCACCGCATCCTGGCCATCGACCGCGGCGAGCGCGAGGGCAAGCTGCGCGTGCGCGTGGGCGTCGACGGCGCGGCCGCCACGGACCGTCTCGCCGCCCGCTGGCCCCGCCGCCAGGGCGTCTTCGCGCCCGTCTTCGACGCCGCCATCGCAGACGGCTACAAGCGCCTCATGGCGCCCTCCCTCGAGCGCGAGTCCCGCGCCCGCCTGACCGTGCGCGCCCAGAGCGACGCCATCAACGTCTTCGCAAAGAACCTCGAGGGGCTTCTCTCCGCCCGCCCGGTGCGCGGCGCCCGTGTGCTGGCGCTCGATCCCGGCTACCGCAACGGCTGCAAGATGGCTGTTCTCGACGAGACGGGCAAACTGCTCGACCATGGCATCGTGTACCCCACCAAGCCCCGCCACGACGTCGCCGGCGCCAAGCGCGAGTTCGCGCGCCTGGTCAAGAAGGACGCCGTGAACACCATCGTCATCGGCAACGGCACCGCCAGCCGAGAGACCGAGGAGGTGGTCTCGGAGTTTATCGCCGAGAGCGCGCCCGAGCTTCGCTATACCATCGTCAACGAGGCGGGCGCCTCGGTCTACTCTGCCTCTGAGCTCGCAAGCCAGGAGTACCCGGACCTGGACGTCTCCACGCGCGGTGCCATGAGCCTGGGTCGCCGCCTGCAGGATCCGCTGGCCGAGCTCGTCAAGATCCCGCCCCAGTCCATCGGCGTGGGCCAGTACCAGCACGACCTTGACCAGAACGAGCTGGCCCGCACGTTGGGCAACGTGGTGGAAGACGTTGTCAACCGCGTGGGCGTGGACGTCAACACCGCAAGCGCGAGCCTTCTGGGCTACGTCTCCGGCATCACGCCCACGGTGGCCAGAAACATCGTGACCTACCGCGAGGAGAACGGCTCCTTTACCAGCCGCACCGAGCTCAAGAAGGTGCCGCAGCTGGGACCCAAGGCCTATCTCAACGCGGCCGGCTTCCTGCGCATCACCGGCGGCAAGAACCCTCTCGACGCCACGAGCGTCCACCCCGAGAGCTACGACGTGACCAAGGAGGTCTTGAAGCGCGCCGGCGTCGCCGCCTCCGAGCTCGAGCGCGGCGGCGTGCCCGACATCGAGAGCCGCGTGGGCAGCGTGGCCGCCCTCGCCGGCGAGCTCGACTGCGGCGTGCTGACCCTCATCGACATCGTGGCGGAGCTCAAGAAGCCCGGCCGCGACCCGCGAGACGACGCCCCGGAGGTGATCTTCAGCCGCGCGGCCCTCTCCATCGAGGACCTGCAGCCCGGCATGGAGCTCAAGGGCACCGTCCGCAACGTCGTGGACTTCGGCGCCTTCGTCGACGTGGGCGTCCACCAGGACGGCCTCGTGCACATCTCCAAGATGGCCAACCGCTTCGTCAAGCACCCGAGCGACGTCGTGCGCGTGGGCGACACGGTGCGCGTTTGGGTGGAGAAGGTCGACCTCGACCGCAAGAAGATCTCGCTCTCCATGGTGCAGGGCAAGTAGCTTCTCGCCGCCTGGGGGCGTCCTGCCATCCGCTGCCCTGCGTCTCCGCGCGGCGTGGCCTCCCGCGCTGCTGTGGTCGTCGCGTCGGCGCCGTGCCGCGCGACGCGCTTGTCGCTTGCCGCCGCCCTCAACACGCCGCTTCACTCCGCTCGTTGCGTCGCCTCGCCGCGTCCGTACCGTCGCACGCCGCGCCCGACCGAGCCTCGAATACTGTCGAGCCCCGGTCGCGCGCGGCGTCTTTACGTTCCGCTTACACGCCACGGCGCCCGAGGGAATCGTAGCCCGTGATGCCCCGGTGTTAGAATGGGGGCACTTGATCACGTCGAGTGATTGGACCTGCCCGTCATGAACGCCTCGTTCTACACCTCTGTCATCATCCTCGGCTGCTTCGCCTGCTTCATCATGGTCGTGGCCACGCTCGGCAACGTGACCCTGCCAAAGAGAAGCGCGACCTGTTCCTCTCCATCTTCGTGAGCGTCGCCGCCGGCAGCCTCTTCGAGTGGGGCGCCAAGATGCTCGACGGCATCGGGGGCGCCGCAAGCTTCGCCATCGTGGTGCTCAAGCTCTTCGAGTTCATCCTCTCGCCGTCCATCGCCGTTCTCTATGCGGCCGTCTTCAGCCAGAACATGCACGATAAGCACCTCGTCTACGCCTATAAGGCGCTCGCCGTCCACGCCGCCATGGAGCTCGTGCTCGCTCCGTTCGGCCCCGCGACGAGCGACATCGAGGACGTCAAGCGCCGCGCCGACGCAAAGATGTGCGAGGTCAAGCGCGTCAAGAAGGTCGGGCCGCTAGGACCTGCAAAGGGGACTGTCCCCAATGCAGGTTACGCGAGCAGCACGGCCGCGAGCAGGCAGGCCTGGCCGGTGGCGTTGGTGAGCTGCTCGACCCAGTTGGCGTGCGCGTCCGACTGGTCCATGTGACCCGCGAACCAGGCCATCGCCAGCATGCACAAGAAGAAAACGGTCATCAGCACGCTGCTCGGCGGCTCGGCGAACCCCGCGGAGAGCGCCAGGAACGCCTGCCCGCTCGCCACGCACCCCGCGATGATAAGCACGAAGCCGATGGGCATCGTCACGCGCATCTGCTTGGCCAGCCACGGCACGTCCTTGCGCGCGAGGGCGAGCATGAGCTTCCAGGTCACCTTGCCCGCGCCGCCGCACACGGCGAGCACGGCCCCGGCGATAAACAAACCGCTGTTCAGGCGGGTACCGAAGGAGATCATCGCCGCCGCGAAGAACACGACCGGCAGCGCGTCGACCAAAGCGAGCGAGAGCGTGAAGCCCTCCTTGCCGGCCATATCCGTCTTCTCGCGCTTCTCTTGCCCGTCGCCCATCTTCGTGCCCCTTGTCTTAAATGCTCGTTAACCCGACCATCCGAGTATACGGCCTCCGCCCGTGCGGCCGGGGCGTTATGATGGAACCAATAATGCGCCCCTCGTAAAGGACGGTCTGTATATCATGGTCGACCGCTCAGACATGCTCGCGGCTCTTACCGCCGACTACTGCAACGTGTACATCGTCGACCTCGCGCGCGACCTCGGCCAGATCGTGAAGCTCGAGGGCTGGGACATCGACGTCGCTCACGACGCTCCCGAGCGCCTGCGCCGAGGACAAGATCCACGCGCGTGAGGCCGGCATGAACGAGTATGTGTCCAAGCCGCTCGACATCGAGCTGCTCGTGTCGACGATCGCGCGGCTGGCTGCACGTTAAGTCGTCGCGCTCGGCCGCGCTTGGCCGATATCGGCGCCTCGGCGACAACGAATTTGCGTTTCTGCGTGGTTTGAACGCGAGATTCGAGGCGAATCGGGCCTCTCGGCGGCCGCATCGGGGAGCCCGATCTACGTTTGCCCAGTTGGCAGCGATGTCATTGGACATCAATCGTGTAACGAAGCGCGCAGAACCGCCGATTTGTTGCATGCCCGTTGAGTTTGGCGAGGCGGTGGGTTGGGAAGCGGGTGCCGCGCCGCCGTGTTTGACATGGGCCGCGAGGAAGGACGGGCCCGCTGCCCGTTGGGCTAGCGCCCGAAGAGCCCGCCGCGCTTCTTCGACGCCTTTTGCTGCTGCTTGAGCTGCTTCTTGCTGGGCTTCGAGGCGGATTGCGCGTCTTTGGCGCCCTTGGGCTTGTAGACGTACAGGTCCATCTTCCAGGGATCGCCCTGGGGGCTGCTGAAGAGGCCCATCTGCTCCCTTTCGTCGAGAGGTGCGGATTTGGTGCGCTTTGAACGGTAGGGTTGAGAGTAGCACAGCACTGGTTTCTCACTTGATTCGTAAAAGGGGGCCGTTATGGCCGACAATCGCTCTCCAAAATTCGTCTTCGCGTCGGACTCGTTCAAGGGGACGCTGAGCTCGCAGGACACCGCCCGTCTGTTGACGGAGGCTGCCCGCGAGGTGTTTCCCTATTGCGAGTGCGTCGCCGTCCCTATGGCCGACGGCGGCGAGGGCACGACGGCCGCGCTGGTGGCCGCCCGTGGCGGTGAGCTGCGGCGCGTTCGCGTCCACGACGCCCTGGGGCGGCCCGTTGAGGCTGAGTTCGGCCTTTTGTCCGATGGCCGCGCGGTCGTGGAGACGGCCGCGGCATCGGGTCTGCCGCTGCTCGCGGCGGACGAGCGCGACCCGCTGCGTGCGACCACGTACGGCGCCGGCGAGCTTATCCGCGCGGCGCTCGACGCCGGCGCGCGCGAGGTGATCGTTGCCCTCGGCGGCCTGGCCACCAACGACGGCGGCATGGGGCTGGTGCGCGCCCTCGGCGCGCGGTTCCTCGACGAGAACGGCGCCGAGCTCGAGGGCACGGGCGCCGACCTGCGGCGCGTTTGCGCAATCGATTTGGGCGGCCTGGACCCGCGCCTGGCGGATGTTCCTTTCATCGCCATGTGCGATGTGGACAATTCGCTGCTGGGTCCCGACGGCGCCACGCGGACCTTTGGCCCGCAGAAGGGCGCCGACGCCGCGGCCCTGGAGGAGCTCGAGGCGGGGATGACCAACTACGCGCGCGTCCTTTCCCAGACGCTCGGCTTCGACGCCGAGACGCCGGGCGCGGGCGCTGCGGGAGGCCTTGGAGCCGCTTGCCAGGCGTTTCTCGGCGCGCGCATGGAGCGCGGCGTCGATTTGGTCATGCGGCTCGTCGGCCTTCATGAGGCGCTCGACGGCGCGAGCGTCTGCGTGACGGGGGAGGGCCATGCCGACGCTCAGACGGCCCACGGCAAGGTGGTCTCCGGCGTCGCCATGGCGTGCGCGGCGGCCGACGTGCCGTGCGTCGCCATCGTGGGCGGCATGGATGCTGCGGGCGGCGTGCTGTTCGGTCTTTCGGCTATGGTACCGACGCAGATCGAGCCCATGTCGCTCGAGGAGGCGCTGGCCCGCGCCGAGGAGCTCTACGCGCTCGCTGCCCGCCGCGTCTTCTCGCTTCTGTCCTTGCGGGTCTGAGAAAACTGCCGCCACCAGGCCTATGGGGCACGACTCAACTGGGCTTTTGCGAATCCGCATGCGAGACGGCTGCAGTTTTTGAAAGGACGCACCGTGAAGAACCGCGCTTTGCCGCTCATAATCCTCGCCCTGTTCGAGGCCATCGCCGTCGCGCTGTGGCTCGCGAAGGACAACCTGTTCTATCTCTTCAACTTCAGCTACATCGGCGCGTCGATCGCGCTCGGGTTCTTCCTCCTGCAGCGCGAAAACCCGCACGCGCGCCGCGTGGTCCAGCTGCTCGTCGGTCTGTATATGCTCGTTTACCTGGGGTTCATTTGCCAAGAGAACATGCAGATCGAGGGCTTCTGGTACTACCTCTTTACCGGGACCTTCGAGGCGGCGACCATCCACTACGCCGTGGCGAAGATCTTCGGGCCTCTTGTCTTCGGCCGCGGCTGGTGCGGATACGCGTGCTGGACGGCTATGGTCCTGGACTTCTTGCCGTACAAGGTTCCGCAAGCCCCGCGCCGTCCGCTGGGGTGGATCCGTTACGTGACCTTTGCGGCGTCGCTCGTGTTCGTCTCGGCGCTTTTCCTCGCGCGCGTCGGCAACATCGAACGCATCATGTTTTGGGCGTTCATCGCAGGGAACGTGGCCTACTACCTGGTCGGCATTGCTTTGGCCTTTGCGTTTAAGGACAATCGCGCGTTCTGCAAATACGTCTGCCCCGTCACGGTGTTCCTCAAGCCGATGAGCCGCCGCTCCCTGATTCGCGTGCGCTGCGACACCGAGAAGTGCGTCGGCTGCGGCAAATGCCGCCGGGTCTGCCCGATGGACGTCGACCCTTCCGACAACTCGTCCGCGCGCAAGAACGCCACCGAGTGCATCCTCTGCATGGAGTGCGTCAAGTCCTGCCCAAAGCACGCGCTCTAACCTGCAAAAGGGACAGTCCCTTTTGCAGGTCATTGCAGCCCGCTAACGAAGAAACGGCAGATCGGGGAGCGTGTTCTCGCGAATCACCGTGTCGAGCATCCGCGCGAAGCCCCGCGGGTCCTGTATCTGGTACTGCATGTGGTCGTTGCCGTCGAAGACGGGGAAGTTGCCGTTCGGGTAGCGGGCCATGACGGCGTCACGGTACTTGAAGTGGTCCTCCTTGTTGCCGAACTCCCAGAAGGTGTGTCGCTGGAGGTCCTCGGGCAGGTAGCAGAGAGGCTCGTCGACCAGGCTGTCCGAGAGCTGGCGGCGCAGGTTGGCGTGGGTGAGCGCGCGGCCGGCATCGATGAAGTACGGCTTGACGCGATCGTCGTCGCACCACATGATGTGTCTGAGCGTGCCCCCGCGCGACCACCACAGGCTCTTGATGGCGAGCCAGAGGATTGGCGTCATGATGCGGCGCGTGCCAGGCGCGATCTGTGCGAACTGCCCGCCGTCAAAGAACACGTGGCCTATTGGGAGCGCGGTTGTGGCCAGAAACGTCGTCGCGAGGTCGGCGCCGAGCGAGGACGCCACCACGAGCTCCAAGCGGTCGATTCCGGCGTCTGCCAGGTATTTCTCCACTTGCGCGAGCTCGTCTTGCTTGCTTATGTAGGTTTGGCCCTCGCAGTAGACCGTTGAGGTTGGCATGATGCAGAAGTAGTGGTCCTGCAGGTGTGCGGCGACGCGTTCCGAGCTCGCGCCCGTGACGCCCATCGCGTGGAAGAACAGGATGGTCGGGTTATTCTTGTTGCCGAGTGTTTGGAAGCGCATGCTTGCCCTTCTTTCAAGTTAGCCCAGGCTTACATCGTAGGTTCAGGAGGACGTATTGAGCGTGCTTAGATCCAAAAAGCGATAAGTGAACATCTTAATTTGCTTTGGTCGAGTAGATGCCAAGCTAGCGATGCATTCACCTGCGGAAACGTTCGGGCCCATCGCCTTGATGCCTGCACACCTCGAATTAAGATGTTCACTTATCGAATTTTTGGTCTCGATGGCGGGACTTTAACGTCGCCGCTTACCCGGCCGAACGGGACACACATCGATTTCGCGTTTCTCCGCCGGGGTTGCCGGGAAGCGCCAAGCGTAGAATGAAGGGGAACGTTCACCTAAAGGGCTGCCTGCCCAAACATTCCGAAAGGACCCTCGATGAAGACCACGATATCCAACGAAGTGCTCAGCGTCACCGTCACGACGGATGGCGGCAGCCTCACCTCCATCCAGGCCGGCGGCCGCGAGTACCTCTGGCAGCCGGACCCGGCCGTGTGGACCGGTCAGGCGCCGATCTGCTTCCCCGTCTGCGGCGGCCTGCGCGACGGCCAGGCCGTGACCGAGTCCGGCAAGAAGGTCGAGCTCGCCCGCCACGGCCTCGCCAAGTCCTCCGAGTTCGAGGTCGCCTCCGCCGAGGACGCCTCCGCCGTCATGCGCCTCATCGCAAACGACGAGACGCTCTCCCAGTACCCGTTCGACTTCGCGCTCGAGGCCCGCTACGCCCTCGAGGGCTCGAAGCTTCGCGTGACCTACGCCGTGACGAACAAGGGCGACGAGCCCATGCCCTTCTTCATCGGCGGTCACCCCGCTTTCCGCTGCCCCATCGACGAGGGCGAGTCCTACGACGACTACCTGGTCCGCTTCGAGAAGCCCGAGGGCGATGTCTGCACCGCCGTTCCCTCCACGGGCCTCATCGACGTCGAGCACCGCGGCGCCGCGCCGCAGGGCGAAGGCCTCGAGCTGCCGCTGACCCATGGGCTCTTCGACTTCGCCGAGACCATCTACGACGAGCTCCGGAGCCGCAAGGTCGAGCTCGTGGGCAAGGCCGGCCACGGCGTCCGCATCGAGTTCGCCGACTTCCCGTACCTCATCGTGTGGAGCAAGCCGACCGGCGACTTCGTGGCGCTCGAGCCCTGGGGCGGTCTCTCCACCTGCTCCGACGAGGACGACGTCCTCGAGCACAAGCGCGGCTGCATCGTGGCGGAGCCCGGCCAGACCGTGGAGCGCAGCTTCACCATCGAGCCGTTCTAGGCCTCGGGGCCAGGTTCGTGTCGTTGTTTGGTCGTGCGCGGGCTTGCCCCGGGCTTGCTCGCCGCGCCGCTACGGCGACGTCCCAACGGCGCTCGCCGTCTGCCGAGAAAACACGCCGGGGCACGGGGCCTTCCCGCGCCCCGGCGCTATTTTTGCGCAGCCGTGCTACACTGACACACGCAAACGGGGGCTGGCGCACGCCGGCTGAGATTGGGCCCATCGCGGCCCTGACCGTCTACCTGATCCGGGTAATGCCGGCGTAGGAACCATAAGCTTCGCTCGCTTGGGGCACCTACGAAACGTCGTGGGTGCCCTTTTTGGTGCCCGCCAAATGCGCGGACAGCTACCGCGCGGGAAGGAGCGAGCGTATGAATTGTTCAATCGCCATCCAGTATCTGCCCATGGACGCGGCAGACGACGACGCCACCTGCGACGCCGTCGACGCCGTGATCGCCTACATCGACTCCACGGGCATCGACTACTTCGTCGGGCCCTTTGAGACGGCCATCGAGGGCGACTACGAGCAGTGCATGGAGATCCTCAAGAACTGCCAGCTCGTTGGCGCCGAGCATGGTTGCAAGCACGTCATGACCTACGCAAAGATCAACTTCAAGCCCGAGGGCGACGTCATGTCCACCGACCACAAGATCGGCAAGTATCACCCGGGCGACCCGGAGTTCGCCAAGAACTCCGCGGCCGTGGCCTAGGTCGCGCCCATGCGCATGCCGTCAAAGAAGGTCGTGGCGCCGTTGCTCGCGGTCGTGGGGCTTCTCGCCGTCTGGCAGGCCGTCTGCATGGCGGGGCTCGTGCCCAACTTCATGCTGCCAAGCCCGGTCGAGGTGGTCCAGGCCCTGGTCAAGGACTTCCCGCTGCTTATGAGCCACCTTTGGACCACGCTCGCCGAGGCCGCCATCGGCCTTGCCATCGGCGTGGCCGTGGGTTTCGCGTTCGCCGTGCTCATGGACAAGTTCGAGACCTTCTACCTGGCCTTCGACCCGCTGCTCACGGTGAGCCAGACCATCCCCACCGTGGCCATCGCGCCGCTTCTGGTGCTGTGGTTCGGCTACGGCCTTCTCCCCAAGGTGCTTCTCGTCGTGCTGACCACGTTCTTTCCGATCACGGTGGCCCTGGCCGGCGGATTCAGGTCGGTGGACCCCGACCAGATCGACCTCCTGCGCACGATGAACGCCTCTGAGTGGCAGATCTTCCGCTACGCCAAGCTGCCGGCCGCGGCCGACCAGTTCTTCAGCGGCCTGCGCATCAGCGCCACCTATGCCATCGTGGGCGCCGTGATCTCCGAGTGGCTCGGCGGCTTCACCGGCCTGGGCGTCTACATGACGCGCGTCCGCAAGAACTTCGAGTACGACCGCATGTTCGCGGTCATCATCATCACCTCCGCGCTCTCGCTCGTCCTCATGAAGGGCGTCGATTTGCTCGAGCGCATCTGCATGCCCTGGAAGAGGGCAGAGAGGAAGGACTCCTAATGAAGAAGAACTTTACCCAGCTCCTGGCCCGCGCCGGCATGTCTCGCCGCGCGTTCGTTGCCGGCTCCGCCGCCGCTGCCGCCACCCTCGTGCTCGCCGGCTGCAACTCCAACAGCGGCTCTTCGTCCGCTTCCGGCTCGTCCAGCGACGAGACCGCCCTCACCTTCTGCCTGGACTACACCCCCAACACCAACCACACCGGCATCTACGTGGCCAAGAACAAGGGCTACTTCGGCGAGGAGGGCCTGGACGTGACCATCGTCCAGCCCGCCGACGGCACGGCCGAGGGCGCCATCGGCACCGGCCAGGCGCAGTTCGGCGTGAGCTACCAGGACTACATCGCCGCAGCCTACGACTCCGGCAACACCGGTCTCACCGCCATCGCCGCCGTGATCCAGCACAACACCTCCGGCATCATGAGCCGCGCCGCCGACGGCATCACGCGCGCCAAGCAGATGGAGAATCACGTCTACACCACCTGGGACATGGCCGTCGAGCAGGCCACCATCAAGCAGATCATGGAGTCCGACGGCGGCGACTTCTCAAAGCTCAGTATGGTGCCGTACTCCGTGGACGACGAGGTCAGCGGCCTCAAGGCCAACATGTTCGACTGCGTGTGGGTCTACGAGGGCTGGGCGGTCCAGAACGCAAAGATCCAGGGCTACGACGTCAACTACTTCGACTTCCGCGCCATGGACGACGTCTTCGACTTCTACACGCCGGTTCTGGCTGCCAACGTCGACTACGCCAAGGCCAATCCCGACGTGGTGAAGGCCTTCCTGCGCGCCGCCAAGAAGGGCTACGAGTTCGCGGTGAGCCAGCCCGACGAGGCCGCGAAGATCCTCTGTCAGGAGGTGCCGGAGCTGGACTCCGAGCTCGTGGAGGCGTCCGCCAAGTTCCTCGCCGGCGAGTACACCTCCGAGGCCGAGAGCTGGGGCGTCATCGATCCCACCCGTTGGAGCAAGTACTTCCAGTGGCTGAACGACAACTCGCTGGTGGAGAACAAGCTCGACGTCAACGCAGGCTACGACACGTCCTACCTGGCATAACGCATGGCTGCCGAGAAGGACATGGCGGGGGGCCGCGCGGCCTTTGACGCGGCAGCGGGCGTTTCCGCGGCGGGCGGTGCGCTGAATGCCGGTGGCGTGACGACGCCTGCGGAGCCGTCTGCAGGTGACGTGGCGGCTGTTGGCGCAGCGACCGCCGGCGCGTCGGCGGCTGGCGCGCCCGCCCTCGAGGCGCGCGGTCTCACCTGCGCCTGGGACGGCGAGCACGACGT
>CAVDQW010000060.1:0-2229 GCA_963610995.1 bacterium | reverse complement strand
GCGTCGCCTCCGACGACGTCAAGGCGCTCATCCACGAGCTCTCGCCCGCCGACTCGGCCAAGGAAGAGAAGCTCGCGCCGGCCTCCATCGACCCCGCGCGCATTTTCGACGTGGGCGTGGCCGCTTACCTTCTCGAGTCCGACAAGGGCTCCTATGCGGCGGCCGAGCTCGCCGGCCGGTACCTGGGCGCCGAGCTGCCCGAGCCCACCGATGAGGTGCCCGCGCCCGCGCTCGCCGCCGTGGCCGCGCGCCTGCTCGTGCCCGCCCTTCGCGAGAGGCTCGACGCCGACGGAGCTTCCGAGCTCTTCGACAAAATCGAGATGCCGCTGCTCCCGGTCCTCGCGCAGATGGAGCGCGAGGGCCTCGGCGTCGACGTCTCGGTCCTGCGCGAGCAGTCCGCCGAGTTGGGCGCCGAGATCGACCGCATGGTGGCGAGCATCCGCGCCGAGGCGGGGGAGGACTTCAACCTCGACTCCCCGCAGCAGCTCTCGCACGTGCTCTTCGATGTGCTGGGGCTTCCGACCGCCGGCCTCAAGAAGACCAAGCGCGGCTTCTATTCCACCAACGCAAAGGTCCTGGCCGATCTCGCCCGCGACCACAGAATCGTCGCCGACGTGCTGGACTACCGCGAGCGCGCCAAGATCCGCTCCACCTACCTCGACGCCTTGCCCGGCGACGTCCGCGAGGACGGCCGCATCCACACCACCCTCAACCAGACCGTGGCCGCGACGGGGCGCCTCTCGAGCTCCGATCCCAACCTGCAGAACATCCCCACCCGCTCCGAGCTGGGCCACCGCGTGCGCCAGGCCTTCACGGTGGGGGAGGACAGCGTGTTTCTCGCCTGCGACTACAGCCAGATCGAGCTGCGCCTGCTGGCGCACCTCTCGGGAGACGAGCACCTGGTGGCCGCCTTTAACTCTGGCGCGGACTTCCACGCGGCCACCGCGGCGCGTGTATTCGGCGTGGGACTTGACGAGGTGACGCCGCAGCTGCGCAGCCGCGCGAAGGCCGTCAACTTCGGCATCGTCTACGGCCAGCAGGCCTTCGGCCTCGCGAGCTCGCTCAAGATCGGCCGCAAAGAGGCGCAGGAGATGATTGACCGCTACTTCGACGCGTACCCCGGCGTGCGCGCCTACCTCGACGAGTCGGTCCGCCGCGCGCACGATTGCGGCTACGCCGTCACCATGTACGGCCGCAAGCGCCACATCCGCGAGTTCCAGCAGCACAACAAGCAGCTCATCGCCTTCGGCGAGCGCACGGCGATGAACCACCCCATGCAGGGATCGGCCGCCGACATCATCAAGGTCGCCATGATCCGCGTGGCCGCGCGCCTGCGCGAGCAGGGGCTGAGGAGCCGCCTCGTGCTGCAGATCCACGACGAGCTGGACCTCGAGGTGCCGCGCGACGAGATCGAGGCCGCGAGCACGCTTGTGCGCGAGACCATGGAGGGCGTGGCGGAGCTCAAGGTCCCGCTCATCGCCGAGGTGAGCTTCGGCTCCAACTGGGCGGAGGCAAAGTAGTGGCTGGCTGGAACGACTTCGCGGCGAGCGCCGGCGACAAGGTCTCCGAGGCGCCGGCGCGCAATGCCGGGGACGGGGCGATCATGCACGTCGAGGCCTGGTCGGACGGTTCCTCTCGCGGAAACCCCGGCCCCGGCGGCTACGGCGCCATCCTGCGCTACACCGACCCGACCGGCGGCGTTCACGAGCGCGAGTTCTCATGCGGATACAAGCGCACGACGAACAACCGCATGGAGCTCATGGGCGCCATCGTCGCGCTCGAGGCCCTGAAGCGCCCCTGCGTCGTAGACTTCCAGACCGACTCCCAGTACGTATGCAACGCCTTCAAGCAGCACTGGATCGCGGGCTGGGTCAAGCGTGGCTGGAAGACGGCGAATAAGCAGCCGGTGAAGAACGTCGATCTCTGGCGCCGGCTCATCGCCGCCTGCGAGCCGCACGACGTGCGCTGGCATTGGGTCAAGGGCCACGCGGGCCACGCCGAGAATGAGCGCTGCGACGCGCTCGCCACCGCGGCCGCCGACGGTTCCGGCCGCATCGACGACGCCGGCTTCGAGGGCTGACGGACGGTCACTGACGTCCGACCACCTCGCCACCTGCGGCGTTGTCTGCATTTGGTGACAGTCACTACGCGCACACCTCACATGGCTTCGGCTCGTCGGCTTCATGATTCGATAACGAAATCTCTGCTCCTCTACGCATGCACGTAGAA
>CAVDQW010000059.1:0-8051 GCA_963610995.1 bacterium | reverse complement strand
CCGCGCGCCCGCGTGCGCTCGATCGACGCCGAGAAGGCCCGGGTGCTGCCCGGCGTGCTTGGGGTCCTCACCGCCGCCGACGTGCCCGTGAACCAGGTGGGCCACCTCATCCAGGACTGGGACGTCATGATCGCCGAGGGCGACGTGACCCGCTGCGTGGGCGACGCGCTCGCACTCGTGGTCGCCCGCGACCGCAAGACCCTCGAGAAGGCGAAGAAGCTCGTCAAGGTGACGTATGAGGAGCTCGAGTGCGTCCGCAACATCGACGAGGCCATGGCCCCGGGCGCCCCTCTCATCCACGAGAGCTTCAACGCCTTCGGCAACCACGTGGTGCTGGAGAACAACATCTGCCAGCAGCGCCACGTGCACCGCGGCGATGCAGCTGCGGCGCTCGCGGCCTCGGCCTTCACCGCGACCGAGACCTTCACCACGCCCTTCACCGAGCATGCCTTCCTCGAGCCTGAGTGCTGCGTGGCGGCCCCGTACAAGAACGGCGTCAAGATCTGGTCAACCGACCAGGGCGCCTACGACACGCGCAAGGAGTGCGCGCACATGTTCGGCTGGGACGCGGAGCCCGAGCGCGTGGTCGTGCAGACCATGCTCGTGGGCGGCGGCTTCGGCGGCAAGGAGGACGTGAGCGTCCAGCACCTGGCGGCGCTCGCGGCCTACAAGCTGGGCGTTCCCGTCAAGTGCTTCCTCACGCGCGCGGAGTCGCTCGCATTCCACCCCAAGCGCCACTACATGCGCGGCACCTTCACGCTGGGTTGCGACGAGGAGGGCCGTTTCACCGGCCTGGACTGCGAGATCAACTTCGACACGGGAGCCTACGCGAGCCTCTGCGGCCCCGTCCTGGAGCGCGCCTGCACGCACTCCGTCGGCCCCTACACCTACCAGAACACCGACATCCGCGGCTTCGGCTATTACACGAACAACCCGCCGGCCGGTGCCTTCCGCGGCTTCGGCGTGTGCCAGTCGGAGTTCGCGCTCGAGTCGCTCATCGATGTCCTCGCCAAGAAGGCCGGCATCGACCCGTGGCGCATCCGCTACATCAACGCCATCGAGCCGGGCGAGCCGCTGCCCAACGGCCAGATCGCCGATTGCTCGACGGCCCTCAAGGAGTGCCTCGAGGCCGTGAAGGACGTCTACTACGAGAACCAGGGGCGCGCGGGGCTGGCGTGCTCCATGAAGAACGCGGGCACGGGCGTGGGCCTGCCCGACAAGGGTCGCTGCAACATCCGCGTCGAGAACGGCGTGGCCGTGGCCTATGCCGCCACCTCGGACATCGGCCAGGGGTGCAACACCGTCTTCACCCAGGACATCGCCGAGGCGTGCGGGCTGCCCAAGCGCTGCATCGCCAACGGCGAGTGCTCGACCGAGAACGCCCCCGACTCCGGCACCACCTCCGGCTCGCGTCAGACCGTCGTCACCGGCGAGGCCGTGCGCGGCGCGGCGTTCCTCTTGCGCGACGCCATGCTCGCCGTCGAGCGCGGGGAAGAGGTGCCGATGGGCCAGGTCCGCGCGGGCGGCGACGGCAAGACGTTCCGCTTCGAGGACGGGCGCGAGTACACGGTGAGCGCCGAGGAGCTTATCCCCGGCCACGCCCGCGTGCCGGCCGACCCCGTGGCCTGCCTGGCCAAGCTCGAGGGCCGCGAGTTCTTCTACGAGTACTTCGAGCAGACCGACAAGCTGGGCGCCGACGTGCCGAACGCCAAGAGCCACATCTGCTACGGCTTCGCGGCCCACGTGTGCATCCTCGACGAGGAGGGGCGCGCCTCGGAGTTCTACGCGGCGCACGACTCCGGCCGCGTGATCAACCCGATCGCCATCCAGGGCCAGATCGAGGGCGGCGTGCTCATGGGCATGGGCTACGCGCTCACCGAGGACTACCCGCTCAAGGACTGCGTGCCCACGGCCAAGTACGGCACGCTCGGGCTCTTCCGCGCCGACGAGATTCCGCAGATTCACGCCATCTACGTGGAGAAAGACGAGCAGCTGCCCGTGGCCTACGGCGGCAAGGGCATCGGCGAGATCGCCACCATCCCGGCAGCCCCCGCCGTGGCCAACGCCTACTACGCCCTCGACGGTAAGCTGCGGCCGAGCCTTCCGCTCGCGGACACCTACTACAGCCATCGCGCCCACCGCGACTAGGCGGTCGGCGTCGGGGCGCCGTCGCTTGGGGCGGGGCGCGAAAACTACGCGTTGGCTGGGCCGCGCCGCGAAAATAACGCGCCCAGTGGGCCGCGCCGCGAAAATATCGCATCCGCTGGGCCGCGCCGCGAAGATAACGCGCCCGTTGGGCCGCGCCGCGAAGATTGCGTGCCCGCTGGGATGCCGAGCAAAAATAACGCGCCCGCTGGGGTGCCGCGCGAAGATAACTCGCCCGCTGGGGCAGCGCTGGGCCCAGCGGGCGCGGATTCTTCGCGGGAGCCCTGTCCCTGGCCCAACGGGCGCGTTATCTTCGCAGGAACCCTGTCCTCGGCCCAGCGGGCTTCGATATTTCGCGGCCTCATCAAACGCCGTGGCGATATCCTGCGGGCGCCTCCTGCCCGGCTCTCTCCCGTGAACCAACTGGCTAGAGGCGGCTTTTGGCCTCGTCGACGAGCTCACGGGCGCGAAGAACCTCCGTTCCCCCGTCCGATGTCCCCCAGCTCACCCCGTCGGCGGCGTCCAGCTCGGCAAGAAGCGCCTCTCTTCTCGAGAGCTCGAGGGCCGCCCTGGCCTTGGATGCCCGCGGCCGCGGAAGGCCCAGATCACGCCGGAGAACCCCGTCGACGAGGCCATCGAGATATGCCGTCCCCCGGTATTGCTCGCGCCAGAGCGTGTAGGGCCGAAGCCCGAACGCGAGCAGCTCGTTCATGCGCGCGGCGTCTTGCTCGGGGCGCGTCCCGTTATGGTGCACGTCGCCGTGGTAATCGAGGCAGATCCCGGGAGTCTCGCCTTGGGGCAACGAGAAGAGCAGGTCGGGCTTCCTCACCCTTGCGCGGCGCAGGTTCCGGGAGATGCGCGCGACCTCGAGTCCCTCGTTCATCGAGACGATCGGCACGTTGTAACCGCCTTTCGACCTGGGCCAAGAAACGCGCGCCGCGAGCCTGCTCTCCATCGGCGACCCTGAGCCGTCGAAGGAAAGGGCGACGGCGGCTCGCAGGCTCCTCACGCCGGGCACGGCCCCCAGCTGCTCGATGTAAGCGAGGATCCTCGCGATTGAGGTGAGGGGCCGCTTGCGCTGAATCATCCCGAGCGGGGCCTCGGGACTGATTGCGTAGGTGCCGCAGAGCTCGCAGACGAGCATCGAGAGCTCGACCTGGGTGGCGATGCGCGATATCTGCACGAGAAGGAGCTCCGGCGAGACTATCCGCACACCATCCTCGAGGCGCGCGAGCGAGCCGTCCGGCAGGGGAGCGGAATAACGGGTGCGGCACACAGGGGTCTCTTTGTGACCGTTGGTCTTTCCGACGAGCAGGGCGAGCGGCACGGTGAGCGCGCGGCCTGGTTCCGAGCTGTTTCTCCATGCGAGAAGCTCGGCTGTTCCAGGCGCTTTGTCCGGAAGCGCGCTATGGCACGGGACCGTGGCTGCGCCCGTGCGGTACGCCTCGAGCGCGGTGGTATGTGAGAGCACGATGTCCATGTGCGAATCGTAGCGGGGCCATCTTGCGGAATTCTTACCGTGGAGAGGCCTAGCCGTCCGGTGTTATCAACAAATCCAAGGTCGAGGCCCTTGCGCGTTTTAAGGCTTCTGATGGTTGGAAAAGAATTGGACGCGAACTAATTCGTGAGCGGTGCCGATGGGGCTCCGAACGGCAAGGCAATCGCATCGAAGCCGCTCGCTGGGGAGGCTCGGCAAGAATGGGTGTCCGGTCGCGTCGCCCCGATTGTTGAAAATCGGTCCGTCGCCTTGCGGGCAAGAAGCTTTGGGGGCGACGACCGCAACTCAACGCCCGGCACCCGCGTCATGCAGACGGGGTGCTGGGGCTTATGGAGCATGAGTCGTCGGCCCCTTTGACGTCGCGAAACGAGAGCGCCGGCTGGGATGTGCGCGAAACTCCCGTGCCCGTTGGGCTGCGCCGCGAAAATTACGCACCCGTTGGGCTGCGCCGCGAAAATAACGCACCCGCTGGGCTGCGTTGGTCCCAGCGGAAGCGGTTTCTTTGCGAAACGTGCCTTGGCTGGCCCAGCGGGTGCGATGTTTTTGCAACGATCGTCTCGGTCGCCCCAGCGGGCGGGTTTATCTGCGAAAGTTCTATGTTGGGCTGCGGCGCGAAAATTTAGCGCCCGTTGGAATGCCGTGCGAAATTAACGTGCCCGCTGGGCTGCTTTGGTCCCAACAGGCGCGATGTTTTCGCAATGACCGCCTTGACTGACCCAGCGGGCGCTGTTTCTTTGCGAAACGTGCCTTGGCTGGCCCAGCGGCTGCGATGTTTTCGCAATGGGCGCCCGCCGCGACGCGTTGCGCATCGCTGGCTACAACGACCTGCGGGACCTTCTCGCCAAAAATATGTCCCCACCTTGCGGACGTATGACGCGCTCGCATAAAATAAGAACGTTTTAGCTGTCGGATAAGCAACACGAGTCACTTTACACCCGCTTTACCGGCTGAACCAAAAAGTTTGTAAGACACCCTGCAACTTTGGCTTAACAAACAGGCGTTAAACGGCTGTGAACTGGAAATCTTCGTGTCACGTTCGACGGCTATTGTTTTATACCGCTTAGCGTATGCGCGTCGCCCCAAATCGGGTCGCCGCACGACCTATCAGGAGAGGAGGATGACGTGGCAGAACTGCTGAGGATGGAGAACGTCAGCAAGCGCTTCGGCTCGTTCTACGCCAACCAAGACGTGAACCTTACCGTAGGGGAAGGCGAGGTCCACACGCTGCTCGGCGAGAACGGCGCGGGCAAGTCCACGCTCATGAATGTTCTCATCGGTCTTTACCAGCCGACCGAGGGCAAGATTTTTATGCATGGCAAGGAGGTGCAGATCACCAGCCCCGGCATCGCCGTCGAGAACGGCATCGGCATGGTGCACCAGCACTTCATGCTCATCGAGGACATGACCGGACTCGAGAACATCATTCTGGGCGACAAGCGCCACAGCTCGCCCTTGCTCCAGGTCGCCGACGACCGCAAGACGGTCGAGGAGCTCATGGAGCGCTACGGCATGGAGATCGACCTCGACGAGAAGGTCGGCGACATGTCCATCGGCATGCAGCAGCGCGTCGAGATCATGAAGGTGCTCTTCCGCGGCGCCGACCTGGTCATCCTTGACGAGCCGACCGCCGTCCTCACGGACCTCGAGGTCGAGGGCCTGTTCGACATCATGACGTCGCTCACCGACGAGGGCAAGTCGATCATCTTCATCTCGCACAAGATGCGCGAGGTCATGCGCATCTCCGATTACGTTACCGTCCTGCGTCGCGGTCGCGCTGTCGAGACCGTCAAGGTCGCCGACACGACCGAGCAGGAGCTCGCCGACCTCATGATCGGCCAGAAGTTCACTGAGAGCACCTACGAGAAGGTCGAGGACGCCCCCGAGGTCGGCTTCGAGCTCAAGGGCGTCTCTTACCGTCCGGGCGTCAAGCACGGAGGCCTCAGCGACGTGAGCCTCGCCATCCACAGGGGCGAGATCCTGGGCGTCGCGGGCATCGACGGCAACGGCCAGTCCGAGCTGGCGGCCCTGGTCACCGGCCTCATCAAGCCCGAGGGCGGAGAGGTCATCGGCCCCGACGGCAACAAGATCGCCCTCTACAGTCCCTCGAACTTCATCGAACAGGGCATGGGCAACATCCCCGAGGACCGCAACAAGATGGGCCTCGTGGGCGACATGTCCATCGCCGAGAACCTCGTCCTGAAGCAGACCAATAGCAGCCGCTTCTCCGCCGGCCACGGCGCCTGGCTCAAGCTCGACGCCATCCGCGAGTACGCCGAGCGCCTGCGCGACGAGAACGACATCCGCTGCACCTCCGTCAACCAGACAGCCCGCTCGCTTTCCGGCGGCAACCAGCAGAAGGTCATTCTCGCCCGCGAGCTCGACGCCCACCCCAAGCTCCTCGTCGCCGTTTACCCGACGCGCGGCCTGGACATCGGCGCGACCGAGTTCATCCACGACCAGATCATCGCCCAGCGCGACGCCGGTTGCGCAGTGCTTCTCATCTCGGCCGACTTCGACGAGGTCCTGAAGCTCTCCGACCGCATCACCGTCCTCTTCGAGGGCCAGATCATGGGCACCTACCCCGGCGCGAACCCTCCCATCAAGGAGATCTCGCTGGCCATGGCCGGAAAGTAGGAGGGATAACACATGGCAGAAAACAAGAACCAGTCCGCCCTCGACCAGCAGCAGAAGGACTCGAAGGCCCGTTGGCGCGGCGGGATGTACTCCGAGCAGCGCCGCGAGCGCCGTCTCATGGTGCTCACCCCGATCGTCTCGATGCTGCTCGCCCTCATCGTCGGCGCCATCATCATCGCGTGCCTCGGCAAGAGCCCCATCGAGGGCTACGCCGCCATGATCCAGGGCTCGCTCGGCGACATGTCCAAGATCGGCAAGACGCTCGAGCGCGCGTGCCCGCTCATCTTCACCTCGCTCACGGCCGTCTTCGCGTATAAGTGCGGCGTCTTCAACCTCGGCGGCGAGGGGCAGTTCATCATGGGCGGCTGCGCGGCGGCCTACACCGTGATCACCTTCGGGCTCACCGGTGTGCCGGCGCTGCTCGTCGCGCTCGTCATGGGCATCATCGTCGGCGGCCTCTGGGGCCTGCTGCCGGGCATCCTCAAGATCACGCGCGGCCTGAACGAGATGATCACCACCATCATGTTCAACTACATCGCGCTCTACTTCATGGAGTTCCTCTACAAGAACGTCTACTCCGACGAGGGCCTGCCTCAGACCCCGGCGATGCCCAAGTCCGCCCACCTCATCGACATCGGCCCCGCCCACGCGGGCGTGCTCGTGGCCATCGTCCTGGGCGTTTTCCTCTGGTACGTCATCTTCCGCACCTCCTTCGGCTTCAAGATCCGCGCCGTTGGCCTCAGCCCCACCGCCTCGCGCGTCAACGGCTTCCCGGTGCGCGTGCTCGTGCTTGCCGCCTTCGTCATCTCCGGCGCGGTCGCCGGTCTCGGCGGCGCGGTCGAGCTCTTCGGCAAGACGCCCTTCCGCCTGGCCGACGGCTTCGGCTCCGGCTTCGGCTTCGACGGCGTCGCCATCGCGCTCATCGCGCAGCTCAACCCCGTGGCCTCCATCATCGTCGCCATCGTCTTCGGCATGCTCTCCACCGGCGGCACCATGATGCAGTCCGTCATCGGCGTGCCCACCGCCATCGTCGACATCATCCGCGGCCTCATCATCATCTTCGCCGTCGCCGGCATGGCCATGGTCAAGCTCCCGCAGGTCAAGGCCTTCATCACCGCGACGTTCTCCAAGGACAAGAAAGCTGAGGTGAGCGCGTAATGGACTTCATGGTCGCACTCCCCACCATCATCAAGGCGATGGCCATGGGCGCCGTGCCCATCCTGCTCGCCGCTCTGGGCGAGGTCTTCTCCGAGAGGGCCGGCCTCGTGAACATCGGCCTCGAGGGCATCATGGCCGTCGGCGCCTTCGTCGCCTTCGCCGTGGGCAAGGCCACCGGCAACCTCTGGCTCGGCCTGCTCGTCGGCATGCTCGCCGGCGTCGCCATCAACATGATCTACGCCTTCTGCGCGATCACCCTGTGCTCGGACCAGACGGTCACCTCCATGGCCATCAACATCCTGGCGCCGGCCATCGCCCTGTTCGGCTACAACCTGTTCGTCGGCTCCAACTCCGAGAATGCCACCGGCGCCGTCATGGACACCATTGCCATCCCGGGCCTCTCGTCCATCCCCGTCATCGGCAACGGCCTCTTTAACCAGAGCCTCCTGGCCTACATCGCCTTTTTGCTCGTGCCGGTCGTGGCGTTCTTCTTCAAGCGCTTCCGCTACGGCCTTTCCTTCCGCGCCGTCGGCGAGAACCCGCAGGCGGCCGAGACCCTCGGTATCAACGTCATCCGCGTGAAGTACCTCGCCTGCGCCCTGTGCGGCGCCCTGGC
>CAVDQW010000058.1:0-11338 GCA_963610995.1 bacterium | reverse complement strand
CCGAACAGCGCGGGCAACGGACCCGCAGGTCGTCGCCGTAGGAGAGGATAGCATGGGTGGGGCGGCCGCAAGGACGGCATCTTGCGCCGGGGATGGGCGATATGGGCGTCCTGAGGCACACGGAGAGACGGTTGCCGAGGACACGCTTTGTATCGATGGTTTTGTGATGCCACGTGGTGCCAGTATTGAACATTGTTTGCGCTACTGCTTGTGCTAAGCGACCTAACGCGAAGACGGCTGCCGAAGACCTCGCGTAAATGCTGCGAAGTTCTTCGGCAGCCGCGCTCTGCGACGCCGGATATGGCTGGCGACGACGCTCAGATTCCCAGCAGCTTTGACTTCGCCGTGTCGAAGTCCTCCTGCGAGATCACCCCGTTGTCCAGGAGGCCCTTGAGCTTGGTGAGCTTCTCGTAGGGGTCCTCCGCCGGGGCCTGAGCGACAGACGCCGATTGCTGCCACACCGCGCTCGCCGCGGCGGCTCCTCCCTGGAAACCCATGCCCATCATGCCGAGCCCGATCGCGCCGCCCGAGCTGTTGCTGCCGGCGGCGGCGATACCCTCCGCCAGCGAAGCCTGCAGGTTGGCGTTCCCCCTCGTCCCGGTGAGTGCGTCGGCCTGCTGGACCTTCTTGAGGAGTTCTCGGGAGGACTCGTCGTAGTCGATGGCGATCACGCTCGCGTTCGTGAGCGATACACCGCGCTTCTCGGTCCACGAGTAGCCCTGTTCGAGCGCGGCCGAGAGGGCTTTGGCGAAGCCGATACTGTCCGCTTGGATGCGCGACATCCTGTTGCTTCTCGAGGAGTCGTTGGCATATCCGCTGAACGCCGCCGCGAGCGATGCCACAATCTCGGAGAACAGCTGCGATGCCGCCTTGTTGTCGAAGTCGGCGAAGTCGAACGCCGGCCCCCCGAGCGAATAGTACTTGGCGGGTACGAACTCCTTGATGAACAGCAAGGGGTTGGTGATCCTGAGTGTATAGGTCCCTCGGGCGGTCGCTCCAGCCTGCGCGCCTAGGTACGCGTCATCCCAGTAGACCTTGCTCTGCGTCCCGAACTTGTTGCCTGGGATCTCCTTCATGTTTACGAAGACTGCAATTTGGTTCGTTCCGGGGATGCCGCCGTAGCCAAATCGGTCCCAGGTGGCCTTGAAGATCGCGGTGCCCGCGCCGTCGCCCACGAAGACACTCTTTGACTGCGGGTCGTCGGAAGACCAGCGATACCCTCCTGCTTCCGTGACGAACCCGGTGAGGGAGCCGTTCTCGATGGTCACGAGCGCGAAACCCTCAGGGACAACGACGAGCGACCCGTTGGTGATCACCGCCGCGCTCGACGAGGTGTTCGACCCTCTGCCGGCGTTGGCCCCGCGCTTGACGGCGAGACAAAGCCCCACTGAATCGGGCAGGTCGCTCGGGACGCTCAGATAGTCTTTCCACTGGTCTGCCAGGGCGCCGCCGAAGGCCCCCGCGAATGCTTTGATGAAGCCCATGGCGATTCCTTACTCGATTTCGAACTCGTCCTCGGGGTTGTCCTTCTCGATGATCACCGCATTGCCGTTGGCCGTGACACAGAACACGTAAGGGAGGTAGAGCGTTCCGCCGTTGGCGTTGACCGTCTCGGGCTCGAGGGTGATGTAGTCGAAGTCGACGCCGATGACTGCATTGCAGCCGAGGGCGTAGGCGTTTTCCTTGAGCTCCTGGAGGGCCTGGCGGCGGATCTTTACCAGTGCGGCGCTTAGGGCGTCTCCGACGTTTGTCGCACTCGCGAAGATGCCTTGCCTGCCTCGGTCGATTTGCACGACGTCGTCGCCCGAGATGTAGCCGGAATATTTCTTGATGGTGTAGCCGTCGAAGTTGAAGCCGGACGTGATCAACATCGAGGCGAGCGCCTGCTGCTTGTCCATCTCGGCCTGCTTTTTGGCCTCGGCGGCCTCGCGCTTTTTTTGGGCCGCAGCTTCTGCCGCCTCTTGATCGTCGTCGCGCATCTTGAGACACTTGGCCACGGCATCTTGGTACTCGTCGTCGCTCTGGAACGTTACCGTGTCGCCGTTGAGGAAGGTTGATTTGACGTGGACCCCGTTTCTTTGGAGATAGTTCTTCAACTTGTTGACGTCGATTTTGTTTGCCGTGGCGATCTTGCTGAGCTGATACGTTTGCTCCATCTTGCACCCTCCGTTGGTAGATTGTTTGGTTGGCTACAAATAACGAAGTGCCTCTTTGTTGAACGGGTCGATCTCGAGAATTAGGACTGCGTAGCGGGAGGCGTTCCTGGGGTCGGAACGGCACTTCTCCAATAACGAGGAGACATCTGAGCCGAGGGCGATGCCCGGCGACGGTGAGGGCGACTTGACCTTGTAGCGCGTGCGGCAATAGACGCACGTCGCGTACCCCCGGCTCTTTATGAACTCGCTGCCGCCGCAGCAATCGCATTTCTGTATCTTCATCGCTATCAGCGCTCCGATGGGTTTAACGCTTGTGTGTGATTAGAAAGATAAGCTCTACACGTTGCTTAGAGGCAAAAATTCGGTTACGCGTCGGAGCGGGTCGGCGGAACGGCGATATCCGTCGGATTCGAGTTGACGGCAACCAACTCGGCCATGCCTAGTGGAGGCGATTATCGTTCCAAGTTTCGTTGCGCGGGGTGAGACGACTTTTAAATTGGGTATCAGCCGGGGCCCGCGCCACGCAATCTCTTGTTTCCATCGGGTTCGGATGGTGCACGGAGATGTTGTGCCAGAGCCCTGCGACTGTCATTGCCTGGTTTCTCGCGGTTCTATTCGCGCGGTACGCTTTGAGCCTCGGCGAGGTGTTGTGTGGCCGCCGTTGCCTAGCGGTTGGTAGCCATGTTTTCATCACGGCAAGGGCGCGGGGCATTCGCCTGTCTGCGTGTGATGATGCGGAATACAATACTTTCAGGCATTCAACGCAAGGGGGAATCGCATGGATTTCGAAGAGGCGCGCAAGGCGGCGCTCGAGTTTCGCGATGAGCGCGAGTGGGCACAGTTTCACAACCCGAAGGACCTTGCGGTTTCCATCTCCATCGAGGCCTCTGAGCTGCTTGAATGCTTCCAATGGTCGGGTTCGGACACCTCGGCTGACGGCCGCGAGCAGCGACTGCGCGAGGAGCTCGCCGACGTGCTTATCTACGGCATCTACATGGCCGATGCAATCGGCGCCGACATCCCGCAGATCATCGATGAAAAGCTGCGGCTGAATGCCGCCAAATACCCGGTAGACCGCGCTCGCGGCAAGTCCGCCAAGTACACGGAGCTGTAAAGATGGCCGACGTCGAGAGCCCCATCGTCGCCGAGTGCGGCGTTTACGACCTTTGCGCTCAGGGTGGCATCGCCACCTGCTTCGAGGAGGAGCGCGCGGCCGGCAAGGATGAGCTCCTCCTCGAGTACCCCACCGTCTACGTTGTCTATTCCGGCGCCGACGGGCGCGAGCACACGTTCAACGCCTACGTGGGCGAGACGAACGACATCGTCCAGCGCACGCTTCAGCATTACCGCGGCGACCCCAGGACGCGCGAGGACTGGGGTGAGTTCCGTAAAAAGATTGATGCCGACCACGGTTCGGTGCGCCAGTTCGTGATCGGGCACCCGCACTTTAACAAGTCGCTCACGCTCGACTTCGAGAATCGCATGATGCATTACCTGCTCGGCGTCGACTCGGTGAAGAGGCTGAACAACCGCCGCGAGAACCCGCAGGGCAAGTACTACACGCAGCGCGAGCTCGAGCCTATCTTCACGAAGGCGTGGCGGAAGCTCCACCGCCGCCTCCCGGAGCTTTTCCCATCCGAGCGGGTCATCCGCGACTCGGCGCTCTTCAAGGCGTCGCCGTTCCATGAGCTCTCGGACGAGCAGCGCGCGGCGGAGCAACAGGTCATCGACGCGCTCATTACGGCTGCCGAGGAAAAGGACGCCTCAGGGGAGTACGGGAAGCTGATCGTCGTCCAAGGTGCCGCTGGTACGGGGAAGACCGTCCTCATCAGCCATTTGTTCAACGAACTGGCTTCGTTGGGCCCCGGCGACGCGGCCGGCGATGGCGAGAAGGCGCATCTCGACGCTTTCCTGCTCATCAACCACGACGAGCAGAAGCGCGTCTACGACCAGATCGCGGTCAAGCTCGGCCTGCAGAAGAAGGCGGGCCAGGTCGTGCTCAAGCCCGTGACCTTCATCAATAAATTCAGCGGCAAAAAGGCGTCCCGCAACGGGAAGAGCCAGATCTGGGACGTGGACGCACCCAAGGGGCGGGCCGACATCGCGTTGATCGACGAGGCTCACCTGCTCCGCACACAGAGCAACCAGGCCTACCAGGGCTCCAACATGCTCCTTGACGTGATGAGGCGCGCCAAGGTGACGGTCGCCGTATTCGACCCCGCGCAGATCCTGGAGAGCGCGCAGCAGTGGTCCGTCGAGGACCTTGCTGCGCTTCTCGGCGAGTCGCTGGGCGATGACGGGGCGGCGTTCTCGGAGGTTGAGCTTGGCGACGGCGCGCGTATCCGCCGTTCGTCCATCGTGCTTGAGCGGCAGTTCCGCATCGACGCGAGCGCCGAGACGGTCCTCTGGATCGACGGTCTAATTGCCGGAGAGGCGATTCAGGCGATTCCTGCCGACTCGAAAGGGTACGAGATCCGCGTGTTCGATTCGCCCGTCGAGCTGCACCGGGCCATTTGCGAGAAGTCGCAGGGCGATGACGGCGCCCGCGGGCTTTCCCGCCTGCTCGCCACGTACGACTGGCCTTATTCGGGCAGCAGCAAGAACCCGAACGACCCCAACGGCCGCTGGAACGTCGAGCTGCACCTCGAGGGCGGCGATTGGACTATGGGGCTCCCTGCCGGCGATACCCTCGGCTACGAGCCGGGCGAGATGAGCGACGACCGCTTCTGCCTCCCGTGGAACTACGGTATCTCGCCCAAAGGAAGCGCTGGTATCGGACGCAATTCCTGGGCCGAGCGGCCGGAGACCATCGACGAGGTCGGCTCCACCTTCACCATTCAGGGCTTCGACCTCAACTACGCCGGCGTGATCATCGGGCCGTCCGTCAAGCTGCGCGACGGCCACATCGTGTTCGACGGCTCCGCCAGCTGCAGCAGCGGCGCCACAAACAAGCGCGGCAGCTCGCTCGACTACTCCGAGCAGAACCTGCGCAACGAGCTGAACGTCCTGCTCAAGCGCGGCGTCCACGGCCTGTATCTGTTCGCGGTCGACCCGGCGCTGCAGGCTGCGCTCAAGGCTGCAGCGGGGGACTAAAGGTCGATTCGTTACTGCTAACGAACAGGCTTTGACAACCTGGGTGATCTACGAAGGTCGCAGTGCTATCGGCCAGTCGCTAACTAACTTCGTATAGCAAGATAAAGCCGGGGTGCTGACCCCGGCTTAAACGACTTAGTTTTGATTGCTGTAGTCAGATGCGACGAGCGGCTCGAGGTTCTGGGCTTCATGGAAGAAAGAGAAGACGGTGACCAAGCCCTTTGACCTATCAATCTGGTAAAGCAACCTGTACCTCCCGAGCCTAATCCGATAGACGTCGCGGCCGAGCAACTTGCTCATCTCCTGGTCTCGGATATGAAAATTCTCTTTTGTCTCGAGTTCGAGAATGACGTGCTTAACCTCTTCGTAAAACGTCTTGGCGTACGAGCGATTGTGGCAGACGTCCTCGAAGTAGGTGATGGTAGTGTTGATTTCGGTGGCGGCTCGACTTGAGACGACGACGTCAAAAATCATGGGCGGCTCGTATTTCCTCAAGTGCCGCCCGGGCGTCAACAACTTCGCCCCTCATTGCGGCCGCATAGTCGTCGATGATTGCTCGCTTTTGCTCGTCCGTAAGGCTCTCGGACCTTTGCTGCTCCTCGAGTACTGTGGGTGACATGGCCGCTCCTCTCGATGGTAAAAAGCTGGGTTTCCCAGCCCTTGCTTCGCTTCTCATTCGAGATAGGTAATTTTGTTTGTACCACGCGGCTTGCGCTGCAATCAAGAGGGCGATTGCGGGCTGTTCAGTCACCAACTGAATCTATTCTTAACGGGCGTGGCTAGAATCGATAAGGTTGTATGGGCCCGCTAAATCACCCGATCAAAGGAGTTCGTAGTGGCTGATGAGTTTGTGAACGAGGAAGAACTGCAGGAAGGTGCAGCTGACGAGACGTCTGTCTGTGAGCCTGAGCCGGCAAAGGCTGAGGAGACGGAAAAGCCCGAGTACCAATCCGCGGAGACCGCCCCTGCACCTGAGGATAAGAAACCCACGAATCCCAAGAAGCGCGTTGGTCTGATCGTCGCGATCGTGATCCTTGCGGTGGCTATTATCGGCGGCGGCGCGTACTGGTTCGTCAATTACCAGATTCCGCACCAGCAGGCCGTCGATGCGTTCAACACTGCGGTTGCGGGTCTCGACTCCCGCACGGCCGAGGTGGACGCTGCAATTGCCGACCTGCAGGCGCTTCAGGGCGGCGAGGACAAACCGCTCGACGAAGCTGTGAATACGGCCGCAAGCAACGCCATCGGCCAGGCTCAGGCGGCGAAGCAGTCGGCGCCTGAGATGCCCAGCGATACCGACGCTATCAACGAGGCTGCCAAGCAGGTTGATGCAATGGGCGATTACGCCGAGACCCTTGCTTCTCTCGCTTCGGCCAAGCAGGCACTCCAGAACAGCATCGATCAGCTCAAGCAGGTGACCAACCCTACCGAGGCCTTCGTCATCGAGCGAATCACCGGGCTCGAGAACATCACGGGCGTGGAGGCTGTTACCGAGACCAACGATCCTAACGGCAAGCTCGGTAAGGCCGGCGGTTACACCGCGTCGGTATACTTCTCGTCCGACCTGGTTGACCACGCTAACGTTTATCCCAATAGCTCGTACACCGGTATCGTGGCCGACGGCAACGACGGTGGTGGCTGCGTCGAGGTCTATGCAACTGCCGAGGAAGCGGCGAAGCGCAACGACTATCTCGCGGCTTTCGACGGAGGCATCTTCGCTTCCGGCTCACACGAGGTCCTCGGTACTTGCGTCCTCAGAACATCTGACAAGCTGACAGCCTCGCAGCAGAAGGCGCTTACGCAGGAGGTCAAGGAGAGCCTCATTAGGCTTAACTAGGAGAGTTGGCGATATTTGCCCTGCTGTTGCCCCGTGTACCGATATGGTGCGCGGGGCAATTTTTGCCACGGGTGTCGGGCGGTAGAATTGATCCAGCCTCGATCCGTTGAGTAGGAGCCATCATGCAGTTTGAGATCATTGCCTCGGACATCACCAGGGTCTCCGCGGACGCCATTGTCTTGCCTGCCAACCCCGCTCTCAAGGAGGGCTCCGGCACCTCCGCAGCCATCTACGGCGCTGCGGGCAGGAGGCGGCTTACGGCGGCTTGTGCCGACGTCACAAAGAAGTACGGCCGCATTGCAGATGGATGCGCCGTACCGACGCCCGCGTTCGACCTTCCCGCTGGCTGCATCATGCATGCCATCGTGCCCAAGTGGCGCGGCGGCAACCACGATGAGTACACCCGCCTAAGCTCTGCGTACCTCTCATCGCTCTATGGCGCTGACCAACTCGGCTGCAAGTCGATTGCCTTCCCGCTGCTCGCCTCCGGCAACAACGGCTTCGACCTGAGGCTGGCATTCGATATTGCCCGTGAGTCCATCGAGCAGTACGAGCCCGAGCAGCTCGAGAGGGTGATTTTGGTGCTTTACGGCAGTCATACGGTTGCCGTCGTGCGGTCCTGGGGATACGAGGTGACGGAGTGCCTGGCGCTGGCGGGCGGCTCCTCGCCCCTAGCCACGCCCAAGGACGCGCTTGTCAAATTGGGGCATAGGTTGGCCAACATCGCCTCCGGATTTGCCCAGACAGCCTTGGACATGTCTCTGGAGTGGCTTGAGAATCCCGAGAATCAGAGAGTTGTTATCGAGCGTGGCGCCCAAATTGCTAGGGCTGTGCTGTTGGGGCAATGAGAACGAACGGCAGAGATGGGGGCGCCGAGTATATTCGGTGCCCCCATCTCGCTCTATGCGTAATAGCTGGACTTTCCAAACAGAATCGGGGTAACGGTCCCGTCCTCTACAGATGCGCCGATCGACTCGGGAATCGAGGTCAAGCCGTACTCATCAGTCTTGAGCGAGGGAATTACCTTGAGAATGGCGTTTTTGCTCGCGGGAATTGACAGCTTTCCGCCAGGCAGCTCGATTTCGGCGCTGAAGACCTCGACGGCCTCGAGGGCGCCGTTCGCATCGTAGTAGACGTGGAAGTCTCCATAGTCGGCGGTCACGCCCTTGCTCCATTTGGTCTTCTTGAAGGTCTTTGCTGGCTTGCCAAACGTCGCTTCAGCGGTTGTGCGGTCGGCGCCGAACTCAATGTCGTTGACGGACTTGGCGGGAATGATTTTTAGAGTCGTCATTAGATAAGCCCCTTCTCCTCTGCGTAGGTAAGCACCTGGTCGATGGCGTCATCGTACCTGTCGCCGAACTTCTTGTGGATGTCGTCAATGTCCATCTGCATGGCTTCTTTGAAGTTGCCTTCCCTGATGAATTCCGCTTGCTTCTCCCGATAGTTCTGGGCGTCCAGCGAACGGCCCCAGCTTGCCGTGAGCTGGTGGTCCTCCTTGGTCATCTTGATGGCGGGGCCATCCTTGAATACGAGGCCCAGTTCGCTATTGGATTCATAGGATTGGAAAGCTGGCATGTGGTGCACTTCTTCAACGGTGCCGTCGCTGTTTTTCTTAACGTCGCGATAGCTGCCGCCTTTGACCTCCGGCTGTTCGACCTCGGTCTGCGCGGGCTCAATCAACTTGTCGGGATCGACGCGCTCAGGGTTTTCGTTGTTGCTGACCTCCGGCTTGGATTCCTTGGTGTCGAAGCCGATTAGCTTGTCAGCGTCGAAGTCTAGCTTGTGGGTCTCCGGGGTCTTGGAGACTTCGGAGCTAGTCTCGTTGAGTGCCATGGGTACCTCCTTACTTGCAGTCAGCGAAAAGGGCGGGGGAGAGGGCTCGGTAGTAGGGGCGCAGGGGCTTCTGCGTTACGGACCAGACGAGCTCGGCGTAGCGCTTGGAGGCGGGACCAACGTTGCCTGCCGCGGTCTCCTCTCGAACCTCGGCGTAGAGGTTCTTGGCCTCGGCCGACTTCTCTCGGTACGACTCGAGCTCCTCGTATGGTGAGGGCTCGTAGGAAACGGCGGAAAATGCTTCAGCGGTTTCGCGGCTTTGAGCCTCGCCCTTCTCCAGGTCTGCCTCAATGAGTATTAGGGGTTTGCTCGGGATGTACGTGTCAATGTCGCTCACATAGGAAAACACGACGTCTACCAGCGTGTTATTGCGCATAACGGGAATAGGCAGGGAAACGGCGTGCCCAAGGGGCAACTCTCGCCAAGCGATGCGTTTGAAATCCTTATACGTGTGCACGGTTCCTCCTATCTGATGATGCTGTCTGTCGTGACGGAGTAGTTGAGGGATGCGTCAAATAGATCGACGTCCACTCTCCTGCACGCATCTTCGCCACCTGTGCCGGAATCGCAGACATAGAAAGCGGCGATGTTTCCGTCGGGGTCTCGCTCAACGCTTGTGACCGTCACTGCATGGCCGCCTTCCTGCTCGTTGCCGGGCCAGAACTCGAATACGTCGACGAAAGCGATGACTCCGTGCCCGGATTCGACGGCATCGGCCATCTCGTTGACCGATGGCTCGTAGTCGGCGGTCGCGTCGATTCCAAGATGTCCAAGGACGCTGCAGAGGTTCTTAGGGCTCGTGCCGCCATTGGCTTCCGCCGGCCACCAGAAGTGGTGCTGGCAGTCCTTGTTCTCGCACGCGATGCCGACGGTATCCGCCTCGCTTACGTCCTTCCCTGCCATTCGCGCGACGTTCTCGGCGGAAACGAGGCCGCAAGTCCCTACGAACCCTGGGACGGCTTTGCCCTGGTTGCTGTTAAGCGTCTCGCCGGTCTCATACGGGTGGTCGTAGACGGTGTTGCCGTTCTCGAGTTGCTCGTAATCTTGCTGGGTCTGATCGAGGCCCTCGACGGGCTGGGCGAGCTGCTCGGGGTCGTGGAGGACCGTCTCGGAATCGTCGAAAAACGACTCGATGCCGTTGAGAAGTGAATCAGGAATTACGTCAATTATCGGAACATCGGGGATTCCGGGCGCGTCGTCCCCTTCGGTGGCCCCGAGCTTATCGGCATTGCCATCGATTAGCTTGTCTGGGTCGAAGTCGAGCTCGAAGCTCTCTCCGCCCGTCTCGCTGACCTCGGATTTTCCTAGCTCCATTACGCCAATCCTCCGTTCCTGTACCAGTCGCTGAAGGCCTTCTCGTCGCGCATCTGCAGGTGGAGCAGGTCGGTCATGACGCCTTGGATGACGGCGCGGCGGACCGTATCGTCCATTTGGGCGTCGATCCTCGTGCGTAGCGCGGCCTCGGCGGCGCGGGTCCACTGCTCGGCCTGCTTGGAGCGTTCGAGCGAGTCCTTGGCTGCCTGGGCAACCTCGGGGAACAAGGCGCTCATCATCGGCGCGAGCTTGGTCATGCGGGGCTCAGTCGGCGGGTCCTGCACGCAGCGCAGCACTCTCACCTTCATCGAAGCGTCGAGACCCAGGCGGTCGAGCTTCTCGCGGATGTCGCGCAGGCGGTTCTGGTCAGAGACCTTCTCGCCGCGCACGAGAATCTCGGCCACCGCCAGCGCACCGGCGGCGTCGGGCGTGCTGGCGTCAGCGGTCGGCCGCTCGTACGCCCATGGCGCCCCGTCCTCGGCCTTGGTCACCTTGCACAGCACGGGCTCGACCCAGTCGTTCTGGTAGACGGCGGCCACGCCCTTGGGCAGGCGCGCCAGCTCGGTGATCTGGCGGTCGTTGAGGTTGGCGGCGCGGCCCACGAGCTCGCGGTCGGAGAGGTCGGGCAGGCGCATGATGATTTTGGTGTTGGTGTTGCGGATGGCCGCCATGTCCAGCAGGCCGGGCGCCTGGTCTGCGATGACGAAGCCCTCGCCGTAGGTGCGCATCTCGGCGATGGCGTTGGAGATCATCTCCACGCTCTTGCCTGCGAGGTTGCCGCCCTCGCCGCTCTGCTCGCCGGACGTTCGCTTGAGCAGGTTGTGCGCCTCCTCCAGCACCGTGAGGTGGCGCAGCGGCAGGTTCATGCCGGGGGAGGTGGCCATGCGGTGTTCCTGGAGCTTGACCACGAGGAGGCCCATGAGCAGGGACTTGGTCTCGGCCGAGCCCACGCGGGAGAGGTCCACGACGCAGTTCTCGTCGAAGAGCTGCTCGGCGGGCACCTCGTCGGCCACGAGCATCATGCCGTTGAGGCCGTTGGTGAGCGACTGCAGGCGGGTGAGCAGCGACCCCTTGTAGGCGCCCTTGTTCTCTGCGTCGTACTCGC
>CAVDQW010000057.1:0-25622 GCA_963610995.1 bacterium | reverse complement strand
CTTCTGCTACGAGATGGTCGGCCGGATCGTGCCCGAAGGTGAGGAGTAAGGATGCCTAAGCCTAAGGGTATCTGGACGCCCGCGAATATCGTGACCTGCGCCCGCGTTGTCCTCGTCCCCCTGTGGCTGCTCGTTGCCGAGGCCGTCGGCGTTGCGCGCGGCGAGGGAGTCTCCTGGGCGGGCGTCGCCGTCTTTGCGCTCTACGTCGCCTTGTCGCTCACCGATAAACTCGACGGCTACCTTGCGCGGAGCAGGGGAGAGGTGACCACCTTCGGCAAGTTCCTCGACCCAATCGCCGATAAGCTGGCGGTCATCGTCGCCCTGTGTTTCCTGCTTGAGCACGGAATGACGACGACGTGGGTTCTGCTCGTCGTCGTTGCCCGAGAATTCCTCGTCTCGGGGCTTCGCATGGTCGTCGCATCCAAGGGAGTGGTCGTCGCCGCCAGCAACCTCGGCAAGTGGAAGACCGCGACGACTATGGTCTCCATCTGCGGTCTTCTGTTCGTCGCCGCGATGCCCGCTGGTTCCTGCGGCCTGCTCGAGGATCTGTTTCAGGTCATGATGGCAGCGGCTGTTGTGCTCACCGCTTGGTCGGGCATCGATTATTTCCTCAAGGGCTGGCAGTACCTCTACGAGGAGGACTGAAAATGGCTCGCGATAAGGAGATCCTTGAATTCGACGAGGGGCTTTACGACGAGGCCGCGGAGGTCGTCTCGTTGGCGTCTGGCTTCGGGCTCACCTTCGGGCTTGCAGAGTCTTGCACAGGAGGCCTTGTGAGCGCCTGCTTGACCGCCGTGCCGGGTTCCTCGGCTGTTGTGCGCGGGGGAGTCGTCAGCTATGCGATTCCCGTTAAGCACGAGGTCCTCGGTGTTCCCTATGAAGGGCTGCTCGACGTGCCTGAGCTGGGCGCCGTTTCCTCCGAGTGCGCTATTGCCATGGCCGGAGGCGCCCGACGCGTGCTGGGCTGCGACGTCAGCCTCTCCGTCACCGGCATCGCGGGTCCGGGGGGGGAGGAGCCCGGCAAGCCGGTAGGCACGGTTTGGTTCGCGACGGATTGCGCGCTTGGGTCGCGCAGCGTGCGCGAGATTTTCCCAGGGGATCGATCCGACGTACGCAGACAGGCATGCCACGTCGCAATCGGCCTTTTGCGTGAAGCTCTCATGGAGGTTGCGGGCCGCTAGGCTTATTCGAATATTTGCTGGACGCCCCCGTCGTCATTGTTAACGACGGGGGCGTCCTCGCATTTGTTGAAAACTCGCCCTATCACGGTGAGAATTCCGCAAGTTTGCTGCTAGCTGGTGGTTAATCTGCGGTAAGTCGTGCCTGCTAGATTTTGCTCAAGCCGTTGACCAAGAACGGCTGTTCGGGTAGTATCGGTTCCAGTCGAACACAAGGGAGCAGAACATGGCAAAGTCTAAGGGAGCCTTGACCAAGGAGATCCGTCCTCGCACCGAGGGCGCCGCGCGCACCAAGGTGATCAAAGAGACCACCGACGAGATCATCGAGAAGTTCGGCAAGGGCGCGATCATGAAGTTCGGTGACGGCGGTCCCGACTTCGAGGTCGAGGCGATCCCGACCGGCGCGCTCTCGCTTGACGTCGCCCTGGGCATCGGCGGCGTTCCCCGCGGCCGCATCATCGAGATTTACGGCCCCGAGTCCTCCGGTAAGACGACTCTCTCCCTGCAGATCCTCGCCGAGGCCCAGGCCATGGGCGGCGTCGTCGCCTTCATCGACGCGGAGCACGCCCTTGACCCCGGCTATGCTGCCCGAATCGGCGTCGACATCGACGAGGTTCTCATCTCTCAGCCGGATACCGGCGAGCAGGGGCTCGAGATTTGCGACATGCTCGTTCGCTCGGGCGCCATCGACGTCGTCGTCATCGACTCCGTCGCCGCGCTCACGCCGCGCGCCGAGATCGAGGGAGAGATCGGAGACTCCACGGTCGGCCTTCAGGCTCGCCTCATGAGCCAGGCCCTGCGCAAGCTCGCAGGCTCGCTCTCCAAGTCCAACACGACCTGCATCTTCATCAACCAGCTTCGTGAGAAGATCGGCGTCATGTTCGGCAATCCCGAGACGACGCCGGGCGGTCGCGCCCTCAAGTTCTTCTCCACGGTCCGTATGGATATTCGCCGCGTCGAGTCCATTAAGAACGATAAGGAGATCATCGGCAACCGCGTCCGCGTCAAGGTCGTCAAGAACAAGGTGGCCCCGCCCTTCAAGGAGGCCTTCTTCGACATCATGTACGGCGAGGGTATTTCAAAGGAAGGCTCGATCCTCGATATGGGCGTCGAGCTCAAGATCGTCAAGAAGTCCGGCGCGTGGTTCTCGTACGGCGAGGAACGTTTGGGCCAGGGCAGGGAGGCTGCCAAGAAGTTCATTGCCTCGCATCCCGAGCTCGCGGAAGAGCTCACGCACGCCATCAAGGTCAAGTGCGGCCTCGAGCTCGGTGACGAGCGAGTGGGCGAGCCCGTGGAACTTGATGATGACGAGTTGCTCGACGGCGACCAATTCGACGATGACACCGACGACGATTCCGAAGAGTAGGGGACGGGTTGCACTCGATGACCTGCGGCTCGTTTATATGGAAGTTGGAACTTCCCGAGAAATCGCAATACCCTTCGTGGGGATCCAGGCCTAAGGCGTTGATCAAAATCGGGCCTGCGGAGGAAGAAGAGATTTGGGGCGTTCCTGTTTCTGTGGGCAGAAAGCTTCAGAGTTTGATAAGGACTTCCTCCTTCGACCCTTGCTCTCGCGCGGAGCTTTCCTTCAAGGTCAAAGAGCTGTCTATGGCTTGTGGCTCCGCTCGCGTCGAGGCGCTTGTCAACAAGCGCGATTACTCGAGCAAGGAGCTTCGCGACAAGTTGCTGCGTGACGGGTATTCCATCTCTGTCTGCGATGAGCTTGTCGAGCGTTTTCGAAGGGCCAACGTCATCAACGATGAGCGCTTCGCCACGGTTTACGTTCGCTCCAAAACGTACGCGGGCTGGGGCCGACGGAAGATCGAGCGGGAGCTCCGCCATAAAGGGATCGACTGTGAGTCGCTTTCTGGCTGGCCGGACGAGTTCTTCCCGGAGGACGATGAGCGGAGCCGCGCCTTGGAGCTCGCGAAGCGGCGCAGGCTCACCGGTAAGAATGATTTCCAGAAGATAGTCCGCCACCTTTGCAGCAAGGGATATTCGATGAACGTCGCGATCGATGCGGCAAAATCCGCCCTCGATTGCGCGGGAAGCGATGACTGGTCAGTTTGACATTTTGCCCCTTGACGGCCTACGATAGTAAAGCCGTCAAGGGGCATCTTAATCTCCGGCTTACTGTCGGATTATCCATATTCTGTAACTTTCGTTTGCTTTTATAGGGACATAGACAGACCAGGAATTGATGATCGCGCCTCTGATGGCGGAAACGCAGGATAACCTCTGTTTCCTTATCTGATTTGATTGATATTTGTCATTAGAGGAGCACGCATGGAAATCGTCATCGCCGCAATCGTCGGCCTGGCAATAGGCGCGGTTGTCGTCTATTTCATCCTATCCGGACAGGCCGACTCGAAGGTAAAGGCAGCCGAGGCGCAGGTTCAGTCCGCGCAGGCCGAAGCCGACCGCATCACCACCGAGGCCGCGCGCCAGGCCGAGAACTCCAAGAAGGAAGCGGTTCTCGAGGCCAAGGAGGAGGCGCTCGCCATCAAGCAGTCCCAGCAGGCCGAGGAGAAGAAGCGCAAGGCTGAGCTCCAGTCGATGGAGAGCCGCATCATGCAGCGCGAGGAGTCCCTCGATCGCCGCAACGACGCGCTCGATCGCCGCGATCACCAGCTCTCCAGTCTCCAGGGCCAGCTTGATAAGCGCAAGAACGATCTTGACGCCCTTGAGGCCAAGCGCACTACCGAGCTCGAGCGCATCGCCGGCCTTTCGAGCGACGATGCCCACGCCGAGCTGCTCGAGCAGGTGCGAGCCGAGTCTGTTCGCGAGGAGGCCCAGATCCTCCGCGAGTCCGAGCAGAATGTCCGCGCCCAGGCCGATAAGACCGCGCGCGAGATCATCTCCACTGCCATTCAGCGCTGCGCCGCCGACCAGGCCGGAGAAATCACGGTGACCTCCGTGCACATTCCCTCCGACGATCTCAAGGGCCGCATCATCGGTCGCGAGGGCCGCAATATCCGCACTTTCGAGCAGGTGTCCGGCGTCTCGCTCGTCATCGATGACACCCCCGAGACCGTCATCCTCTCGAGCTTCGACCCCGTGCGCCGCGAGACCGCCCGCGTCGCTCTCGAGAACCTTATTGCCGATGGTCGCATTCATCCCGCCCGCATCGAGGAGCTCTACAAGAAGGCCGAGACCCTCGTCAACGAGCGCGTCCGCGAGGCCGGCGAGCAGGCCGCCTTCGACGCCGGCATCCACGACCTGCACCCCGAGCTCGTGAAGACCCTCGGCGCCCTTCGTTATCGCACCTCGTTCGGCCAGAATGTCCTAACCCACTCCATCCAGGTCTCCGCGCTTTGCGGCATTATGGCCTCCGAGCTCGGCCTCGACGAGGCTCCGGCCAAGCGCGCCGGCCTTCTCCACGACCTCGGCAAGGCCATCGACCACGAGGTCGAGGGCCCTCACGCGGTCATCGGCGCAGACCTTGCCCGTCGCTATGGCGAGCGCCCCGAGATCGTCCACGCTATTGAGGCGCACCACGCCGACGTCGATCCCGATACGGTCCTTGACGTTCTGGTGCAGGCTGCCGACGCCATCTCTGCCGCCCGTCCCGGCGCCCGTCGCGAGTCTGCCGAGAACTACATCAAGCGCCTTGAGAAGCTTGAGGAGATTTCCAACGCCCACGAGGGCGTCGAGCGCACCTATGCCATGCAGGCCGGCCGCGAGCTGCACGTCATGGTCGAGCCCGAGAAGATTTCCGATGCCGAGGCGACCGTTCTTGCTCACGACATCGCGAAGCAGATCGAGGACGAGATGGAGTATCCCGGCCAGGTTCGCGTCGTGGTTATCCGCGAGTCCCGCGCCGTTGACGTGGCCAAGTAACGAAACATGGCAGATAGCGACAGCAGCCTTCTCGGCTTCGTCGCCTCCATGGGAGGCGAACGTAACCTTCGCGTTGAGGAGAACCTCGGCGAGGGTTACGTTCGTCTTCGCGTGGCCGAGGCGGAGCGACGCCAGGCGAAGCACGACATTCGTTGCTCGGAGGACATCGTCATCGAGATGCTTCGCAACTCCCGCGACGCAGGAGCAAAGCATATCTATGTCGCGACGACGCGAGAGGGCGACCTGAGGACCATCACGATCCTCGATGACGGCTCCGGCATCCCTGCAGACATGCAGGATCGGGTTTTTGAGGCGCGCGTCACCTCGAAGCTCGAGAGCGTCCATATGGACCGTTGGGGCGTGCACGGCAGGGGCATGGCCCTGTACTCCGTGAAGGAGAACGCCGAGTCCGCCGAGGTAGTTTCAAGTGCTCCCGGCAAGGGTTCGTCCATTCGCGTGATCGCTGATGCCGGCAGGCTTTCCGAGCGCGCCGATCAATCTACGTGGCCCACAACCGGTATCGATGAGAACGGCGCCTTGGCCTGTGAGCGCGGGCCCCACAACATCATTCGAACCTGCTGCGAGTTCGCCATCGAGGAGCGCTCGACGTGCGAGGTTTATATCGGCTCGCCTTCCGAGATCGCGGCCACTGCGCGCGCAAGGGCTCCCCGTACCGTTGAGGCTACCGACCTCATGTTCATCGACAACATATCCGAGCTGCCCGTTCTCGAGCGGTTCAGGGCCGCCGCCGATGCATCCGAGTTACATCAGGTAGCCACTTCCCTGGGCCTCGAGATGAGCGAGAGGACGGCGCATCGCATCGTTTCCGGGCAGGTGAAGCCACAGCGCAGCATCGTCGCCAAGCTGACGCACCGAAGCGGGGGCAAGGGCGAGAGGCCGGAGGTCGACCTCTCACGCGATCACCGCGGCCTCAAGCTTTCCCGCGAGGACACGCGCGACTTCTCTCGCGAGATGGAACGCTCCTTCAAGATGCTCGCGGACCGTTATTACCTTACGCTTGCCGACGAGCCCAAGGTTCGCATGGGCAAGGGTAAGATCACCGTTACCTTCGAGATAGAGCAGGCCGATTAGCGCGTCTTCAGTCTTTTCAAATCAAGGTCAAATCAGTAGAATTACCGCAGATAAACGCAGCGTATTCGCATCAATTTCAAACATGAATGTACCAGGAGCACGTCATATGGACTATTTAAAGGTCTCCAGCAAGTCTTCGCCTGCGTCGGTTGCGGGCGCCATCGCCGGCCTTGTTAAGGATGGAAACCCCGTCAACATCCAATGTGTGGGCGCGGGTGCCGTCAACCAGGCGATCAAGGCCGTGGCCATTGCCCGCGGTTTTCTGATTCCCACCGGCGTCGATATCTCCTGCGCGCCCACCTTCTCTGACATTTCCATTGGGGGAGAGAGCCGCACGGCCATTCGGCTCGCTGTCTACGTGCACCGAATCCAAGCCCCTTCGGCATCTGCCCACGTTTCCGATGACATCGCGTCCTAGTTAGGTTGTTTGCATGAGCTCTCTCGTAGGTAAGACTTACTACGTCAAAACTTTCGGCTGCCAGATGAATCTCCACGATGCCGAGCGCGTGGAAGGCCTTCTCGAGCAAAACGGCTGCATCAACGTTGCCGAGCCCGAAGAGGCTGATATTGTTGTTTTCATGACCTGCTGTGTGCGCGACAACGCCGATCAGCGTCTTTATGGACAGGCGTCGGCCATGGTCAGCGCCCCAAAACCCCCGTGCGGCAAGCGCGTCGTCGCCATCGGTGGCTGCATCGCCCAACGCGATGGCGAGAAGATTCGCGAGCACATCCCCGTCGCCGACGTCGTTTTCGGCACCAGTGCCCTCGCGAGTCTCCCCGACCTTCTTTGCGAGGCCTTCGATGACGATGGCCATAAGGTTGAGGTCGATACGGTTGAGGAGGGTCGCGGTTTCTCGTGCGACTTGCCCAGCCGTCGTGCCCAGAGCTTCCACGCCTGGGTCCCCATCATGACCGGTTGCAACAATTTCTGCACGTACTGCATCGTTCCGCACGTTCGCGGCCGCGAGAAGAGCCGCACACTTGAGGCGGTTGTCGCGGAGTGCGAAAAGCTCGTGTCCGACGGCGTGCGAGAGATCACACTGCTCGGGCAGAACGTGAACTCCTACGGTCGCAACATCTACGGAGAGCCTCGTTTTGCGCAGCTGCTTCGCGAGGTCGGCAAAACCGGTATCGAGCGCGTTCGCTTCACTTCGTCGAATCCGCACGACCTCGTCGATGAGACGATCCAGGCCATGGCCGAGACGTCCTGTGTCATGCCGCATCTCCACCTTGCTGTTCAAAGCGGCTCCACGCGGGTTCTCAAGGCCATGAACCGGAAGTACACCCGCGAGCAGTACTTGGAGCTGGTCGGACGTCTGCGCTCCGCCATGCCCGGACTCGCTCTTTCCACCGACATTATCGTTGGTTTCCCCGGCGAGACCGAGGAGGACTTCGAAGAGACGCTCTCCATGGTCAAGGAGGCCGCCTTCTCGAGCGCCTACACCTTCATCTACTCTCCGCGTCCCGGCACGCCCGCTGCGAAGATGGTCGACGACACTCCTCGCGAGGTTATCCAAGAGCGTTTTGATCGCCTTGCCGCGCTGGTTGCCGAGCAGGCCCATGAAGCCAATCAGGCCGATTTGGGCCGCACGGTCTCGGTGCTCGTCGAGGGCGTGTCAAAGCGCGACGAATCGATCATGGTCGGGCACTCCGAGAAGATGCGGACCGTCCACTTCTCGTTGCCCGAGGGGCTTGCCCCCGATGCCGTTGTCGGCAAGATCTGCGACGTCAAGGTCGACGAGGCGCGTACCTGGTATCTTCGCGGCAACGTCGTGGGCGAGCCTCGATGACGCTTCCGGGACCTGTCGTTTCCATCGTTGGCCCGACCGCCTCGGGCAAGAGCGCCTTGGCCGACCTCGTCGCGATCGAGGTCGGGTCCTGTGTCATCTCCGTGGACGCCATGCAGGTGTATCGGGGCATGGACATCGGCACTGCGAAGACGCCCGTGTCTGAGCGCGCGGTCCCCTTGCGCATGGTCGATGTGTGCGAGCCGACGGTCGACTACTCTGTCCAGGTCTACCAGAAGGATTGCCGCTCGGTAATCGATGATGAGCTCGGCCGGGGTCGGGTCCCCGTACTTTGCGGCGGGACCGGTCTTTACCTCAACGCCGTAATAGATGAGATGAAGTTTCCCCGCGGTGAGAGGGGCGACAAAACACGGTCGGCTTACGAGGACCTTGCCGCAGATCTCGGCCCCCAAGGGCTTCATTCCCTGCTTGAGGGCCGAGATCCCGCCAGCGCGGCGCTTATTCACCCAAACAACGTGCGGCGTGTTGTCCGTGCGCTTGAGATGCTCGACGAGGGGAAGAGCTACGCCGAGCACAACAAAGGTTTAAAAGCCCGCGTTCCGCACTACGACGCGCACATCTGGGGGCTCTCTATGAATCGCGCGCGCCTCTACGAGCGCATCGAGGCGCGCGTTGACCGGATGATGGACGAAGGCCTTCTTCACGAGGTGGAGACGCTGGCGTCCCTCGGTTTGTCCCGAGAATCGACGGCAGGCCAAGCCATCGGCTATAAGGAGCTCCTTGATTACCTCGACGGCTCCTCGACGTTGGACGAAGCCGTCGCGACGATCAAGATGCGCACCCGTCGTTATGCGAAGCGGCAGATCTCATGGTTCAAGAACGACGGCCGCGTACAGTGGCTGGACCTCGAATCCATGGGCCTCGATGAGGCACGAGACGTTATTCTCTCCGACCTTCGCGGTTCTATGGAGGGTGATTGCTGATGGGCCGATTCAAGCCGTTCTCGACGGCTCCCGTTCCCGAGAAAGCCATTCTTGTGGGCGTCGATAGGGGAGTAGGGGCTTGGAGCTGCGAGGATTCCTTGGCGGAGCTCGCGCGCCTGGCCGCTACCGATGGCGCCGAGGTCGTCCTCACGATGACTCAGCGCCTCGACAAGCCGATCCCCAAGACGTTCATCGGTAAAGGCAAGGTGGAGGAGCTCGTCGGCTATGTTCATAATCTGAGCGCCGATGACGTGATTTTCGACGATGAGCTCAGTCCCTCTCAGCAGTCGAATCTTGAGAAGGCCGTCGGCGAGCCGGTGAAGATCATCGATCGCACCGCTCTTATTCTTGATATTTTCGGTGAGCATGCCAAGACGCGGGAAGGACGCCTACAGGTCCAGCTTGCGCAGCTGCAGTACGTCTTGCCGCGCCTTCGCGGCATGTGGAGCCACCTCGTCGGCGAGCAGACGCGCGGCGGCATAGGCAGCCGCTTCGGTCAGGGCGAGAGCCAGCTCGAGGTCGACCGTCGTCTTGTGCGCGATCGAATTTCGACTCTACGGCGCGAGCTTGCGACGTTGGAGAAACGGCGCGGCGTCCAGAGTAAGGCTCGCTGGGATTCCGGTGTGTTCAGGGTTGCTCTGGTCGGTTACACCAATGCTGGAAAATCGACGCTCTTGAACCGCCTCACGGGTTCTGACGTCTACGCTAAGGACGAGCTGTTCGCCACGCTCGATCCGACCACGCGCTCTCTGGTGCTTGAAGAGGGGCGAAAGATTACCCTCACCGATACCGTCGGGTTTATCCAGAAGCTGCCGACGACCCTTGTCGAGTCGTTTAAATCGACGCTTGCCGAGGTTCGTGCGGCGGACCTCGTACTTCTGGTGGTTGACGCCTCGGATTCCCGTTGGAAGGACGAGATGGACGCCGTTGTCGCGATCCTTAAAGATATCGAGGCGGATTCCATTCGTCGGGTTCTCGTCCTGAATAAATCAGATTTGCTCTCAAGCGAGGACAGGCGCGCTCTTGTGCTTGCGCATCCTGAGGCCGTTTTGATTTCGGCTCAGGAAGGCCGCGGTATCGATAGCCTTCTCTATCGCATCGGTAAGGAAGCGGCCGAGGGCGACGAGGCTTTGACGGTTCTTGTGCCTTATGAGAAGGGGCTCCTTCTCAAGATGGTCCATGAGCGCTGCCAGGTGATGAGGGAGCGCTACGTTGACGGAGGGCTTCTTGCCACGTTGAAGGCCTCGGAGCGCATGAGGTCTACGCTCGGGCCTTATCGCGTCGAGGATGACTCGGCTGAACTAAATGATCTGAGCTTATAGCGCGCTGATTTGCAGCCGTTTAGAGCATTAAGGCGAGTACGAGAAGCACAGGCTGGTGAAGAACGTAGATCTCCAGCGCATGTTTGCCTACGAACTCAAGGGGCCTGCAGGTAATTCGGGCTAATGCCTTTGGAAGAGACGAGCGAGCCCAAGGTCCTATTGAGGCGCCGGCCAAATACATAAAGCAATAGGGGAGTACCGGGTAGTAGTCCCCCGATTCGAATCTCGGCCCCGGAAAGCCTAACCAGCTGAAAAATTCAGTCGAATAGAAGCCTGCGGGCACCTCAATTCTCGAACCCAGAATTTCCAAGTAGCCACTCGAGATTTTGAGCGTGGCCAGGAATAGACACAGGAATACGCAAGCGGCCAAAATTCCTTGTGGCGCAAAATTGGCCTTTTGCAGCAGCCCGTAAATCAAAGTCGAAGCCGCCATGCAGAAGATGATTCCGAATGAGATGGGGATGTCTATGGCCGCGATGGTCGTTGCCGCCCAAATGAGAAACGCAACAAACCCGTATTTGCAGGCGCGTCTCATGTTGTTGCGCGAATACGAGCACATCAGGCCGGCAAGCGCCAGGAATACCCACGAGATGCTCGCGCGCCAGAGATCCTCAAAGGGAGGCTTGAACCAGGGAATCGAAATGCCTCGCAGCTCAACGAGGTCGTAACACAAGTGAAAACCAACCATAGAGAGAACGCTCAGCCCTCGAATTGCATCGAAGACAGCTATCCTTGCCCCAATTTCGGGCTGAGCCTTGCTCGAAGAAGTGTTGAGAGGCTGTTCCACGTTTCCTTCTAAATGGAGCGGATGAGTGCGGTTACCTTGCCGAGAATGACCGGGTTCTCCGCATAAATCGGCTCCATAGTCTCGTTCTCGGGCTGCAGGCGGACTCGGTCCTTCTCGCGATAGAAGGTCTTGACAGTAGCCGAGTCGTCAATGAGGGCAACGACGATCTCGCCGTTGTGGGCATCATGCTGCTCTTTGACCACGATATAGTCGCCGTTGAAGATTCCGGCATTGATCATCGACTCCCCTTGGACTCGCAGGATAAACGAGCTGGAGTCGCCCACGATGCTCGTGGGCAGGACGAGGTTCTCTTCAACATTCTGTTCCGCCAGGATCGGGGTTCCCGCTGCCACTCGCCCAACAAGCGGCAGCGATATGGCATTGGACTCGAAATCCTGCTTAACCTCGGCAAGCTTTACGTTTCCGTCGGCACCATCGTTTTCCGTGGTGACTTCAATGGTGCGGGGCTTCTTCGGGTCTCGCTTGATGTAGCCGTTGTTCTCGAGCGCCTTGAGATGCATATGAACGGTTGAAGGAGATGCAAGGCCCACGGCGGCACCGATCTCACGGACCGATGGGGGATAGCTGTGTTCCTTGGTGTAGTTGAGGATGTAGTCATAGATAGCTTGCTGGCGTTTGCCGATTTTTCCCTTTGGCATGGCCCCTCCTTCGTCGTTTGACTCGAAGTATACCAAAACATTTGTTTTCTGCAAACGCTCGTTCGTTTTCTATTGACAGGTACAATTGTTCCTGAAATACTCCGAACATAGGTACCTAAGTACGGCTGTTCCATTTTTAATTGTTGTCCACTGCGGTCGGTATAAAAGGGTCAGCAACCGAGTAGAAGAGGGATTACCGATGACTGTTTGCTACGACAACCTGATGTATGCGACCGATGGCTCGACCGCTCTTGCCCCCGCGGCGGCCCCTAGATTCGTGATGATTGAAGGCGGCAAAAGGGGCAATCAATTCGTCGAATCGCTCTCAAGTAATCCTGAGGCACGAGCCGCTTCGGGGTTTTCCGTGGCCCAATGTGTTGCGGCCATGCTCGTCGCGGTAGTAATTTCGATAAGCGTTTTTGCCGTCGACGCCTTTAGCAGCTCATTCGAACTGAGTGCCCTCGAGGGTGCCGAGACCGTTGTGGTGAGCGTCAGTCCTGGTGATTCTCTTTGGAGCCTGGCCGCCGAGTATGGCGTCGATGGGTGCGCGACCGACAGGGTCGTTGACTGGATCCGTACTCAGAATCACTTGACGTCATCGAATATTTACGCAGGTCAACAGCTTATTGTGCCTAGCTCGCCCAACCTGTGATACGGTAAGCGCGTAGGTCTTCTCGAGGAGGTCCCATGCGCTGTCCAAAATGCGGGCAAGATGAATCAAAGGTCGTCGATTCCCGTTCATCTGAGAATAACGACGCGATTCGACGTCGCCGCGAGTGCACGAACTGCGGATTTCGCTACACGACGTATGAGCGCTGCGAAGAAACGCCTCTCATCGTCATCAAGAGAGATGGCCGCAAGGAGACCTTTGAGCGCCAGAAGCTTATGCGAGGTCTTTTTGCTGCTACTGTAAAGCGTAATGTACCTGCGGAAACGTTAACTGGTTTGATTGACGCCATCGAGAGCGAGCTTCGAGATGGCGGTATCACAGAGATTTCGTCGATCGATTTGGGAAGCATCGTCTTGCGCAAACTGGTAAAGATCGACAAGGTCGCATACATCCGTTTCGCATCCGTTTACCGCGAGTTCAAGGATGTCGATGAGTTCAGCGAGGAACTGAGGAGCTTAGCAAATGAGTGACGATCGCATCGACTTGCCGATAAAGCGCTTGGATTCCGAGGTCGAGCTTCCTTCGTATGCATATGCAGGCGACGCCGGCCTTGACTTGCGCTCTAATGAAGAGGTTGATTTGGAGCCTCTGGAGCGTCGGCTCGTCGGCACTGGCCTTGCGATAGCCATTCCTGATGGTTACGCGGGTTTTGTCCAGCCTCGCAGCGGCCTTGCTTTGCGTGAGGGTCTCAGCATGGCGAACACCCCTGGACTCATCGACGCCCATTACCGTGGCGAGCTTAAGGTCTGTGCCGTGAATCTTGACCCCGAGAAAACCATCCACATCTCAAAGGGCGAACGCATCGCCCAGCTTGTGATCCAAAAGGTACCAGCCGTAACCCTCGTGGAGGTTGCCGAGCTCGATCAAACCGACCGCGGCACCGGCGGCTTTGGCTCAAGTGGTGTCTAAAGTCTCATAATTCCGCAATTCAAAATTGGCTCTCAGAAGTTTTCGATTTTCGACCTTCTGAGAGCCTTTCTAAGCCATTTTCACGCTGCTTCTCTAACACGTATCCACGCCAAGGTCTCAATCGCCTCAAAACGCCCCAGATTACCTCATTCCAAGTTTCCGCAATCTATCACCTCCAATCCCTAAATTTGCCGACCATAACTCAAAATTCGATCAATAAAAAACCGCGATAATATATCTTATGTAAACTAGCTATCAATTAAATCCCTTCGTAAAAATAGTAGCCCGCAAAGCGGGCCACAACCAATTTAATTCCCCTGCCTCTTGCAGATGGTGAATGACTCAACAATGTTAACGGGGTTCTAGGGCAATACAACTCCTTCGGGCGATTTCGCGAAGCGAGCGAACAAAGTGAGCGCTGAGCCTGACGGAGTTGTCTTGCCCTAGAACCCCGACCAACTATCGCTTAACCCCTTCTCGAGTCATGACATCCATCTTCATCACCACATCTTCTTCCGCATCCGCGTCCATGATCATCATCAGCTCGTCGAGCGCCTCTATTTTCGTATCTCCAACGGGTATCAGCTCCGCAGACGCCCTGTTGACCAATACGACGCGCGTGTCGTCTGGCCAAGGAATCTCGGCTATGGTCTTTCCTTCAATCTTTGAGCCGGCGCTTACGTGGAACATCTTGAGAACCTTCTCACCAGCAAGCCCCGTAACCTCGATGTTGTCCTCGCTCACCCCGAGCTGTTTGGCCAGGAGATGCTCGTAGAACGGATCGGTTTTCGTTAGGTTTGCGACGATATACGCGAGGATGGAAACCAAGGTTACCGAGAGCATCGCATTGAGCGAACCTGTTAATTCGAACACTAGTACGCAACCAGTAACGGGTGCTCGAACGACCGCGGCAAAGAGTCCTGCGATGCCCAGAGCCATGAAGTTCGGGTAATACGCGGCGTCGAACCCGATCAGCTCATTGGCGGCAAGGCTGAAGCAGGAGCCTACCAGCGCTCCCATAATTACCAGCGGAAAGAGGGTCCCGCCGGGTGCGCCGGAACCGAAGGATATCCCGGTGAAGAGGTACTTTCCCACGAGCAGCGCGACCATTGGGAGCAGCCTGAGCGCGGTCGGGCTCGAAATCAGCTCGAAGATGGCGTCTCCGCCGCACATGAGCTCCGGCCATGCGAACGCCATGCAGCCAGCCAACGCAAAAGGAACAACCAACCGCAGGTAAGGAAGCCCTTTTGATATCCTATTGTATATACTCTGCCAGGCAAACATGCCTCGGTTGTGCAGCGCGCCGAGAAGCCCGCAGGCAACACCGAGAACGGCGACCATAAGGTAGTCCTTGTGCGGCAGGTCTTGGATGAACTCGATGCTCATGACCGGGGCCACGCCGAGCACGCCCGAGACAAGGAAGTCCGCGGTGAGCGAAGAGGCCATGACCGAGATGATCAATGACGCGGTGAACTCCCGGTGTATCTCCTCGATAGCAAACAACACGCCGGTCAGGGGGGCGTGGAAGGCGGCCGACATGCCTGCTGCGGCGCCGCAGGTCACAAGGAGACGCTCCTCTCCCCTCTTGCGCCCGATGAGCCTGGAAACAGCCTTGCCCGACATACCTCCGAGCTGAACACTCGGCCCTTCTCGGCCCATGGAAAGACCGGCGAAGGCCACTGCCGTGCCCTCGATGAATTTGGCGATGATGACGCGGTGCCACGGGGCGTCCATGCGCCCGATCACCTCAGCGTCCACCTGGGGGATTCCCGACCCTGTTGTGGTAGGCTCCCATTTCATAAGGGTGCCTACGAGAAGCAGCAAAAGCGCGAGCACGCCAAACCAGAGGCACATGTAAGGCACATTGCCTGCGATGCTGCCCGTGATTTGCCGGAGCAGGCCCTCGGCGTTCGAAAGCGATAGTCGGTAAAGCGTGACGACTCCCCCGCCGACGAGGCCGACGAGGGCCCCCTCGATGATGAGGTCGACTTGGAATCTGCGTGAAAAACGCCTCGACACTGCGGCCGAGGCGTTCTGATCGGTACTGGTACCCAATGCTTCTTCTTTCGGAAAAAGTTGGTTTTGCGAACTTAGTACGAACCGCCGCCGTAGAAACTCCAAAGCGTGGTCGTGCAAACGGACGAGCCGGGCTTCGGTGCGTGCACCATGGTGTTGTTGCCCAGGTAGATGCCCACGTGCCCCTCGCTCGTAAAGACGAGGTCGCCATAGCTCAGCTGGGAGATGTCGGTCTTCCAGTCGCCGGAGGCCTGCAGCGAGGAGATCATGTCGTAGGTGGTTCGGCCACGGCCGTATCCGTAGCTGTAGCAGACAAGACCGGAGCAGTCGAAGCTGTCGGGTCCGGTGGCGCCGTAAACGTAAGGTTTGCCGATCTGAGACAGGGCCGTGCTCACGCCGCCTCCGCCATAGGAGCTGCTGGAGCTGGAGCTCGAAGACGAGCTGTTGGAGGAAGAGCTGCTCGATGAGTTGCTGGACGAGCTGTTGGAGGAATTCGAGCTGGAGGACTCCGACTGATCGCTCTTCTCTGGGGTGGACGCCACGGGAACCTCAGCCTCGTCCTGTTTCTTGAGCTGCTCCTGGGTCTCCTCACTCACCTGCGAGGCCGACTGGGCCGCTTCCTGCTGCTGAGCGGCCTGCTGAACGGCGGCCACTGCGGTTGCGGCCGCGCTCTGCTCGGCGGCAGCGGCCGCCGCAACCTGCGCCTGAAGCTCGGAATCAAGCGAGTTGTAGTAAGCGCTCGCCTCGCTTACGCGGGAGTCGTAGTCGTTCGCCTGGCTCTGCAGGCTCGAGACCTTCTCGGACTGCTCGGACTGCTTCGATTCGAGCTCCGCCTGCTCGGTCTTAAGCTCGTTCTCCATGGTCTTGACGGAGCTGATGACCTCGGCGCGCTGCTCCGAGATCTTGTCCATGTAGCATACGCGGCTCACGAGGTCGTCGATGCTGGTGGACCCCAGGAGAAAATCAAGGGTCGAGGAAGAGCCGAGCTTGTAGTTGTTGCGCATGATCTCGCTGAGCTCGGAGCGCTTGGTATCGAGGTCAGCCTGGGTGTTTTCCACCTCAGTCTGCTTGTTGGCAAGGTCAGTCGAGGTCTGAGCGAGGTTCTCGGAGGCGCTGTCGAGCTCCGACTGAATCTGCGAAAGCTGCGTTCCGAGCTCGGAGAGCTTGGCTGCGGCGGCGTCAACCTCAGACTGCTCGACGGCGTATGCCGGCGTTGCGATCCCACATACGGAGGACCCAACAAGAGCGGCTGCGAGGCCGGCTGCGATGATGGTGCGGCGAGTACTCATTAAACATCCCCTAGAGATGGCCAAATTGAAGTCGCTTGTTTTACACAAGCAGAAAAATATTAGTACAAAAAAGGCGACGACCTGCGGCCGCCGCCATATACCAACCAAGTCTTGATAAATATCGCCTAGTTGACCTTGACGAGAGAAAGAACATCGATGCCGGGGAAGTTCTGCTCGAGCACCTTGCGGGGCTCGAGGAAGGCGAGCTCCATCACGAAGGCGAAACCGACCACCTTTGCCCCGGTCCTCTCGCAGAGCTGAGCAGTCGCGGTCGTGGAGCCGCCGGTGGCGATAAGGTCGTCGACGACGAGAACGCGGTCCTGGTCGGTCATTGCATCCTGGTGGATCTCGAGCGTGCCAGTGCCGTACTCGAGCGAATAATCCTGCTTATAAACGGCGCGGGGAAGCTTACCGGGCTTGCGCACAGGGACGAAACCGACGCCGAGGTTGTAGGCGATGGGGCCGCCGAAGAAGAAGCCGCGAGCCTCGGTGGCGGCGACTTTGGTGATGCCCGCATCGCGGAAATGGTCGCTGATCTCGTCGACCAGGGCGTGGAAGGCCTCCGGATCGGAAGCGAGCGGCGTGATGTCCTTGAAGATGACGCCGGGCTCCGGGTAGTCCGGGATGCTTACGATCCTGCTTTCATAATCGAAGTTCGCCATGTTAAACCCCTCTTTGTAGATAAGAAATACTTCTAGTCGTTCATGTCCTTGAAAGCTTCTTTTACGCGACGGGTCACAAGCTCCGTCCTTACGGCGTTCGTGAGTCCGAGCATGCGCGAAAACGCCTCGTCGAAGTTGCGCTTCGACTCCTCGGTCCTTTCCGGCTCCACTCCCCCGCCCTTCTTCGCGTAAACCATAAGGGCCTGCTCGAACGTGGCCGACTCGCGGTTTGCCGCGATGACGTATTGGCGGAGGTTCTTGGCGCCGAAGCCGAAACGCCGCAGCTCGTCGCACAAGCGAATGAGCGGCAGGTCGTGTCCGTCGACGAGGTCGCGCCCGTGCGGAGACTTCTTGAGCTCGATGAGCCCCGCCTCCGAAAGCTGCCTCACGAACGAGACCTGGGTCCCGCAGAGCTCGGGCATGCGGTCGATCGGGTGCAGCTTGTTGGCCGTCTCCTCGTCGTCGCGCGGCATGGCGACTATGTTGGGCGCGATGCCGCCGCTCGCGCGCGATCCTTCTTCGCTATCCAGCTTCTCCTTGATGACGCTCAGGGGCATGAACTGGTTCTTCTGCAGATAGAGAACCGATTCAAGCCTTCTCACGTCGCGCTGAGAATAAAGACGGTAGCCGCTCGGCGTGCGAGAGGGGTTGACGAGCCCCTCGTCCTCGAGGTAGCGCACCTTAGAGATCGTGAGGTCCGGATACTGCGCCTGGAGGCGCTTCACGACCTTTCCGATGGTGAGGTAACCGGCGTCGGGCATAAGAGTCGCCTAAATCTCGGTGGCGATGCGTGCCGCCTTGTGCTCATTGGTGTGGAACACCATGCGGAAGGTGCCGATCTGGATGGTGGAGCCGTCCTTGAGGGTCGCCTCGTTGACGATGGCGCCGTCGACCCAGGTGCCGTTGAGGCTCCCGAGGTCCTTGACGGAGGCGTAGCCGGAAGCGACGCCGGTGAGGTCGAGGTTGGCGTGGTGGCGAGACACCGTCATGTCGTTGAGGAAGACGGAGTTGTTCGGGTCGCGGCCGATGGTGATGGTGGTCGCGTTGAGCTCGAAGGTCTCGCCGATCTGCGGCCCCTTGACGATGGTCAAGGTGGGCTTGACGGGCTTCGAGACGGCCATCATGTCGGGTACGGTGGCGTCGGCGGACGGCATGCGGAAAATCTCGGTGGCGCCGCTGCTAACGGGGGCGTTCACGTTATCCATTACTGCACTCCTCGCTGAAACTGAGGCTGGATAGGTCACATAATCGATACTAGTTTATACCGTTCTACCTGCAAGCGACGGCATCCATTTGCACGAGGGCCCCGAACGGGAGCTCGGCTGCGCAGACGACGGAGCGCGCAGGCATGGGAGGGTCGATTCTCTCGGAGTAGACCTCGTCGAATGCCTCGAGGTCGTCGAGGTCCGTGAGATACAGGGTGGTCTTCGCGACGTCCGAGAGGTCGAGGCCGACCTCGGCGAGAATCGACTCGATGCGATCGAGGACGATGCCCGCCTGGTCTTTGACGGTCGCCCCAACAAGACTGCCGCAGGAATCGGTCGGGAGCTGCGCCGATACGAAAACGAGTCGGCCTGCGGTGGTCCCCTTCGACGCGGATCCGAGCGCGTCCGGGCAGCTCTTGGCGTTGACGGCGTACTTCACGGCACTCCCCTACAGGCCCTTGGCGAGGCCTCGGCGCTCCGCGGCCTCATCGATGCGCTTGAGCGCGTCCTGGAGCACATTGGTCGGGCAGGCCAGGTTGAAGCGCTCGAAGCCGGCGCCCTGCTCGCCGAACATATCACCCTCGTCGAGCCAGAGCAGCGCCTCCTCGCGCATGAAACGCTTGAGCTCGGAAGGCTCGAGGCCCCATTTCCTGAAGTCGACCCAGGCCAGGTAAGTACCCTGCAGCTCATAGACGTCGAGCTCGGGGTGCGTCTGCGCGACCCAGTCGACGAGCAGGGAGAAGTTCGTCCACACAAGGTCGATGAGCTGTGTGAGCCAACCCTCACACTGCTCGTAGGCAGCGGTGGTCGCTGTGTAGGCGAAGGCGTTGAGCCCGCTTAGGCAGAGCTTCCCGAAGCCTGCGGAGAATTTGGCGCGCAGGCCCTCGTCGGGGACATAGATGATGGAGGCCTGGCAGCCCGCGAGGTTGAACGTCTTGGAGGGTGCGGTGCAGACGACGGTCCTCGCCTGCTCCGACGGGGACATGATGCTCGCGAGCGTGGTGTGGCTGTTGCCGGGCATGATCAGATCGTTGTGGATCTCGTCGGAAACGATGAGCACGTCGTTGGTCATGCAGATATCGATGAGGCGGCGCAGCTCGGCGATGTCCCAAACGCGCCCGACGGGGTTGTGTGGGCTGCAGAGGATGAGCATCTTGGCCTCAGGGCGCGAAGCCTTCTCGGCGAGGTCGTCGAAATCCATCTCGTAGCGACCACCGACTACCTTGAGCGGGTTCTCGATGAGCTCGCGCTCAGCGGACTCGATGGCCATCTTGAAAGGGTAGTAGACGGGCGTTTGGATGATGACGGCGTCGCCGGGCTCGGTGAGCTCGCGAACGGCGCAGAAGATGGCAGGGACGACACCGGGCGTGGTGACGATCCAGGAGGCGTCGGGGCGCCAGCCGTGGTGGCGAACCTGCCAGTCGACGCAGGCGGAGGCGAAGCGGTCGGTGGGGCGAGTGTAGCCGAGGGGGCCGGCATCGATGAGCTCATGAAGGGCTCGCCTGACCTCGGGCGGGTTGGCGAGCTCCATATCGGCGACTGACAGGGGCACAACGCCAGCGGGGACCCGCGGGTTCTCGGAGAGCATGAGCTCCCACTTCTCGGACCCGACGCCACGGCGGTCAAGGTTGGTGGTGAAGTCGTATTGCATTCCTTTGGTTCCGTTCTCGACGAATTCTGAATTTCGCGGGACTAAAGCGAACGAGCGCCGACGAAGTCGGTCTCATCGCGAAGAAGGCCCCATGACCCCAGGGCTTCTGCCCCGGGCTTTACCTGGTCCATGGCGCCGAGAGCCTCTCCCCAGGGAAGAAGCGCCCTCTCATTGCGAAGGAGCGCGGCAGACCCGATGGGCGCCGTCTCGTTGAACGACAGGAAGCTGCGCCAGAGCGTCGCCGAACGCGTGGGCGGAATGAGGACGAGGTAGCAGGGCATGCTCTGCCCGGGAAGAGGCACACCGGCGACCACGACGGAGATCTTGTCCAATTGGAGGCTGCGAACTTCGCCGGGGGCCGGGAGGTCGCGGACGTGTCCGACATAGTCGGAAAGGACGCTTCGCGCGGCATCGCCTGCGAGCAGAAGCGGCGTGAGCATGCCGTCGGCGTCCTCAATCTTCGTTCCCGCGTACGGCGCGTAGCCGTTCTGCTCGATGCCGGCGATAAACCCGATCCATGCGCTGACGACGTCGCCGCGAGGCGTGGGATCGACGACGGCGTACTCGTTGTCGCCGGTACGGCAAACAAGAGCAACCGACGTGGCCGCGCCCTCGGCTGTGAGCGCGCATTCCCAGGAACACTCGCCCACCTTGAGCTTCTTGCCGCAGAAGACGGCCTCCGCGAGCGATTGCGCCGCGCCGCCGCTCACCAGCTTATAGGTGGAGCCGGTGAGGTCGCAAAGATAGGCGCGCCCCTTTTCGTAGGCCCCGGACTCGCTGGGATAGGACTCGACACGCATGACGTCGCCCTCGCTCGAGGGCTCGAACGTCGCTCCGAGCAAGACATGCTCGTGATAGAGGGTGCCCATACGGGCGACCTCGGTATTTGCCATGGTTACTTGCCTTCCCTCTCAAGGACCTCGTGCTTAACGCGCACTCCTTGGATGGTGTAGATCGTCGCGGTGATGAACGAGCAGACGATGCCCGCATACACAAAAAGAATCCCGAGGCAGGCACCCGTGCTGTTCAGGCCGGGGAGCCACGAAACCTCGATGAGCCCGAGCCCGGCGATGTCCGGCAGGCCCAGTAGGCAGAGGCAGAAGCCGAACATGAGCAGCGCCGTCGTTACCTTGCCGATGAAGACGACGTCGATGGGACGCGCGCGGTATTTTTGCAGGATGGTTGCCCCGACGGCGAGGTACACGTCGCGTCCGATGACGAAGATGGGGACCCAAAGCGGAAGCTCACCCACGATGAGAAGCCCGAGGACGCCGGTGAAGAGCAGGATGCGGTCCATGATGGGATCCATGATCTTGCCGAGCCAGCTTACGGTCTGCGTGCGTCGGGCCACCTGCCCGTCGAGGAAATCGGTCGCCGCCGCCACGGCGTAGCAGGTGAGCGCGACGTAACGGTTGCCCCTGGTACAGAAGATCACGAGAAACGCGATGGTGAGCAGAAACCTGCAAAGCGTGATGATGTTCGCCGGTGTGAACACCTGCTGGGAGGGATTGCCCGAGGTTCCGACGGGCTCGGTAGCCAGTCCCTTGGCCTGGTGCTCGGCGGCATCGGAATCGGCGATCTTTTTCAGCACGGTCTTGAGCTGGTCGAGTCTTGCTGTCACGAATGACCTCTCGTCTATGGTCGTCTATGGGCGGGTTTCAAACCTTATAAGTCTACCCGAGGCATCCTGTGTTTAGGCCCGCTCCGAGCATTCTGCACATCAAAACTCAGCGCTGAACGCCGTGCGCTCGAGGAGCCTGATGAGGACGCGGATGCCCTGCGCGTACGTGCGACGAGAGATGCGCTCGTTCACGCCGTGCACGCCGCGGGCCTCTTCCGCAGGCGCGGGACGGAAGGGGCAAACCCGCATGATGGAGCCGCACACCCCTTCGTAGCGCACGGAATCGGTGCCTCCACAGACGAATGAGGGCACCCACGTCACGCCGGGATGGAAGTGCTCGAGCGACTCCTTGAGCTCGGCGTAGCCGGCCCCGTCGGTCGTGTCCATGCGGCCCGCGGGCGTGTAGTGCGCGACCTCTACCTCGACGTTGAGCCCGGCGAAGAGGTCGCGAGCGTAGGCCACGACGTCGTCGTCCGTCACACCCGGCAGAAGTCGGAAGTTGACGGTCGCCGAGACGTCCCCCGGCATGACGTTCGCGGCTGCGCTCGAGCCGTCGAGCTGGTCTACGGCCACCGTCGTGCACACGAAGGGGTAGAGCTCGCGCACGTCGGCCGCGGCAGCGGCGATGGCGTCAGCGTTTGGGCCCACATCCTTGACGAGGCTGGCGAACGGCTCCTGCGTTATCTGAGGGGCGAGCGTCTCGAAGGTGTCGGCGACGAGCGGTGTGAGCTCCGGCGCGGGCTTGTTGCTCGCCAGGAGCGCCACGGCCTCACAGAGGTGCTCGAGGGAGGTGCCGCCGAAGGGGTTGGAGGAGTGGCCGCCGTGGCCGCGGACGGTGATGCGCAGGTCCAAATAGCCTTTTTGAGAAAGACAGATGTCGGAGACGACGGCCCCGGGAGCGCCGAACGCGGCGCCATCGAACATCGTCGTCGTGCCCTCGTCAACAAGAAAAGCGGTCCGGATCCCGCGGCGCCCCATTTCCGCCGCGAGCGCCGTCGCGCCGTGGCTGCGAACCTCCTCGTCCTCGCCGAACGCGAGGTGGATGGTGCGGCGAGGCCTTTTGTTGTGGGCAAGCAGATACTCGGTCGCCTCCATCTCGGCCATGAGCATGTCCTTGATGTCGAGCGCTCCCCTGCCCCAGACCCACTCATCGTCGACGTCGCCCGAGAAGGCGCCGTGTTCCCACTGGCCCTCTGTTCCGGGGACGACGGGAACGACATCCTGGTGCGCGATGAGCTGGACGGAATCGAGGTCAGGCTCCTCGCCGGGCACGGTGATGAGGACCGAGTGACCGACGAGCTCGAAGGTGCCGGCTGCCATGATGTGCGGGAAGCTCACCTTCAGGTGGGCGTGCAGCTTTTCGAACTCGACGAAATCGGTATCTTCGGGCGTTGTGTACACGGTTTTGCAGGAAAGCGCCTTCGCGAGCCTGGCGCACGCCGCGTCGTAGTCGAGATCGGCGTAGTCGTCCTCGTTGGCGTAGTAGTCGTAGACGTCGAGTTCTTCGGCCATTGTTGCTCCGTTCTGGGCAGCTCTGTGCGAGCGCGGAAAATCCTCGTTGGTCTTAAGGGTAGACTGGACCCATCGCAATGCGCCACGGCTGTTGCCGCGGCGTGACAAACACGACACAAGGAGGTTCCCATGTCTGCTGAGGATATGGCCAAGAGCGTGGATCAGGATAACGCCGCCGACGAGGCGCCCGAGTTCATCGACGTCGACTTCACCGACGGCGGCTCCGAGCGCTGCGAGATCCTCGGCGTCTTCGACTACCAGGGCGGCGAGTATATCGCGCTGGCCCCCGAGTCCGACGACGAGGGCGTCTATTTCTACGAGTACGAGGAGAACGAGGACGGCTCCTTCTCGATGGGCGACATCGAGGACGACGGCACCTGGGAGGCTGTCGCAAAGACGTTCGAGGAGCTCGTGAGCAACATCGAGTAGCTCCCGACGCTTAGATTGCGCGAGCGGGCCGCGTCCTCGAATGGGATGCGGCCCGCTCTTTTTCTCTCTGCTCTATCCGGCGATTTTTGAATCGCGGGGTTTTATCGGTGCGCTTTCTCGAAGCTCGCCATGAAATCGACGAGCGCGCTGACGCCCTCGGGAGGCATAGCGTTGTAGATGCTCGCTCGCATGCCGCCGACCAGGCGGTGGCCCTTGAGGTTGACGAGCCCCGCTTTTGCCGCCTCGGCCACGAACTCAGCGTCGAGTTCCTTGTTGCCGGTGACAAAGGGGACGTTCATGATCGAGCGGTCTCGCGGCGCCACGGTCGACGCGAACAGCCCGGAGTTGTCGAGGAAGTCGTAGAGAACGGCCGCCTTGGCGCGGTTGCGCTCGGCCATCGCCTCGAGGCCGCCCATGTCCTTCAGCCACTTGAACACGAGCCCGCAGACGTAGATGCCCCAGCAGTTGGGCGTGTCGTAAAGGGAACCCGCGTCCGCATGGGTCTTGAAGCGCAGCATCGTCGGCACGTCGTCGAGGTCGTCGGCGATGAGGTCTCGGCGCATGATGACTACCTGGACGCCTGCAGGGCCGACGTTCTTCTGGACGCCCGCGTGGATAAGGCCGTAGCTCGCGACGTCCACGGGCTCCGAGAGGAACATCGAGGACTGGTCGGCGACGAGCACATGGCCCTTCGTGTTGGGCAGCTCGGCGTAGCGGGTGCCCGTGATGGTCTCGTTCTGGCAGATGTAGACGTAGCTCGCGTCGGCGCGGATGTCGAGGTCGGAGACGTCGGGCACATAGGAGAAGTTCTTGTCGGCCGACGTGGCGAGGAGCTTGGCGTCGCCCAGGACCCGCGCTTCTGCGAAGGCCTTCTTGGACCAGTTGCCGGAGACTACGTAGTCGGCCTTGCCGTTCTTGGCGAGATTCATGAAGACGGTTGAGAACAGCAGGGAGTCGCCGCCCTGGAGGAAGAGCACCGCGTAGTCGTCGGGGATCCCCATAAGCTCGCGCAGGTCGGCCTCGGCCTCGTCGAGAATGCCCTGGAAGACGCCGGAGCGGTGGCTCATCTCCATGACTGACATGCCGCAACTGTTGAAGTCGAGCATCGAGTCGGCGGCCTGGCGCAGGACCTCCTCGGGAAGGACGGCAGGGCCGGCAGAGAAGTTGTACACACGCGACATGACGTCTCCTAGCACTTGGTTTCGATTTGCTGAGAACATCTTACACGCGCCGCACATGCGGTATGGTTTCTGGAAACCGAGAGGAGAGAAACAGTGTCAACCTTCCTTAACGCCAGTCCTGTCTTCGGGCCCGTGCGCAGCCGCCGCCTGGGTTTATCGCTTGGCGTCAACATGATGCCCGCCGAGGGAAAAATCTGTTCGTTCGACTGCCTGTATTGCGAGAACGGCTTCAATGCCGAGCGCGTCTGCGGTAAGCCTCACAACTCGGCCAAGGAGGTGGCGCGGGCCCTCGAGGCCAAGCTGCGAGAGATGGGCGACGCGGGCGAGCTTCCCGACGTCATCACCTTCGCCGGCAACGGGGAGCCTACCGGGGCGCCGGAGTTTCCCGAGGCCATCCGCCGAGCCGTCGCGCTGCGCGACGAGCTCGCGCCGGGCGCGAAGATTGCGGTTCTCTCCAACGGCACGTATGCTTCTCGACCCGAGGTTCACGACGCGCTCATGCTCGTGGACGACAACGTCCTGAAACTCGATACCGTTGACCTCGACTTTATTCGCCTGCTCGACCGCCCGGTCGGTCCCTATGACGTGGAGGGGCAGATCGAGGCTTTCGCATCGTTCGAGGGCCGCGTCATTGTGCAGACCATCTTCCTTCGCGGCGAATACGAGGGTGTGAGCTGCGACAACACCGGCGAGGAGTATGTTGCGCCCTGGCTCGAAGCCTTGGAGCGCATCAGGCCGCAGGCCGCGACGATCTATACCATCGCGCGCGAGACGCCGGCCGCAGGGCTCGAGAAGGCGCCCGCGGAGGTGCTCGACGCGATCGCCACGCGCGTGGAGGCGCTCGGCATCCCCTGCCAGGTCTCTTATT
>CAVDQW010000056.1:0-2646 GCA_963610995.1 bacterium | reverse complement strand
AGTTCGTGTCGTATTGCTGGTTGGGGAAGACCTCGAGCCAGCGCTCGACCATGCTGCGCGGGACGGGCTGGGCGCCGATGTGCATGAGGCGCCACTGGTCGAGCTCATAGTCGGAAAGGGTGAGACGGCCTTCCTCGAGCGCCACCAGGATGTCCTGTGCCCAGGGCACGAGCAGCCAGACGATGGTGCAGTGCTCGTCGGAGACGGTCTGCAGGATGGACTTGGGGCTCACGCCGCGCAGCAGCACGCCGCGGCTTCCGGAGAGCAGGCTGCCCATCCAGTGCATGCAGGCGCCCGTGTGGTAGAGGGGCGGGATGCACAGGAACACGTCGTCTGCGGTCTGGCCGTGGTGGACCTGCTCCATCTCGGCCGCCTGCGCGAGCGACTCGTGGTTGTGGAGGATCGCCTTGGGAAAGCCCGTGGTGCCGGAGCTGAAGTAGATGGCGGCGTCGTCGTTAAGGTCGAAGGAAATGTTGGGGTCGGCGGAGCTGCAGAGGGCCGTGAGCTCGTAGTAGGGCTCGGCCCAGGTCGGGCAGTCGTCGCCGGCGAAGAAGAGCAGGCGGCCGGGCGCCACGCGGTCGACGATGCTCTCCACGCGGCCGATGAACTCCGGGCCGAAGACCAGGATGTTCACGTCGGCCTTGTCGATGCAGTACTCGATCTCGTCGGCGGAGTAGCGGAAGTTCAGCGGCACGACGGTGGCGCCGGTCTTCAGGATGCCGAAGTAGATGGGCAGCCACTCGATGCAGTTGTAGAGCAGGACGGCGACCTTGTCGTCGCGCCTCACGCCGCGCGAGAGCAGCAGGTTGGCGAAGCGGTTGGCCTTCTCATCGAAGACCGCCCAGCTCATCTCGCGGCGAAACGGCTGGTCGTCGGTGGTCTCCACGAGGTCGTAGTCGCGCCAGGTGATGTGGCGGTTCTCGTGGCGCTCGGGGTTGACCTCCACGAGCGCGACCTCGTTTGGCTTTGCCGCGGCGTTGGCGCGCAGCATGTCGACGATTGTGTTCACGGGTCTCTCCAGTGTTCGTGCGGGCAGTGCCGCCGCGCGCCCCTCGACGCGCAACTCATTAATAGTACGCAGGCGTCGGGTATCGCGCGGCAGGGACTCGGCAAGTGGGGGCGGGGAGAGGTGCCATGGGCGCCTCGCGAAACGTTACGGAAACCGAGGTGGGCACACGCGCAGTCCTTGGCGCCGCTCGCCGAATCTGAGGGCCTTCGGGCATAAGCCTAATTGCTTTCGTGCAAAAATTATTGCTGTTGTGGCTCGGCGGGCGAGGGGCCCGTCGGGCGAAATCGTGAGAGGGGAAACAGCATGGCACGCGTTTTCATCAGCCCGAGCAAGTACGTCCAGGGCCCCGGCGAGCTCGACCGCCTCGGCGAGTACGTCAAGGTCTACGGCAAGAAGGCCCTGGTCATCATCTCCGCCGGCGGCATCAAGCGTTTCGGCGAGCGCGTCTCGGCGAGCTTCGAGGCCGCGGGCGTCGAGCTCGTGTACGACAACTTCAACGGCGAGTGCTCCCAGGCTGAGATCGACCGCCTCGTCGCCGTCCTCGAGGATTGCGGCGCCGACGTCGTCGTCGGTCTCGGCGGCGGCAAGATCTTCGACACCGCCAAGGCCGTGGCGGCCGTGCCTGACGTGCCCGTCGTCGTGGTGCCTACCATCGCCGCGACCGACGCCCCGTGCTCGGCGCTCTCGGTCATCTACACCGACGAGGGCCAATTCAAGGAGTACCAGTTCTTCAAGCAGAACCCGAACCTCGTCCTCATGGACACCGAGGTCATCGTCAAGTCGCCGGTCCGCCTGACCGTCTCCGGCATGGGCGACGCGCTGGCCACCTACTTCGAGGCGCGCGCCTGCACGCGCTCCGACGCCGGCACCTGCGCGGGCGGCAAGGTGACGGGCGCAGCTATGGCGCTCGCCCGTCTCTGCTACGAAACGCTGATCAACGACGGTGCCAAGGCCAAACTCGCCCTCGAGGCCGGTGCCTGCACCGAGTCTGTGGAGAAGGTCATCGAGGCCAACACGCTGCTCTCGGGCCTGGGCTTCGAGTCCGCCGGACTTGCCGGCGCCCACGCCATCCACAACGGTATGACCGCCATGGAAGAGACCCATGCCTTCTACCACGGCGAGAAGGTGGCCTTCGGCACCCTGACCCAGCTCGTGCTCGAGAACGCCGACGAGCTTTACGAGGTGCTCGATTTCTGCGTCGAGGTCGGCCTGCCCGTCACCTTCGCGCAGTTGGGCGTCGAGGACGCGAGCTACGAGCGCGTGCTCGAGGTGGCCAAGCTCGCCTGCGCCGAGAACGACACCCTTCACAACATGCCCTTCGAGGTCACGCCCGAGAAGGTCGCCTCCGCGATGCTCGCCGCCGACGCCTACGGTCGTGCCGCTCTCGCCGAGGCCTAAATTCGCCTCTGAGAGGTCTTCTTTTGGTCCTGTGCGCCGAAATGGCGCTAAGTGGGAAGGCGATTCGGGGATCTGCCGAGTAGGTTGGTTTTGGAGAAGGCTCTGACCTGCGATTTGTTGGCTACCATCGACGTGATGCTCGGGGAAGTTGCGGATTGCATTCCTACTTAGCCAAATCGCGCCTGCTCGCGGCGTCGAATGAGGCCTCCGTTTGCAGGAGCGCACAAAAAGCTTGGGCC
>CAVDQW010000055.1:0-4208 GCA_963610995.1 bacterium | reverse complement strand
GCTGTCGGCCTATTAGAGAAAGGCCTTAAGTGGCAGACGATATCAACAACAACGAGGGTACGGACAACGAGGCGCTGCCCGACGACCTCCGCCGCCTGCTCGACCGCGCGCAGGCCGACGACGAGGGCGGCGACGTCTACGACGAGACCGAGGCCGGCGACGACGCCGAGGACGATGACGACGACGGCGAGCTCGAGGAGGAGTTCGGCAACGCCGGCACCGGCGTGGACGCCGGCGAGACCGACGAGCACGGCGGCGCCCTGCAGCTCAAGGAGTTCGGCCACGAGATGCGCCAGTCCTTCATCGAGTACTCGATGTCGGTCATCACCGCGCGTGCCCTGCCGGACGTCCGCGACGGCCTGAAGCCGGTCCACCGCCGCATCCTCTACGCCATGAACGAGTCGGGCATCTTCCCCAACCGCCCGCACAAGAAGTCCGCCTGGACGGTCGGCGAAGTCATCGGTAAGTACCACCCGCACGGCGATTCGGCCGTGTACGACACCATGGTCCGCCTGGCCCAGTGGTTCTCGATGCGCACGCCGCTCATCGACGGCCATGGCAACTTCGGCAACATCGACGGCGACTCCGCGGCCGCCATGCGTTACACCGAGTCCCGCCTGGCCAAGCCCGCCATGGAGCTGCTGCGCGACCTGCAGAAGGACACCGTCGACTGGCAGCCCAACTACGACGAGTCCCTCGCCGAGCCGCAGGTCCTGCCCGCGCGCTTCCCGAACCTGCTGGTCAACGGCTGCGGCGGCATCGCCGTCGGCATGGCCACGAACATCCCGCCCCACAACCTGGGCGAAGCCATCGAGGCCACCTGCATGCTCATCGACAACCCGGACGCCACGACCGAGGAGCTCATGACGGTCATGCCCGGCCCCGACTTCCCGACGGGCGCCGTGATCATGGGCACCGACGGCATCCGCGAGGCCTACGAGACCGGCCGCGGCTCCATCACCGTGCGCGCCAAGGCCCACACCGAGACGACCAAGACCGGCCGCAACCGCATCGTCTTCACCGAGATGCCCTACCAGGTCAACAAGGGCGCGCTGCAGGAGAAGATCGCGCAGCTCGTCAACGAGAAGCGCATCGAGGGCGTCTCGGACATGCGCGACGAGTCCAACCAGAAGGGCATCCGCCTGGTCATCGAGCTGAAGAAGGACGTGATCCCGCAGGTCGTCCTCAACAACCTGTACAAGTTCACGCAGCTCCAGACCACGTTCGGCGTCATCAACCTGGCGCTCGTCAACGGCGTGCCCAAGCTCCTTACCCTGCGCGAGATGCTGCAGCACTACATCGACCACCAGGTCGACGTCGTGACCCGCCGCACCCGCTTTGACCTCAAGAAGGCCCAGGCCCGCGCCCACATCCTCGAGGGATACCTGCTCGCGCTCGATCACATCGACGAGGTCATCAGCATCATCCGCTCGAGCCGCACCGACACCGAGGCGAGCGAGCGCCTCATCGAGCGCTTCGGCTTCTCTCCCGAGCAGACCCAGGCCATCCTCGAGATGCGCCTGCGCCGCCTGACCGGCCTTTCCCGCGACCAGATCGAGGAGGAGCTCGCCGGCCTGCGCCGCGCCATCGCCTACTACGAGGACCTGCTGGCCAACCCCGAGAAGATCCTCGCCGTCATCAAGGACGAGATGCGCGAGATCGGCCGTAAGTACGCCGATAAGCGCCGCACCGAGATCTCGGCGCAGGGCACCAAGAACCTCAACGTCGAGGATCTCATCGCCGAGGAGGACATGGTCGTCACCTGCACGCACGCCGGCTACGTCAAGCGCACCCCGCTCGACACCTACCGCGCCCAGAAGCGCGGCGGCAAGGGCGTCCAAGGCGCGAACCTCAAGGACGAGGACTTCATCGAGGGCCTCTTTGTGGCAAGTACTCACGACTACGTGCTGTTCTTCTCGAACTTCGGCAAGGTGTACCGCATGAAGGTGCACGAGCTGCCCATCGGCCAGCGCACCGCGCGCGGCACGGCGCTTGTCAACCTCGTGCCCTTCGCCGAGGGCGAGCACGCCACGGCCGTTATCACCTGCCGTGACTTCCCCGAGGACGAGTACCTCATGTTCGCCACGGCCAACGGCACGGTGAAGAAGACCGCCATGAGCGCCTACGACCGCTCGCGCCGCGATGGCATCATCGCCATCAACCTGCGCGACGGCGACGAGCTGGTCAACGTCCGCCGCGTCAAGGAGGGCGAGAAGGTCATGCTCGTCTCCACCGACGGCAAGTGCATCATGTTCCCCGAGAGCGACGTGCGCCCGATGGGCCGCGACACGTCCGGCGTCCGCGGCATCACGCTCAAGGACGGCGCCAAGATGCTCGGCATGGAGATCACCAACGGCAACGGCGACCTGTTCGTCATCACCGAGAAGGGCTACGGCAAGCGCACGCCCGTCTCGGAGTACCCCGAGCACAAGCGCGGCGGCCAGGGCGTCTTCACCATCACGATGACCGAGAAGAAGGGCCAGCTCGTGGCCTGCCGCATCGTCGGGCCGCAGCACGAGCTGATGATCATGTCCAACGACGGCGTGGTCATCCGCGTGAAGAGCAAGGACATCAGCCAGCTCGGGCGCTCCACGCAGGGCGTCCGCGTGATGAACATCGCCGAGGACGACACCGTGAGCGCGATCGCGCGCATGGCGGCGGCCAAGAAGAAGCCGGCGAAGGCCGATGAGGACCAGGAGGAGATGGACCTGGGCGACGGCCTCTCCGACGACGATTCGGTCGATGAGGACCTGCTCGACGAATAACAGCGACGAATAACGCGCAGTTGGCGGCCCCGGTCAAGCGATCGGGGCCGTTTTTTATGCCTGCCGGTGACGCCTGCAATTGGTGACTGTTGCCGCGTGGATGTTGCGACGCAGCCGTGTAGCCATTCTGTGGCGAAGCGCCTGCCATTGGTGACTGTTTCCGCGTTGCCAGGGAGACTGCGCCGAGGCCGCGGGGTCCATGCGCTCGTTTTGCCGTTGCGGCAGCGTGCGATGTGAAACGCGGTGACTGTCACCAATGGCAGGCGCGCCGCTGCAGGCGAGACGCCCGCGGCCCGAATCTGTCCCCACGTGCTGCGGCAGGAACCTGTCACCAGCTGCAGCAGAATAAACCTGTCACCAGCTGCAGGCGGTTGTGCGCTCGCTACTCGGCCGCGTTGAAGTCTTCGGGGGAGAGGTGCTCGACGAAGTCGTGGAAGTCGGCCATCTCGGTTGCCTGCTCGGCCTCGCGGATGCCCTCGAAGTCGAAGAGGGACGCGGCCTCGATGACCTCCTCGGTGGCCAGGACGTTCACGCCGCAGCGGACGGCGAGCGCGATGGCGTCGGAGGGGCGCGCGTCGACGCAGACCTCGCAGCCGTCGGCCGCGCGCAGGACGAGCTGCGCGTAGAACGTGGTGCCGGAGACCTCGGTGATGCGGACGCTCAGGAGCTGGGCACCCAACGCCTCGATGGTGGATTTGAGCAGGTCGTGGGTCTGCGGGCGGTGCTTCTTGGCGGGGTGGACGCCGGCGCTGATGGCCGCGGCCTCCACGGAGCCGATGCGGATGGGGAGGCGGCGAGAGGAGCGCTTGGGGGCCGTGTGAGCGGTTTCCGCGTCGTTCTGAGCCGCCTGGACAGCATCCTCGGGGCAGGTGCCCGCCTCGGCGCCTTCGGGGGCGGCACCGTTGCTCTCGGCGCTGCTGTGGGCGCTTTGGGCGGTCACGTCGCCGTCGTGCTGCTCGAGGACGACGAAGGAGGGCACGGGGCCCGATCCCATCGCAACGGTGCGGATATCCATTCTCTTGAGGCGCAAAGCGGTTCCTTACTGACGTGGTGTGCGGGGGTAATAGTACCCGTCGAAGAAGAAATTTCGCTTCCGCCGGAATTTTTCTCAAAAAAGTTGTTGACGAAGGTGGGGTAGGTGCGTAATATAACTTCTTGCGTTGGGCCTGTAGCTCAGTTGGTCAGAGCGTCCGGCTGATAACCGGGAGGTCACAAGTTCGAACCTTGTCAGGCCCACCATCTTTTCTTGGCAATAGCCGCCCCAGCGTTAGCCGAGTCGCCGCTGGGGCGGTTATTCTATGTAAAGGATGACCGCGCAGTTGGGGACTTAGCTCAGCTGGGAGAGCGCGGGCTTTGCAAGCCTGAGGTCGTGGGTTCGAACCCCATAGTCTCCACCATGAATTTGATGCCGCCGGGCCGCTTGGCTCGGCGGTTTTCTTTTTT
>CAVDQW010000054.1:0-16059 GCA_963610995.1 bacterium | reverse complement strand
TCGTCGGCCTTCGATACCCGACACGTATGGATTAAGACGCCCCATTTTTGGAGTTTGAATTAGCCGAGGGCAAAACCTCGATCCAAAAGCTACGAATATGGCAGCTTCCACCAGTTCGCAAACACCTCTTTACGGAGTTGCTGCGTCGCCGCCGCTTGTAGAGGTGTTTTCTCCCTGTGCGGCCTATCTAGCGCGCGAGCAACCGCATCGGCAAATGCACTGAACCTCTCGGCATCTCTGAGCTGGGCATACGTCAAAGGAAGAACCGTGACGCCCACGAGGCTCAGCGCCGAGATGCGATCGGAATCGGAAATATAACTGTCCTGGTTATCGTGGAATGTAGCGCTTTGGCACTCAACGTCCAGGCCATCGGACCAATAAAGATCGCAAAGGCAGAAACGCCGCTGGCCGAGCAGACGGGCCTGAGGGGTAAGCTCGACTTTCTCATTGAACGAGAAGTCGTCGAAGCCTTCGCCTCCCCTTCTTCGCGAAAACCCAAGCAATACACCCGTTTGAGTCTCGAACGGCGATGAGGCAAAAGGCTTGACGAGCCGAATGGCCTCCTCGAGCGCCCTGCGCCCACAGCGAGACTCCGATTTAGCGACCATATCTTCCAAATCGCCAATTGAGGCAATGGGAGGTCTCATCCAAAGGTCAGTTAACTTTCCTCCCGACGTCAAGCAAGGTTGCCAGCCATCTATCATTCGAAAATCTCCGCGCTTCGCCATGCGCTCGAGCTGCACCCGCATCGGTTGCGGCGCATGATACACGGCGTAGTTCCCACAAAGCTCGGAAGCCAACAGAACAGTGCGCACCAGCGATGACCTCGAAGCGAGTTGGAGCATAGTAAAAGCCGGAGACGTAACATCAAGATCGAACGTGATTTGCCTGCAAGAGCCGGCCGGTAAATTTGATCGCCAAAGCGAGTAGCAAGTGGCGGCGCATGAGTGCTTCTGGTTTTGGCTTCTTGCCAACAGCTCTATAGGTGGCTCGGCGCACAATGCGATCAATTCGCTCGTCTCGCGAATAACGCGCAGGTCCGGCCCCTGAGTACGATACGGAGCCGTGCACAAGCGGTTCAATGGAAGTCTTTCCGCAAGCTCTAAGCACAATGCAGTGAGCTCATGCTCTGTTGTCAGTTTTGGCAACATCGGATTATCGCTCGAGCCAACGGCAAGGAGCTTAACGATTGGTGGTATTCGCCAATACTGATATGCGGTAGATCCACAGATAGTTGCGCCCATGCGCCGACGTTACCACGATGCGACTGAAAACTATCTGAGACTTCGTTTGGCGGTCAATAATCACCGTTGGAGCGCGAACTCCAAAAATGGGGCGTCTTAATCAGCGCACAAGAAGTACAAGGCCGATTTTCGCTCCAAAACAACAGCTCGTCGGCCTTCGATACCCGACACGTATGGATTAAGACGCCCCATTTTTGGAGTTCACCTCAGGCTCGCGCTGAATTCCGGCTAACGCGGCATGCGATCGTGGTTGATCTCGCGATAGAAGAGGTCGCGGACGATCCGCGGGTCGCGGGACTGCCCCAGCGCCCACATCGTCTTGGCCACGAGCGCCTCGGTGGTCATGTCGTCGCCCTTGAGGATGCCCGGGTTCTCGGCAAACGCACGGCCGACCTCGTATACGCCGAGGTCAAGACCTTCCTCCGGGACCTGCGTGGTAACGACCAGCGTGCGACCGGATTCAACCCAGCCAAAAATGGCGTCGCGCAGCACGTCGGGGATACCGCCAATGCCGAAGGTCTCGAGGATGATGGCGTCGTAGTCGCGTTTGAGCAGCTCGAAGATGGTGGGCTGGAACTCCGGCGTCAGCTTGAGCACGATGACGTGCTCGTCCATGCTGTCGTAGAAGCACGGAAGGCCGCTCTCGGCCGAGGCGGACGGCGCCGCCCCCGCCCGCACGATGCGGTCGTTGCGGATGTAGGCCAACGACGGATAGTTCATGCTGGTAAAGGCGTTGAAGCTCATGGTTCGCTGCTTATGTGCGCGCGTACCGGCGATGACCTTGCCTGAGAAGACCACGGAGACGTCCCGGCTCGCATCATCGGTCGCGTAAAGAACCGCCTGGTAGAGGTTGAGCTTCGCGTCGGTGAAGGGGCTCGCCATCGGTTGCTGCGAGCCGGTGAGCACAATCGGTTTCTCGCTGTCCTGGATCAAATAGGAAAGCGCCGCCGCTGTATAAGCCATAGTGTCCGTACCGTGCAGGACCACGAAGCCGTCGTAGCGGTCATATGCCTCCACGATGACGTCGCGTATGCGCAGCCAGTCGCGCGGGCGCATGTTGGTGCTGTCGATGTTCATCGGCTGGACGAAATCGAGCTCGGCGAGCTCGTCGAGCAGCGGCACCTTATCCGCAAGTTCCCGCCCGGTAGCCGTAGGCGTAAGCCCCGCCCCGTCGGAGGTGGACGCGATGGTGCCGCCGGTGGCGATGATAAGGACGCGCTTCACTCGAATCTCCCAGCCACGGAGTTAATTGCCCCGTTGATTCTACGACAAACGCCCCGGCAGCCGATAAAGGCCGCCGGGGCGCTCACGCGCAAATCGGGCCCTGCAGCAAAGCCAGGTTTACGGTTCTTGCGATTTACGGCTGCACGCGGCCCAGCTTCTTGTAGGCCGAGCCGAACGTCCACGCATAGGCGGCGGCGCACTCGGCCACGGCGATGAACGGGGCGGCGACGCACGCGACAAAGAGGAGCTCGGGCGCGAAGAAGACGCTCGCGACGACGCCCGCGACGGGAAGACCGCAGCCAAGAGCGGTGCTGACAAGGCAGAGCACGAACCTGATGTAGGTGGAGCCACCCTTCATGAGCTCGGCCTCGTTCTCCCACTTAAGGTTGGGCTTTACACAACCGATGCCCACCCAGAGGATGTCGGAAGCGCAAGTGACCAGAGCGAAGACGAACGCGAACAGCACCGCAAAGAGCACGTTGACCTGGAAGACCAGCAAAAGCACGAGCAGCAGGACGAGGACAGGGACGCGCGTGACGAGAAGGCCGCTGCAGAGCTTGGCCTGGACGTAGGACTTGAGGTCCATCGGCATCGTGCGCAGGTAGAAGTAGTCGAAGCCGTCGCGGCTCGGCGCGTAGGAGTTGTAGAACGACATGATGGCCGCGGTGAGGGCGATGGCCATGGCAATCATCAGCACGAGGACGAAGGTCATGTCGCCGAATTCCATGCAGCTCGCCTGGGCGGTGATAGCGGCGTACGTATCAGCAACCGGGGCCGAGCCCGAGAAGAAAACCATGGCGAGGATCGAGCCGACGGTGACGATCGGCATGATGAGCTGCTGGACGACGAAGTTCTGAAAGAACGACGGGGTGCGAACCGTGTTCTTGATGTCCTGAGAGAGGAACGCGCCGAACTGCCCCCGCTGCTTGACGGCCCCCTTGAGCTCGCTTTTGCTGAGCGTCTTGGTGCTGTGGCCGCCGGAGCCGCCCTGCATGTTGCGCGCGCCCTCAAAGTACCAGCGCTTGGCGACGAGGTGCAGCACGGCCATGTAGGCCAGCATGAGGACGGCCATGCCGAGGATGCCGATGACGGCGCCTCCGGAGAACGTGAGGCCGGCGAGAAGCGACGGGGCGCAGAGCACGCCGATCAGGGCGACCACGGGGCCGCCCGCGGCGATGGCGTCGAGCGCCGAGCCGGCCCCCTGGGCAGCTTGGATGGCGCCCGAGCCGTGGCTGAGGAACAGACCGATGCCCACGGAGATGAGCATCGTGAGGACGCCGAACACGCGCGCGAAGCGGTCCTTATCCGCAGCGAAGTGAGAGAAGCGCATGAGCGGGACGGTGACGATGATCAGCATGTTGGTAAACGTCACGGCGCAGATCACGTACGCGAGGACGAGCGCGACCATGTCGCCGATCGCCGCGCCGGTGCCGAAGAGGGCGCCCAGGCCGAGGCCGAGCGGAATCATCTCGACGGCGATCTGCGTGCTCATGAAGTTGAAGAGCTTGGCCCACATGACGGCCGTGGGCGAGACGGGCAAGGTGAGGTAAAAAGAAAGGTCGCGAACGAAGTAAAGCGAGCTCACGGCGTTGTAGAAGCCGAAGAAGACGGTGATGACCGCGGCGCAGCAGAGCATGGCGAAGAAGACGGTCTGGACGCCCAAGCCCATCGGCGCGATGAACCTCATGCCCGCGATGAACAGGCCGACCATGGCGACCAGCCCGATGACGAACATGAACACGCCCTTGAGCCCGCTGTCGATCTCGCTCATATCCAGGCCGAGCGAGTCCATGAGGCCGTCATCTTGCTCCTCGCCGCGTCGGACCACGCCGAGCATCGTGCGGAAGTGCGCGAAGTTGAAGCCCTGCATGCTAGTTCTCCCCCTCGGCGGCGTTGCCCGCACCCTGCTCGAACGGCGAGTTCTCGCTCGTGAGCTCAAGGAACATCTCCTCGAGCGAGCTGTTGTTGCGGAAGTGCTCGCGCATCTCGTCGACGGTGCCGACGAAGAGCAGCTCACCGTGCGAGAGGATGGCCACGCGGTCGACGACCTTCTCGGCAACGTCGAGGACGTGCGTGGAGAAAAGCACCGTCTTGCCGGCGTCGGCGTGCTCGCGCATGGACTGCTTGAGCAGGTAGGAGGCCTTGGGGTCGAGGCCGGTCATCGGCTCGTCGAGCACCCAGACGTCCGGGTTCGGCAGAAGCGCGCCCATGACCATCATCTTCTGGCGCATGCCGTGGGAATAGGCGCGGATGGGGTTGTCGAGCTCGGCGGACATGCCGTAGTCCTCGGCGAGCTTGGCGATTCGCTCGGCGCGGCCCTCCTCAGGCACGCCGTAGATATCGGCAATGAAGCGCAGGTACTCGCTGCCCTTGAGGCGCAGCAGGTGGTCGGGCGAGTCGCCGACGAAGCAGAGCTTGCGCTTGGCCTCCAACGGGTTCTTAACGACGTCGATGCCGTCGATCTGGATAGATCCCTCGGTGGGCTCGAGGACGCCGACGAGCATGTTCAGCGTGGTGGACTTGCCGGCGCCGTTGTGCCCGAGCAGGCCGAAGATCTCGCCGTCACGGATGTCGAGCGAGAGGTCCTTGAGCGAGAAGTGCTTGCCGCCGTCATAGGACTTGGACACGTGGTCGATTCTGATCATTGCAGGTTCTCTCCTTGTATGTGGATGGATTCCATGGGCGAATTCCAACTTGGGCAACACTATCAGCCGGTGCGCACCACAAGCGCACCACGGCGCAAAAAGTCCCTCTCGCTTTTGCAAGCGGGAGGGACTACCTGCGATTCTATGGCATCGTGGGTGCCGACAAGCGGTTACTCCTCGACCGGCGGCATGGCCTGGTCGACGTAGCTGCGCACGATGTCGCAGCTCTTGCGCATCGCGCGGCGCTCGTCATAGGAGAGGTCGATCTCGAGCACGCTCTCGATGCCCTCGGTGCCCAGCACGCACGGCACGCCGATAGAGAGGCCGCTCTCACCGTACTCGCCGTCGAGGTGCGCAGAGAGCGGCAGCACGATGCGGTCGTTGTGCAGGACGGCCTGGATGATGCTCGCCACCACGGAACCGATGCCGAACTCGGTGCAGCCCTTGCCGGCCACGATGGAGCTGCCGGACTCGCGCACGCGGGTCATGACGTCGCCGAAGTCGATGTCGCCCACCGCGTTGTGCGTGAGCGAGAGGTACTCGCGCAGCTCGATGCCCTGCACGGTGATGTGCGAGGTGGGGATGAAGCTCGAGTCGCCGTGCTCGCCCATGCAGATGGCCTGGATCTGCTTGGAGTTGACGCCGATGATCTCGGAGAGGGCTCGGCGCAGGCGGGCGGAATCGAGCAGGGTGCCGGTGCCGAAGACCTGGCTGCGCGGCAGGCCGAGGTTGCGATAGAGGTACTCGGTCACGACGTCGCAGGGGTTCGAGACGCTGATCAGGATGCCCTGGAAGCCGGACTCGCGGATGGAGGTCACAATGCTGCCGAGGATCTTGATGGTGCCGTCGAGCATCTGCAGGCGGGTCTCGCCGGGGCGCCGCGAGCGGCCGGCCGTGAGCACCACGAAGTGGGCGTTCTTGCAGTCGGAGTAGTCGCCGACGCGGATGACGAAGTTGTCGCCGAGGCCGGACGCGAGGTCGTTGAGGTCGCCGGCCTGGGCCGCCGCGGCATCAGGGTTGACGTCAACGAAGACGATCTCGTTGACCAGGTGCTGGAACATGAGGCACAGGGCGGCGTGGGAGCCCACGCGGCCCGCGCCGACGATGACGACTTTGCGCGTCTTGTACTTCTCAGCCATAAAAACAACCTCCGAACATAGAAAATCCGGCGCTCGCACGCCGGGCCATTGGTAAGAAAAGGCGGGTGCTCCCACCTCGGGAACACCCGCCCATCATACGTTCGTGTCAAGGCGTAAACGCGCCTAAACAGCCGTTAATTCGCTAGTCGCGCGTAAGCTTTCGGTGAAGGCGGTGCGGCTTGGAGGCCTCGGCGCCCAGGCGCTTCTCGCGGTCCTTCTGGTAGTCGTCGAAGTTGCCCTCGAACCAGTGCCAGCGGCCGGGGTTCTCGTCGTCGCCCTCCCAGGCGAGGATGTGGGTGGCCACGCGGTCGAGGAACCAGCGGTCGTGGCTGATGACGACCGAGCAGCCCGGGAAGTTCTCGAGCGCCTCCTCGAGGGCCTCCAGGGTCTCGACGTCGAGGTCGTTGGTGGGCTCGTCGAGCAGCAGCAGGTTTCCGCCCTGCTTGAGGGTGAGGGCGAGGTTCAGGCGGTTGCGCTCGCCGCCGGAGAGGACGCCCGCGCGCTTCTGCTGGTCCTTGCCCTTGAAGCCGAAGGCGGCCACGTAGGCGCGCGACGGGATCTCCTGGTCGCCCACCTGGATGAAGTCGTTGCCGTCCGAGACGACCTCCCAGAGGGTCTTCTCGGGGTCGATGCCCTCGCGCATCTGGTCGACGTAGGAGAGCTTGACGGACTCGCCCACCTCGAGCGAGCCGGAGGTCACGTCCTCCAGGCCGACGATGGTCTTGAACAGGGTGGACTTACCCACGCCGTTGGGGCCGATGACGCCGACGATGCCGTTGCGCGGCAGGATGAAGCTCAGGTCGTCGATGAGGACGCGGTCGCCAAAGGACTTGCAGAGGTGGTCGGCCACCAGGACCTTGTTGCCCAGGCGCGGGCCGACGGGGATCTGGATGTCGGTGTAGTCGACCTTCTTGGACGCGCGGGCCTCGGCCTCCATCTTCTCGTAGGCGGCCAGGCGCGCCTTGCTCTTGGCCTGACGGGCCTTGGGGCTGGAGCGCACCCACTCGAGCTCGGCCTTCATCTTCTTGGCGCGGCGGGCGTCCTGCTGGTTCTGGGCCTCGAGGCGGGCGGCCTTCTTCTCGAGGTAGGTGGAGTAGTTGCCCTCGTAGGGGTAGAGCTGCCCGCGGTCGACCTCGCAGATCCACTCGGCCACGTCGTCGAGGAAGTAGCGGTCGTGCGTGACGGCCATGACGGCGCCGGGGTAGTTGTGCAGGAACTGCTCGAGCCACAGGACCGACTCGGCGTCGAGGTGGTTGGTGGGCTCGTCGAGGAGCAGCAGGTCGGGGGCCTCGAGCAGGAGCTTGCAGAGGGCCACGCGGCGGCGCTCGCCGCCGGAGAGATGCGCCACGGACTCGTCAGGGTCGGGGCACTGCAGGGCGTCCATGGCCTGCGAGAGCTGCGAGTCGAGGTCCCAGCCGTTGGCGGCGTCGATCTCGGTCTGGAGCTGGCCCATCTCCTCCATGAGGGCGTCGAAGTCCGCGTCGGGGGAGGCCATCTCCTCGCCGATGGCGTTGAAGCGGTTGACCTTGGCGATAACGTCGCCGAAGGCCATCTCGATGTTCTCCTTGACGGTCTTGGCGTCGTCCAGCGGCGGCTCCTGCTGCAGCAGGCCCACGGTGTAGCCGGGGGTGAGGTGCGCCTCGCCGTTGGAGATGTCCTCCAGGCCGGCGATGACCTTGAGCAGCGTGGACTTGCCGGCGCCGTTGGGGCCCACGACGCCGATCTTCGCGCCGGGGTAGACGCCGACGGTCACGTCGTCGAGGATCACCTTGTCGTGGACGGCCTTGCGGGCCTTGTAGAACTGGTAAACGAACTCGGCCATGGATTACCTCCCGGTCGTGGATGGTGGCCGCGCAAAAGCAGCCGCGGGCATGAAGCCGTATTTGACTCAACCTCTCCATAGTACCCGAGGCCTATACTGGAGGGCCGTCTGTGGAGGAGCCTGCCATGAACTATGCGGAAATCAAATACTGCGACATCGCGAACGGCGCCGGCGTGCGCACGACGCTCTTCGTGAGCGGTTGCCGCCTGCACTGCCCGCACTGCTTCAACGAGGTCGCATGGGATTTCTCCGCAGGCCAGCCGTTCACGCGCGAGGTTGAGGACAAGATCTTGGAATCGCTGGGGCCGGCATACGTGGCGGGGCTCTCAGTCCTCGGCGGCGAGCCGATGGAGCCCGAGAACCAAGAGGGCCTCGTGGGCTTCCTCGAGCGCGTGCGCGACCGTTACCCGCGCGAGGGCGCCGGCGCCAAGACCATCTGGATGTACTCGGGCCACACCTTCGAGCAGCTTGCGCCCGGCGGCGCGTGGAACCTGGGCGAGGTGACCGACCGGATCCTCGACTGCCTGGACGTGCTGGTGGACGGGCCCTTCGTGCAGGACGAATACGATATCACGCTGCGCTTTCGCGGGTCGGCGAACCAGCGGATCATCGACGTGCCGGCGACGCTCGAGTCCGCGGGCGGCGTCGTGCCGTGGCAAGACGACCCGGCCTTCACGACGCACGCGATGTAGCTGGACAAGAGGCATAGACAAAGGGGCACGAGGCCTCCGCGGCGCCGCACGGGTCGTGATGAGGACAGCGGACGCGCTGCTGTTGCGCAAAACGGGGTGATGGCGACACCCGCCTCGTATCTGTTGCGCAAACAGGGGCGATGGCAGCGAAGGAGCCGTTTTGTTGCGAATGTCGGGGCGACGGCAGCGCCGCGACAACGAGTCGCTGCCATCACCCCGGTTTCCGCAACAATCGGATGCAAATCCCTGCCATCACCCTTATTCCGACAACGCAGCACGACCGCCGCCGTCATCACCCCTGGTTTCAACAGGCAAAGGACGTAGATAAAGAACCCGTAGGGCCAAGGACAACGGCCCTTGGCAAGGAATGCGAAGGCAGGTACACGAAGGTCTGGTCAAAGAAACCGCAGCTCGTCCCCGCCGAGCGCAGATTCACGCAGGGCCTGAGGGCGACGCGCCGACGATTGCCGGCTGAGCGAGAGCAGGTCCGTAAGGGCCACGGGAGACGCGCATGCGATTGCCCGTCAAGAGGCCGGCGGGACCCGCGGAGCCAAAGGCGCGGTCGCAGCCGTCCCGTGCTCCCAAAATACCGTTCGCGGAATGGCCGAAGATGGTGCGTCGCGAATTCCTGGCTATTACGATCTGCGGTTTGTTGAAAACTCGCCAGTAAATTCGACGCACTTCGACATGTCGTCGCAGGCTGAACGGCGAGCTTTGCGGCGCAGCGCGCGCTCACCGAGCCCATCCTACCGCTCATAGCATTAATTTCTGTATTTCTTTGCAAAGCAATGTCTTTTATCTGCGCAGGTAGAATTCGGTAAGAATTCCGAAAGAATTCAGTAAGGTGCTTTGTCGTTACCATCTTTCGCACTGAATCCGAGAGATGGGAGCACCCATGAGCATGAACATCGATTGCGGCGCGCGCAGAATCGTGTTGATTCCCACAGAAGGCGAGCCGGTCGGCCCCGAGGACGTGGCCCCGTTTTACCAGGCCATGGACAACCTGCTCTCGTATGCGAACGAGGTGCTGCGCGTATGCGACGAGAAGCACCCCACCCTGTGCAGTGAGGACCGCGCTGCGGGTGAGGCGGGGGCGCTCGTGAGCGAGAGGCTCTGGCTCAACCGCTGGGTCGTGGACGATTACGTGAAGAAGAACCCGTACCAGGCCAGCGCGGCCGAGCTCGAAATCGTCGCACCGTGGCGCCACGCGTACCGCGGGGCGTTCATCGTGGTTCGCGCCGCTCCCGACCACCTGCTGCTCCTCGACCAGAACCGCGCGATCTGTGCCGGCAACGTGGGGATTCGCGCCGACACGGCCGTACAGTGCATTCCCTGCGTGGCCGGGCTCACCCTGCTGCCGTTCAAGGGCGGCATCGTGACCGACAGCAAATTCCTGCGGCTGAACGAAGACCTGGACGCAATGGACGTGGCCGAGCTTCGTCTCGCCGCCCGTCAGCTCACCGACCTGGGCGTCATTGCCTCGGCGCAGGAGCTGATCGAGTACTCGAGCCGCCTTCCCGAGGGCGACCGCATGCCGGCGCTCTGGCGCAAGACGGTCGCCGAGACCTACGCCGCTCTCGCCGAGGACCGCTGATGGGAAACCGGGCCATCGTCACCACGGCAGAGAAGAAGCTCGGCATCTACCTGCACTGGAACGGCGGTCGAGACTCCGTCGAGGCGTTTCTCGCCTACTGCGCGCTCAAGGGATACCGCTCGCTCACGGGCGACCCCGCCTACGGGTTCGCGCGCCTGGCACAGGTCGTCGGCAACATCTTCGGCGGCGGCCTCTCCGTCGGCATCGTGGCGGGAGAGGAGATCGAGGGGATGGCCGCCGGCCTCGACAACGGCGTCTACATCGTGGACGGCTGGAGAATCGTTGGCCGCGAGTTCCCGTACAAGGGCTACGAGGACGACCACTGCCGCGACCTTGCCGCATGGCTGCGTGCCATCGACGGCCGCCAGCCCGAAGACGAGCGAATCGGAGAGCGGATCGCGGCGGGCGAGCTGCGGCTGGACCGGAAGAGAGAAATTGACAGCCACTTGCAGGGTCTTTAGGATGGGGCCAAGCGCATGAGATTCTTATGGGACATCGACAAGGCGCGTATCAATGAGGAGAAGCACAGCGTCAGCTTCGAGGAAGCCGCCGAATTGCTTCAAGGGTCGTTCGCTTGCGTACAAAGCAACCTAAACCATGAACAACGAATCAAAGCGGTCGCACGAAACCGAGGTGAATATTTCACCGTCATCTACACGCCTCGAGGATCAGCCATCCGAATCATATCCGCTCGTCACGCTTCGGATAAGGAGCGTCGATTCTATGACAAATATCACCACTGAGGAGTTCGACAGAATGGCCGAGGAGGGAGACGATCTAAGCGAATTCTTCGAGGACTGTACGCCTGTTTGGACCAGCAACGGATCGTCCTCCTTCGAAATCACCCTGTCCAATGAACTCGTGAGCGATTTGTACGATGAATCCGACAGGCGCGAGCTTAACCTTGCGGACACCGTTGCAGAGATCCTTGCCGAGTGGCTGACGGAACATAGGGCAGGCCAATCGAGCGATAATCCCACCGCTGCATAGCTTCGACACACGATGTACCAGGCAATTCGTCTCTTACAAAAACTTTACTGGCAAACCAGGCATGTTATTTGCTAGGATGCCCGAGGTTGATTCGGGCCCGGCGGCGACTCGCCGGGCAGAATCGAGAACACTCGGGCCCGGCGGCCCGGACCACGAGGAGGTGCCCCATGTCCGACGGATGCAGTCACAGTCACGAACACAAACTCGCTCAGTCCATGGGAGAAGCGGCCGTCCTCGGGATGACGGTCGCCCGCCTCGGTTAAGGCGCCGCCGAACAGCGGCTCCTTCGAGGTCGCATGAAGCGCTCCTGTGGGCTCCCGGCAAAACGCCGAGGGCCCTTTTTATGTCCCGGGATTGCGAGGTGCGCCATGACGCTGCGCAACCTCTTTACCGCGAACGCCGCAACCGAGAACATCCGCTCCGAGAAGCCCCGCCGCCGCGACGGGCGCGCGAGCCAGCAAGAATGGCTGCGCCACGCGGCCACCGCATCGCGCACCGAGCTCTTCGCCGAGCTCAACAGCTCCGAGGAGGGCCTCGCCGCCGAGCAGGTCGACTCCGCCCGCGAGTTCTACGGCGCCAACGCCGTGAGCCGCGGCGAGCACAAGCCCCTCCCCCTTCGCTTCCTCGCCGCCTTCGCGGACCCCTTCACCTACATCCTCGTGTTTATCGCCGTCGTCTCTGTGCTGACCGACTGGGTCTTCGCCACGGGGGGCGACCGCGACCTCTCGACGCCGCTCATCATCGGCGTCATGGTGCTCGTCTCCGGCGTGCTGCGCTTCATCCAGGACGAGAAGAGCGCCGTGGCCGCCGAGTCCCTGGCCGAGATGGTCGAGTCCACGGCCGAGGTCGAGCGCGACGGCGACGGCGGCAACGAGACCCCCGTCGACGAGATCGTGGTGGGCGACGTGGTGCACCTCTCCTCCGGCGACATCGTGCCCGCCGACCTGCGAATCTTTGCCGCGCGCGACCTCTTTGTGAGCCAGGCGTCGCTCACCGGCGAGTCGGACGCCGTGGAGAAGCGCCCGCGCCTCGCCGAGGGCACCGACACCGAGGTCGCCGCCCTCACCGACCTCGAGGACCTCGCCTTCATGGGCTCTACCGTCATCTCCGGCAACGCGCGCGGCGTCGTGGTGGCAACCGGCGAGCGCACCATGTTCGGCGAGGCGACCGGGACCCTCGCCGGCGTCAAGCGCAAGACCGCCTTCGACGAGGGCATCGCGTCCACGAGCCGCCTGCTCATGACGCTCATGGCCGTCGTCTTGCCCATCGTCTTCGTCATCTCCGGCGTGACGAAGGGCAACTGGCTCGACGCCCTGCTCTTCTCGCTCTCCGTAGCGGTGGGCCTCACGCCCGAGATGCTGCCGATGCTCGTGACGACCTGCCTCGGCAAGGGCGCCGTCGACCTCTCCCGCGACCACGTCATCGTCAAGCGCCTCGACGCCATCCAGGACCTCGGCGCCATCGACGTGCTGTGCACCGACAAGACCGGTACCCTCACCGAGGACCGCATCGTGCTCGAGCGCTACCTCGACGTCGACGGCCGCGACTCGGCCCGCGTGCTGCGCTATGCCTTCCTCAACAGCTACTTCTCCACCGGTGTAAAGAACCTCATCGACAACGCCATCGTCGAGCGGGCCCTCGCCGAAGGCACCGACGAGGTCGAGGTGACGACCGCAGGCGACGCCGCCGTGAGCGCTGAGGAGCTCGCCGGCCGCTACCACGGCATCGACGAGCTGCCGTTCGACTTCGAGCGCCGCCGTCTCTCCGTCGTCGTGGGCGACGCGGACGGCCGCACCCGCATGGTGACGAAGGGCGCCCTCGAGGAGGTCCTCGCCGTGTGCACGAAGGTCGAGATCGACGGCCAGGCCCTTCCGCTCACCGACCAGCTGCGCGAGCAGGTCATGGGGCGCGGCGAGGCGCTGGCCGGCGAGGGCATGCGCGTGCTCGGCGTCGCCCGCAAGGACGACCCCGCCGGTGCCCGTTCCCTCACCGCAGAGGACGAGCGCGACATGATCCTCATCGGCTACCTGGCCTTCCTCGATCCGCCCAAGGAGAGCTCCGCCGCCGCCATCCGCGCGCTCGCCGCGCACGGCGTGGCCACCAAGGTCCTCACCGGCGACTCCGCGCGCGTGGCCGCCCACGTCTGCCGCGCCATCGGCATCCCCGGCGACGCCGTTCTCACCGGCGCTCAGATCGAGGTCATGGACGACGAGGAGCTCGCGGCCGCCGTCCAGGAGGCGAGCATCTTCGCGAAGCTCTCCCCCGCCCAGAAGGCACGTGTCGTGCGCGTGCTGCGCGGGCTCGGGCACGCGGTCGGCTTCATGGGCGACGGCGTGAACGACGCCGCGGCCATGCGCGAGAGCGACTGCGGCATCTCCGTCGACTCCGCCACCGACGTGGCGCGCGAGGCCGCCGACATCATCCTGCTCGAGAAGGACCTAATGGTGCTCGAGCACGGCATCGAGGCGGGCCGCCGCACCTACGCGAACATGATCAAGTACGTGAAGATGACCGTGAGCAGCAACTTCGGCAACATCTTCTCGGTCGTGGCCGCGGCGGCGCTTCTCCCCTTCCTGCCCATGGGCGCGGTGCAGCTGCTGCTGCTCAACCTGATCTATGACCTGACCTGCACGGCGATTCCCTGGGACAACGTGGACGACGAGATGATCGCGCGCCCCTGCCGCTGGGACACCGCGTCGGTGCGCCGCTTCATGGTGACCTTCGGGCCCATCAGCTCCGTCTTCGACATCGCAACCTTCGCGGCGCTCTTCTTCTGGCTCTGCCCGATGGTCGCGGGCGGTGCCTGGGGCACGCTCGACGCGAGCGGCCAGGCGCTCTTCGTCGGCACGTTCCAGGCCGGCTGGTTCATCGAGAGCATGTGGACGCAGACGCTCGCCGTGCACCTCATGCGCAGCGAGAAGAGCCTGCTTTCCGGCGCGCACGCCGCATGGGTCCTCATCGCGCTCGGCGTCGTTGGCGTGGCCGTGGCCACCGCGCTGCCCTTCACCGGCATTGGCGAGGCGCTCGACTTCTGCCCGCTGCCGGCGCAGTTCGCGGGTCTTCTCGCGGCCGCCGTCGCCGGCTACGCGCTGCTCGTCGGCCTCGCGAAGCGCCTCTTCGTCCGCCGCGAGGGGTCGCTGCTCTAGCCTTGTGGCCAAAAATCGAACTTGACGGTCGTTTTTCAGACCCGAGACAAGTAGCCTTCACACGCGCGGCGCTTCTACCTGCGACAATACGATAACCAGATGCGCCAGTACCCGCCGAATTCGACCGTCAAGTTCGATTCTTGGACACGCCCGAAGCGCGGCGCCCGGCAACGGCCGCGACCATTGCCGGGCGCCGCGGGTAATGATGGGATGGCCGCAGCGTTAATCGATGAGCCCGAAGCGCCGCAGGGCATTGGCAAGGCCGTCGTCTGCCACGGCGTCCGTCACGTAGTCGGCGGCCGCCTTGGCAGCGTCGGTGCCGTCGCCCATGGCCACGCCGATGCCGCAAAACTCCAGCATGGGCGCGTCGTTTCCGCCGTCGCCGAACGCGATGGTCTCATCGGCCGAGAGGCCATAGCGCTCGAGCACGGCGCGCACGCCAGCCGTCTTGCTGCTCTTGTTCGAAATGACGTCGCAGAACAGATCGCACCAGCGCGTCACGATGCAGTCAGGCATCTGCGCTTGCATCCAGTCGTCCCGCTCGGGCCCGATGAACGCGCAGAAAGAGTAGAGCGGGACCTCGCGCATCTGGGCGATCGGGCGCACGGGGTACTTGCTCGCCACATGCTCCTCGAGCTCGGCCACGCGCTCGGTGTGACGGTTGCAGAAGATGCCGTCGAGGCTCAGCCCCAGGATATCGAGGTCCTCGGCCTCCGCAAGGTCAAGGAACCGCTGCGCGATCGCGGGGTCGATCGGGGCGTCGTAGAACGCGCCCTCGCCGTCGTAGCAGTGAGACCCCGTCATGGTGATATACGAGTCGAAGCCGCCCTCGAAGCCGTCGAAACCCTTGGTGATGCAGCTCGGAAGCTGTGCCTCGGGACGCCCGGTGCAGATGACGCACATCACGCCGCGGCGCCGCAACTCCGCCAGCGCCGCCTTCGCGCTCGCGGGAATCAGGTTATCGGTGCTCTTTGCGAGCAGCGTGCCGTCGACGTCGAAGAACGCGGCTTTGATCATGTGGCCTCCCCCAGCCCAAGCGTTGCCAAACGCTCCCGATTCTAGCCGAACGGCGGCACACCCCTCTCCGCAAGCACATCCGCGCACGTAAAACGGCCCGGATGTCGCTGGACATACGGGCCGTCATTCATGCTTGCACCAAGTGTTGCACCAAGCCTTACGCGAGGGCCTCCACAACCTTGTCGCCCATGGCGGCGGTGCCGAGGATCTTCTCGGCGGGGGTGTCGGCGTCGGCGATGTCGCGGGTGCGCCAGCCCTCGTTGAGGACGCGCTCAACGGCGGCCTCGATCCAACCGGCCTCCTCGACCATGTCGAGCGCGTAGGTCAAAAGCATGCCGGCAGACAGGATCTGCGCCAGCGGGTTGGCGATGCCCTGGCCCGCGATGTCGGGCGCGGAGCCGGCGGAGGGCTCGAAGAGACTCACGCCGTCGCCGAGGCTCGCGGAGGCCAGCATGCCGAGCGAGCCCGTGATCTGGGCGGCCTCGTCGGAGAGGATGTCGCCGAACATGTTCTCGGTCACCACGACGTCGAAGTCGGCCGGGCGGT
>CAVDQW010000053.1:0-5128 GCA_963610995.1 bacterium | reverse complement strand
CGGCGACGAGCTCCTCGAAGAGCGAGAGCCCCACGTTCCAGCGCTCGCCGGCGTCGACCCATGTGGACAGCGCGGTCGCGCCCTCGATGTGCACGATCCCCGCCGCCTCGGGCGATCCTATCGCCTTGTGGACCGCCGGCGTGCATGCGTACCCCCAGCAGAAGTGGTTCTCGGCCAGGTCCGGGAACCACAGCAGCGGCGCCGACACCGAGAAGTTCGCGTTCACGTACGCCACGGCCTCGGGGTCGATGGCGTCGCGGAAGCCGTGGTCCTCGCGGACGGGCACGTAGACGCGCCCCGGGAAGTCGGTGAACTCGAAGCGCCCGAGCGAACCCTCGGCGCGCCGCATCTCGGCCGCGCGCGTCCGCAGGCTCGTGAGCTCGAGCTCCTTGCGCCGGATCTCGGCCTCCACCTCGCGCCCGCGCCGCTCAACGCGCTCGGAGAGCTCGCCTAGCGTGTCGTGGTTCAAGATCTCGAGCACCTCGGCGAGCGTAAAACCCATGGACTGGTACTGCTTGCAGTCCCACAGCAGGTTGACCTGCCAGTCGTCGTAGTAACGGTAGCCGTTTTGCGGGTCAACCTCGGGCTCGATGATGCCCTTCTGCTCGTAGAACCGCAACGTGTCGCGGCTGATGCCGAGCTTCTCGCGAATCTCCTTCTGCGTGCAGCGCAAAACCGTCCTCCCGCCTCGTCGTGCGACTTCGCGGACATCCCTTGACCGGGGGCCGACCCCCACCTTGAGCATATCTGATTTGTGAGGCAGGGGAGGGGCCTCTGCCCAAAGAGAAAGGCATGGCATGTTCGATAAATCCTGGACTCCGAAGCTCATCAACTTCTTCATCAACATCTTCCTGGGCGTCGTCTTGGTGGCGGTCGGGCTGATCCTCTCGGGCAACCTCACGCCGATGATGTTCGCCCAGAGCTTCGTGGTGAGCATGGACGTGGGCTACCTGATCTGCGACCTCATCCCCGCGCCCATGTGGGGGCAAAAGCTCGTCGCCAAGCTGGGCATCCAGAACAAGGTGGCGGGGCACCTGCTCTCCAGCGCCGTGGGCGCCGTCGTGCTCATCACCTGCATCAGCTTCTTTTGCCAGTTCGTCGCCGTGGGCGAGCTGCTCTTCGTCGTGTGGCCGCACGCGCTGCCGTATCTCATCGCAAGCGGTTACGTGGTCATCGTGGTCTTCATGCCGGTGAGCCAGAAGATGGCCGAGGCGCTCACCAGGTAGCGTGAAGACCGCCGGGACGCTCGATTCCGCTCCGCCCGCCGCTTGACGTGGGGCCAACCCCCACCTTGAACATATCCAACCGAAACGAGCCGCGCGCCGGGAGGGGCCCGCGCGCGGGCATGGCAAAGGAGAGAAACATGAAGTTCGACACCCTGTTCAGCCCGTTCACCATCGGCAACTGCGAGATCCCGAACCGCCTCGTGGTCCCCGCCATGGTCACCAACTACTGCAACGACGAGGGCACCATCACCGAGCGCTACCTCAAGTACATGGAGGAGAAGGCCAAGGGCGGCTGGGGCCTGCTCATCACCGAGGACTACTGCGTGCAGGAGGGCCGCAAGGGCTACACGCGCATCCCGGGCCTGTGGAACGACGACCAGGTCGCGGGCAACGTCGAGCTCTGCGACGCCGTCCACGCACACGGCTCCAAGATCTTCTGCCAGATGTATCACCCGGGCCGCCAGGTCATGCCGCAGGCCAGCTGCGGCCTGCAGGTGCTCGCGCCCAGCTCCACCACCTGCCCCGCCTGCCAGAGCTTGGCGCAGGAGATGTCCGTCGACCAGATCCACCAGCTCGTGGCCGATTTCGGCGCCGCCGCCGGCCGTGCCAAGAAGACCGGCTTCGACGGCGTCGAGCTCCACTGCGCCCACGGCTACCTGCTGGCCGAGTTCCTCTCGCCGGCCGTGAACCGCCGCGTGGACCAGTACGGCGGCTGCTTCGAGAACCGCGTCCGCATCGTCGACGAGATCCTCGCCGCCATGCGCGAGGCCTGCGGCGCCGACTTCCCGATCATCGCCCGCATCAACACCGACGACCTCGTGCCCGGCGGCCGCACCATCGCCGAGAGCATCGTGCTCGCCCGCCACATGGAGGAGGCCGGCTTCGACGGCATCAACGCCTCCAACGGCATGTACGCCAGCCGCGCTAACGACCAGGTCATCGCCCCGATGTTCTCCGACCACGCCCTCAACATGGACCGCGTCGAGAAGATCCGCGCCGCCGTCAAGATCCCCGTCATCCTCTCCAACCGCGTGAACGACCCCGCCATGGCCGACGCCCTGCTCGAGATGGGCGTGGCCGACGCCGTCGCCATGGGCCGCGGCTCGCTCGCCGACCCCTACCTGCCCGCCAAGGCCAAGACCGGCCGCACCTGCGACATCCGCCAGTGCATCGGGTGCCTCCAGGGCTGCGAGTTCTCGCTGTACGTCGACGCCAACATCACCTGCCTCGTGAACCCGCGCGTCGGCCGCGAGTGCGAGAACGACATGGCCCCCGTGGCGGAGTCCGACGCCAAGAAGGTCATGGTCATCGGCGGCGGCCCGGCCGGTCTCACCGCGGCCGAGACCGCGGCCAAGCGCGGCCACAAGGTCGAGGTCTTCGAGGCCCAGGAGTCCCTCGGCGGCCAGTTCCGCTCCGCCGCCTACCCCGTGGGCAAGGGCGAGCTCTCCAACTACGTGAGCACCTTGCGCGAGAGCCTTGAGCAGCTGGGCGTGCCCATGCACCTCAACGCCGAGGTCGACGAGGCCGCCATCGAGGCCTTCGCGCCCGATGCCGTGGTCATCGCCACCGGCGCCAAGCCGCTGGCGCTTCCCATCGAGGGGCTTGAGAACGCCGTCTTCGCCGAGGACGTGCTTCTCGGCAAGGTCGCCGTCAAGCCCGGCCCCGTGGTGGTCTGCGGCGGCGGCGAGGTCGGCGCCGAGACGGCCGATTTCGTGGCTCAGTACCGCGACGACGTCACCGTGGTCGAGATGCGCGACGCCCTGTGCCTGGACATGATGCCCATCACCCGCGAGTCCTTCATGGACATGATGGCCGCGAGCGGCGTCAAGTCCGTGTGCGGCGCGACTGTCCAGCGCGTCGAGACCGGCGTCGAGGTCGACGGCTCCGTTGCCAGCTGGTCCGGTGCCGCCGAGCAGGGCGACAACAAGGGCTTCGGCGTCGTCTACAAGGACGCCGAGGGCGCCGAGCACACGCTGCCCGCCGCCACCGTCATCTCCGCCTTCGGCTACAAGGCCCACAACCCGCTCGAGGAGGCCGCGCGCAAGCACTGCGGCAACGTGCAGGTCGTCGGCTGCGCCGTCAAGGCCGGCAACGCCCTCGTCGCCAGCCGCGAGGGCTACGAGGCCGGTCTCGCCATCTAAGCCGCGCACCGCGCGGCCCTGAACCGCCCCCAATTCCCCCAACGGCGCCTCCATGCGGCGCCGCCTCTCCTCCCATCGAAAGGGCCTTGGCGCGTTTCTCGCGAAACCGCCCGGGCCCTTTCGGCCTTTCTCCCCACGCGGACCCGCATCGGAGACAGTCCCTTTTTCAGGTGGCGCGGGAGCGGACGAAGGGGCCGTCCCTATGTCCACTCCCGATGGCGTATAGTTAGACGGTTATTGCAGCAACATCTGCCATCCATCCGTCATGAGGAGCTCCCAATGGCAAACACCAAGCCGTCGTTCTACATCACGACCCCCATCTACTACGTCAACGCTGCCCCGCACCTGGGCACCGCCTACTGCACCATGCTGTGCGACGTGCAGGCGCGCTATCGCCGCGCGGCCGGCTACGACGTCAAGTTCCTGACCGGTATGGACGAGCACGGCCAGAAGGTCGCCGAGGCCGCCGAGGCCCACGGCTTCGACACCCCGCAGGCTTGGTGCGACTCCCAGGAGCCCCTCTTCCGCGACCTCTGGGAGAAGATCGAGATCTCCAACGACGACTTCATCCGCACCACCCAGCCGCGCCAGCACCACGCCGTGCAGTACCTTTGGGAGCGCATGAAGGAATCCGGCTACCTGTATAAGGGCAGCTACGACGGCTGGTACTGCGTCCCCGAGGAGACCTACTTCACCGAGAACCAGGTCAAGAAGTCCGACGAGGAGCACGAGACCCAGGGCCAGCACCTCTGCCCCGACTGCGGCCGTCCGCTGGAGCGCGTGCAGGAGGAGTCCTACTTCTTCAAGCTCTCCGCGTTCCAGGACAAGCTCCTGGCCTTCTACGACGAGCACCCCGACTTCGTCCAGCCCGACTTCCGCATGAACGAGGTGCGCACCTTCGTCGAGGGCGGCCTGCAGGACCTCTCCGTTTCCCGCACGAGCTTCGACTGGGGCATCCCTGTGCCCTTCGACGACGGCCACGTGACCTACGTGTGGTTCGACGCCCTTCTCAACTACATGACCGCCGTGGGCTACAGCCTTGACGACGAGGCCTCCCGTGCCGAGTTCGCGCACCGCTGGCCTGCCCAGTACCACGTAGTGGGCAAGGACATCATCCGCTTCCACTGCGTCATCTGGCCGGCCATGCTCATGGCCATCGGCGAGGCCCTGCCCGAGCACGTCTTTGCCCACGGCTTCCTCACCGTGCGCAACTCCGAGACCGGCGAGGCCGAGAAGATGTCCAAGTCCCGCGGCAACGCCATCGCGCCGCAGGACGTCATCGACCTCCTGGGCGTCGAGGGCTATCGCTACTACTTCATGACCGACGTGGCCCACGGCAAGGACTCCGCCATCAGCTTCGACCGCATGGAGCAGGTCTACAACGCCGATTTGGCCAACAGCTGGGGCAACCTGGTCTCCCGCTCGCTCAACATGAGCGCCAAGTACTTCGACGGCAAGACCCCGGCCTTGGCTGAGGGCTGGGAGCAGAAGGAGAACCCGCTGCGCGAGATCGCCCAGGGCATCGAGGCCCGCTACGCCGAGCACATGGAGTCCATGGACTACGCGGGCGCCAAGGACGTGGTGATGGAGCTCGTGCACGCCGCCAACCACTACATCGAGGACACCGCGCCCTGGACCGTGGCCAAGGACGAGGCCCGCGCCGAGGAGCTGCGCGACATCATCGCCAACCTGCTCGAGTCCATCCGCATCGGCGCTCACCTGTTCGAGCCCTTCATGCCCGAGACCTCGGCCGAGGTCTTC
>CAVDQW010000052.1:0-13283 GCA_963610995.1 bacterium | reverse complement strand
TTGCGCATAAAGAAAGCCTCCCATTTCTCATGTCCAAGAAATGGGAGGCAGTTCACTTGCGCGGGGCCGACATAGTTCTAGGGGGCGGCGAATCGCTTCGCTCTCCCCGCTTTTGCACATGTGAGGGTGTTGCGGGTTGTGGGGCTCCGCTTTTAGTTGGCTTCGCGGACGGAGGGGAGCTGGGGGTTGAAGCCGGCGGCGGAGAGGGCGTCGACGATCTGCTGGCGGTGCTCGGGGCCGTAGGCCTCGATGGTGACGCGGAGCTCGACGGCGGCGTTGCGGTTCGTGGTGACGAACTGGTTGTGCTTGAGCTTGATGACGTTGCCGTTGTGCTCGGCGATGACGCTGGCCACGCGCACGAGGGAGCCGGGGCGATCGGGCAGAAGGACGCTCACCGTGAAGACGCGGCTGCGCTGGATGAGGCCGTGCTGCACGACGGAGCTCATGGTGATGACGTCCATGTTGCCGCCGGAGAGCACGCAGGCCACGCGGCGCCCGTCGGACGGGATGTGCTTGGCCGCGGCCACGGAAAGCAGGCCGGAGTTCTCGACGACCATCTTGTGGTTCTCGACCATGTCGAGGAAGCTCACGACGAGCTCGTCGTCCTCGATGGTGAGCACGTCGTCGAGGTTCTCCTTGAGGTACGGGAAGACCTTGTCGCCGATCTCGAGCACGGCGGTGCCGTCGGCGATCGTGTTGGCGCTCGGCAGCTTCACCGGGTGGCCGGCCTCGAGGGCGGCCGTGAGGCTCGGCGCGCCAGCCGGCTCGACGCCGATGACGCGGATCTTGGGGTTGTAGAGCTTGGCGAAGGTGGCGACGCCGCAGGCAAGGCCGCCGCCGCCCACGGGCACGAGGATCGTGTCGACGAGCGGGAGCTCCTGGACGATCTCCATGCCGATGGTGCCCTGGCCGGTGGCCACGACCTCGTCGTTGAAGGGCGGGATGTAGGTCAGGCCCTGCTCCTCGGCGAGCTGCTGAGCGTACTCCCCCGCCTCGTCGAAGACGTCTCCGTGCAGGATGACCTCGGCGCCGTAGCCCTTGGTGCGCTCGACCTTGATGAGCGGCGTGGTGGTCGGCATGACGACGATGGAGCGGGCGCCCGCGTGGGTGGCGGCATAGGCCACGCCTTGCGCGTGATTGCCGGCGCTCGCGGTGATGACGCCGCGGTCGAGCTCCTCTTTGCTCAGCTTCGAGATCTTGTAATAGGCGCCGCGGAGCTTGTAGGCACCGGTGCGCTGCATGTTCTCGGGCTTGAGCCAGACGCGGTTGCCAGTGGCGGCGGAAAGATACGGGCTCTCGACGAGCTTGGTCTCTAGCGTGACCTCCTTGACCTTCTCAGAGGCCTCCTCGAACGCCTCGAGGGTGAGCATTTCCGCCATGACGGCTCCTTTCGTCTGCGTGCGTGCCGCGAAGGCGCGCTAAGAGAAAAGCCCGAACGTCCTTTAGACGTCCGGGCCTGCAAATTCCTGGTGGAGATGAAGGGATTCGAACCCTCGGCCTCTGCCTTGCGAAGGCAGCGCTCTCCCAGCTGAGCTACATCCCCAGGCGCTCTTGCGCGTTGGTTATTGTGCCAGTGCCGGGCGGGCTTGTCAACACAAAATTGTTTCGGAACAAGCCAATATCAAAAACGTTGCGCAACGCGCGGCTACAGCCGAGGCATAAACTCGAGACAAGCAACCAACTCCAGAGCCACATTTGGAAGGGGTTAAGAATGGCCTACTGCGATCAATGCGGAACCCAGATAGATGAAGGCGCGCGCTTTTGCCGAAACTGCGGTAAACCGCTACAGCCGACGGGACCGGAGCGGCAGAACACCGAGAACATCGGAACTTCCGTCAAAGAACCCAGCAAGGAGAACAAAAGGAATCTTCCGCTGATCGCGACCGTCGCCGCAATCGTCCTCGTATGTTTTGGCGTCGGCGCCTGCTTCGGGCTGAACGTCGGGGGTGTCCGCGAATATCCAGCCAAGCGAAGGCCTCCTCTTAGACAATCTGGTTGTCCGAGAGGGGGCCTGGTCTTTGCCATAAATAGCCCACCTAAACAAAGCAGTGGCGCCCCGCCCAGATAAACCCCGGACGGGACGCCGCTTCGATCCAGATAAGAACGGCTGCGGGCTACTTCGAGTGGCGACCCTCGCTGAAGCCGTACTGGAGGTAGTGCAGGTAGTAGCCGGCCCAGTTCGTGCCGTAGGCGGCGCGGACGTCGCTGTTGAGCTCGGCGTACCTGCGGACATCGAAGTTGCGGCTCGCGACGCGGCCCTCGCTCATGCCGTAGGTGACGAAGTGCTCGAAGAGCGCCTCATTGGACGTGCCGTAGACCGCGGCGACGTCGGGGTTCATCTCCTTGTAGTACTGGGCATCGAAGACGAGGGTGTAGTCGACGCCGTTGTGCTTGGCCTCCCAGGTGTCGATCACGGGCCCGTTGAGGGTGTAGACCGCCTCGTCGAGCCAGTTCACGCGGTTCTCGATCCACTCGACCAGGTACTCGTAGTTGCGCTGATAGGTGGAATAGGGCTGCAGCTGGTTGCCGAAGGAGGTGAGGCCCCAGATGACCTCGTCCATCTTCTGGGACTTGTCGATGTTGCTGCGGTAATACTTCAGGGAGTGGAGGTAACCCTTGGAGCCGACGGCGTCGGTATCGCCGAGCAGCACGTCGTGGACCATCCCGGAGAAATCGCTGTACACCGACTTGATGGTGTCCTGGACCTTCGTGCTCATGAGCATCCAGATGCCCACGGTGTTCATGAAACCGTTGTAGGAGTTCCAGCGGCCATAGCCCTTGCGGGTCATCGCGCTGTCGAAGTCCCAGACGGGCGAGGCAACGAAGGTCTGCTCGTCTCGATCGATGTGGAAATACGTGGAGCTGTAGGCGTAGTCGGTGTTCTTGAAGAACTCGTTGACCAGGTAGGCCTTGGCGAAGGAATCCAGGTCGAAGGTGTAGCTGCTGGCGGTGTTGTTCTCAAGGTTGTCGAGCGCCGCCTGGAACGCCTCGCTGATGTAGCGCATGGAGCTCTTCGAGCAGAACTCGGGGCTCTTCACGACCACGTAGCCGCGGGAGGTCTGGAAGTAGCAGGTCTCCTTCTTGTAATAAGCCGAGTCGAACTCGAGCAGGTAGCCGCCCGTGATGTTGTCGGGGTCCTTCACGCCGACGACGTACTGATAGGTGTAGCCGTACTTGTTGGTGCCCTTGGCGGTCGGCTGGGACTCGAGGTCGGTGCCGTCGTTGGCGTCCTCGACGTCGGACTCGAGGTCATAGATGTCGACGCGGCCGGAGTTGATCTCGACCTTCTCGCAGAGCAAATAGGAGCCGCGATACTCGCCGTCGTACCAGAGGTCGACGGCGGTGCAATCCATGGCCCCGAGACCGAGCTCCTGGGCAAGGTTGAAGGCCACGGTGTTGTGCAGCAGGGTCACGTCGTTGGAGTTGGCGAGCAGGACCCACTTCTTCTTGGCGTTGTCGGAGTTGCCCGTGTTGAGGAGGTCGGCCTTCTTGTTGAGCGAGATCTGATAGGGCTTCTTGTCGCTGGCGCCCCACGAGGTGTTGCCGCGGCCCTTGATGGTCGAGGTCTTCTCCTCGGAGATGTCATCCTTGTTGTAGAGCACGGTGCCGTCGGAGGCGACGACGACCACGGCGACGTCGGCCTTAGCGGAGTGATCTCTGCTGGCCTCAACGTAGGCGCGGCCCTGGTTCTCGCTGTCCACGCTCAGGACGAAGACGGAGGTCACGTCGGAGGAGAGCATCACCGCGAGCTTGCGGGCAACGGAGCCCGAGCCGGTCGAGGTCTTGTAGAACAGCATGAGCGCGCCGTTGCTGAGCTTGCTCTGGGAGATGGACTTGAGGTCGGCGTCCGCGAAGGCGGTGTAGAGCGTGTACGTGCCGCCGGAGGTGGAGCTCAGGTAGATATCAGTGGCGCCGGAAAGGCGCAGCGCGGCGATGGGCACCTTGGTGAGGCTGGCGTAAGACGGCAGGAAGAGATACATCGTGTCGCCGACGTAGGTGCTCTCGATGTTCGTGGCGTCGCCGGACTTCTTGACGGAGGCGGAGACAACGACGGAGGTGATGATGCGGCCGTCGTTATCGGCGTTGATGGTCTTGCCGTTAACGGTGGCCGAGCCGCGCAGGACCCAGCCGTTCTTGGCCGTGGTGTAGTAATCGTAGTCGCCGAGCGTGAAGGTGCCGGGCACGCAGGCGTGGGCCTCGGGGTCGATGCGGTAGCGCTGCATGGTGCCGTCGAACTCAGCGGTGATCATCCAGCCGTATGTATCGCCCGTGTAGAGCCTGCCGTCGTTGTCGGCGAGGTAGATGTAGCCGTTCTCGGCGCGGTACTTGCCGCGGACGACGTAACCTTCCTTGGTGGCGCAGTGGTCATATCCGTCGGAGGAGTAGCCGATCTGCGTCCAGCCGCCCTTCTCGATCCAGTAGCGCTGCTGGCCCTGGCCGAAATCGGAAGTTACTTGCCAGCCGGTGAGCGAAGTGAGCCTGCCGTCGTTGTCGGCGAGGTAAACCTTGTCGTCGACGCGGCCGGCGCCGCGGACGACGTAGCCCTTGGTCGAGGTGCAGTGGGCGTAGTTGCCGAGGTCCTTGTTGGCGGACCCGTCGTCGTAGCCGATGACGGCGGCGTGCTTCTCGGGATCGATCCAGTAGCGCTGCAGGCCCTGGCCGGGGGTATAGGCCTCGGTGACGACCCAGCCGCCTTTGCCGTTCTTGCCGCACTCGAGCACGCCGTCGTTGTCGGCGAGGTAAACGAGGCCGTCGGCCTTATACGTGCCGCGGACGATTCTGCCGTCGGACTTGGCGTACGCGTAGGAGCTGCCCGTGTCGACGAGGGTATCCTTCACGGCCTTGTGGTCCTCGAGCCAGTAGCGCTCGTTTTCGCCGGTGACGTCTGCGGTGACGAGCCAGCCGCTCTTCTGGAGCAGGCCGTTGTTGTCGGCGTAATACACGTTGTCGTCGAAAGCCCTCATGCCGCCGCGGAGCACATAGCCCTTCTTGGTGGTGAAGTGGGCGTAATTGCCGAGGTCCTTGTTGGCGGACCCGTCGTCGTAGCCGATGACCGCGGCGTGCTTCTCGGGGTCGATCCAGTAGCGCTGCTGGCCCTGGCCGTACTTCTCGGTGACGACCCAGCCGCCCTTGCCCTTATCGCCGCACTCAAGGTTGCCGTCGTTGTCGGCGAGGTAGACGAGCTCACCGTTGCTGTAGACGCCGCGGACGATAACACCGTCGGACTTGGCATAGGCGTAGGACTTGCCCGTGTTGACGAGGGTGTCCTTCACGGCCTTGTGGTCCTCGAGCCAGTAGCGCTCGTTTTCGCCGGTGACGTCCGGGGTAACGACCCAACCGCTCTTCTGGAGCCTGCCGTCGCAGTCTGCGTAGTAGATGCTGCCGTCGGGCGCCTCGGTGCCGCCGCGGAGGACGTAGCCCTCGTCTGTCGTGAAGTGCGCGTAGCCGGAGTCGGAATAGCCGGTATGAATCTTGTGGTCGCTCTCGATGTAGTAGCGCTGAAGACCCTGGCCGTAGGCGGACGTGACGGTCCAGCCCGTCTTGTCTTCTTTGGTGCCGGTGATGAGCCGTCCGTCGTTGTTGGCGATATAGACAGTGCCCTCGCTCACGTTGCGGTAAACGCCGCGGAGCACCGTGCCGTCGGAGAGCGAGTAGCCGTAATAGCCGTCGCGGGAGTCGAACATGCCGTTCTTGAACAGCCAGCCGTTCTCGATCCAATAACGCTCGTTCGTCTTCTTGTCCACGTGGTTATCGACGACGTAGCCGGTGTAGACGACGCCGGGATCCTTGCAGTAGCCGGTGCCGTCCTTGTTCCAGCCCTTCTTGTCGGAGACGTAGGCATCGCCGGAATCGTCGCCCGAGTCATCGCCGGAAGACGAGGCGCCGCCCTCGGTACCCTTGCTGTCGGTATCCGTCTTGGGGTCGGAGTCGGCCTTGCCGTCGGAGTCGGTCTTTTGGCCAGAGCCGTCGGACGGTTGGGTATCGGATGAGCCCTCGTCGGACTTGGTGCCCGTCGCGTCCGCGGAACCGGATGCGTCCTTGCCCGCATCCTCGCCCTGAGATCCATCGGTAGACGCGCCGCCCTGGTCAGAGCCGGTGCCATCGGAAGCGTCGTCGCCCGCGGAGGATTCTGAGCCGGAGGTCGACCCGGTGCTCGCGCCGGCATCGGTGGAGCCGCCCTCGGGTGTCACGGCATCCTTAGAGGAGTCGTCGTCCGCCGCGCCGTCGGTATCCGATGCGAATTCGCTCCCCTGGGTGCCCGCCTTGTCCTCGGCACCGACTCCGTCCGTAGGGGATCCGTCAGATGCGACGCCTTCGTCGAGCACCTCCCCCCCATCGACGGCCTCTGTGGATTCCTGCCCATCAGAAAGCGGCGCCGCGGTCTCGACCGCGAGCGCCGCCGCAGGCGCGCCGAGGCCGAGAGCCGCGACGACGAAGGTGCCGATAAACGCATTCCGAACTTTGATGCTCATGCTGATCCGTTCCGCCCTGCGGCCAAAAGGCCGCGCATATCAATTGCTAACCGAATAGTCAGACCAACTTAAGTTAGCAGAAACGAGTTACAGCAGGTTTAAAAGAGGGGCCGTATCGGCCAACGACAGAGGGCCTTCGGCGGATAAGGACGTGAGGAAGCTTCGATTGATGACAGCCCCTAGGGCGCAGCTGAGCTCAAATACCCCAACGATCCCCAGCGATAAATAGAGCCGATTGCACCCGCATAGGCGCAATCGCTGCCCGCTACCTCATGCCGTACCAGGCAGTCCCCTCGCCCGTCCAACCGCACTCGACCAGGGACGCGACCTCGCCCGCATTGGAGGTGTAATGATGGGTCCCCGACGTGGCAAAGGGGTTATAGGCGCGATATATCTCGACGCCATGAGCGTCGTCGGAGAGCCAAGCCACACCCTCCCCCGACCAACCGGCGGCCTTAAGCGACTCATACTCGGCCACATCAGCGGTATAGAAGTGATCGCCGCCCTCGACGTAAGGGTTGTACAGGCGATAGACCGGCGTCGACGAGGTGGACGGCGCGACCCAGGCGTCGCCCTCGTCGTTCCAGCCCAAACTCACCAGGTAAAGCTTCTCTTCGACACTCGACGTATACAGGTGCTCCCCCGTGTACGGGTTGTAGAGGCGCATCATCTGGATACCCGGATCGATGATGTTGAAGGAGCCCGTGACGGAACCATAAAAATCCCCGCAGCCGTAAACGGTAACGGCAGCCGTCCCGAGCCCCACGTTATTGGAATACTCGACGGAGTAATCCACGCCGCGCACGAGAATCTCGCCATCAAAGGAAACGGTGACGGCAGGCTCAAGGGCCGCCCCGGTATAGAACTGATCGCCCACGTAAACCGACGCGGCCGAGATGTCGGCGGAAAAAGGCTCGGTCTCGTTCTCGATAACGTACGTCGCCGAAGCATGCCCCGAATAGACGCTGGACGAGCGCGGGCTCACGGTGACGGTCTTCTCACCGACCGACCTAGCGTCACTGGGGTAGGCGACCGTGTACGAATCCGGGCTGAACTCCACGCCGTCGTACGTGACCGTGACCGTAGGGAGCTTGTCTTTGCGGTCGTAGCGGTAGGTAGTCTGGGAAAGGCTGACGACGGCGCGCGAGAACGGAAGATGGCCGATGGAGAAGTTAACGGTTTTCTCGCCGGCGTAGTCGCCGATGCCCCTAACGGTTGCCTTCGCGACGCCCGGCATGACGTTGTTGGAGTAGCTGACCTCGAAATCGACGCCCTCGGTGAGCGTCTTGCCCGAAAGCGCGACGGTGACCTTCGGCGTCACCTCGAAGCCGGTATAGACGTTTCCTCCGGCCACATCGACGGTCGCCAGAACTCCCGGGGTCGACGAGGCGTAGATTCCGCCGCCGGAAGCGGACGAATCGACCTTGGGGTCGCCGTTGGCGTTGGTGTCCGTCGCGGCGATTCCATAGGCAGCATCGGGGCCGAGCTCATCCGCAAACGCAGTGCCGCCCTGAACGATAGGAAGGCCGAGAGCAAGAGCGAGCCCGAGGCAAAACGCGGGCACGAGGGCACGCGCCGCCCGACGGTATTGAGATTCCATGCAAAACTCCGCACAAATTGGCTGAGAAAGGTTTCAACCCAGATTATAAGCGCCACAGCTTAAAGGGAGCAATTTTGCAGGACCGACGTCCCTCATGCCGTAAGCGGAGCAAGCCTACTTCAGTCCATACCAGGCGATGTCCTCGTTGCGCCAGCCGGCCTCGACCAAGCTGTCGATCTCGACCTTGGCCGTGGTGTAATGGTGCGTGCCGGTCACGGCGAAGGGGTTGTACGCGCGATAGACGGCGACCCCCGCCTTAGCATCGGCGGAGAACCACGCGACGCCCTCGTAGCTCCAGCCGGAAGCCTTGAGCATGCTCACCTCAGCCGCATTGGTCGTGTAATGGTGATCGCCGCCCTCGACGTAAGGGTTGTAGAGGCGATAAACCGGCGTTGCCGACTTGCTCGGGGCCGTCCACGCCTCGCCCTCGTACTTCCAACCGACGGCCGTGAGATTGGCCACCTCGGCGGTGCTCGAAGTGCAGAAATGCTCGCCGGTGTAAGGGTTGTAAAGGCGAAGCATGCTCACGGACCCGGCCTGTTGCGAGCCCGAGTCGCCCTTCGAGTCGTCGTCGCCCTTGGAGCCCGAATCTTCCTTTGACCCGGAGTCCTCTTTCGTGATCTTGAACGTTCCCGTCGCGACGCCGGAGTAATTGCCCTTGAAGGTCGCCGTCACGGTCGCGGTCCCGGCGTCGGTGTTGTTGGCGTAAGCGAGGTCGTATTCGGCCCCCTCCGTCAATGTCTTGCCGCCGAGGGTGACCGTAGGCGAAGGCGTGAGCGCCTTGCCGGTCCAGGTTTGGTCGGAGACCTTAACGTTGGCCGTCGAGGCGTCCGCAGCCTTGATGTCGAACTCCCCCGCAACGGTACCGGAGTAGTTGCCCTTGAAGGTAACCGTCACGGTCGCGGTGCCGGCATCCACGTTGTTCGAATACGCGACGTCGTAGTCGGTGCCCTTGGCGAGTGTCTGGCCGCCCAAGACGACCGTCGGCGAAGGCGCGAGCGCCTTGCCCGTATACGTCCGGTCAGCGACCTCCACGTTCGCACCGGTGGCGTCGGCGGGCAGGATCTGGAATGTGGCGGTCGCGGTCCCGGCGAAGGACCCCATGCCGGCAATCGTCACCGTGGCCGTGCCCGCATTGGTGTTGTTGCTGTATCCAACCGAGAAATCGGCGCCGTTGACCAGCGCCTTATTGCCGACGCTGACCGTGACGGAAGGCTCGATGGCCGAGCCCGTGTAAACCTGGTCGTCAACATCGATGGTCGCCGAGGAAATGGATTGCGTGACGGTGAACTCGTAAGCCGCCTTCCAGCTCGTGCTGGAGCCCGTCGTCACCACAGACGAGCAGGCCACCTCAACCGCGGAGCCGCCCACCGACCACGAGCGCTGGTTGATCGCATACGCGACGATGGCGTTCTGGATGTCGCAGATCGACGGCGGGTTGCCGGCGTTGTCCGACGTTATGGAGAAGCTCGTCTCGCCGGCGTCGAGCTCGGCCTGGATGCGCTCGGCGTACGCATCCGCCCACGAGTCGGCCTGCCCCGAGCGCACGAAGTAATTGTTGGAAAGATCCGTGCTGCGGTACGCGTAGCCGTCGGCCTGGTACGTCGAGGCATGGCCGCTGTGCGCCACGGCCATGAGCTCGTCGGTGAGGCCGAAGTACAGGTGCGTGGAATCGAAGCCGTACGAGCTCGAGTAATCCGTGTCGTCCCAGTTCACGTCAACCTGGCACCATTTGCCGTCGATCCTCACGGCGTTCCACGTGTGGCCGTTGCCCTCCATGCGGGCGTTCTGTATGCCGGCACAGGTCAACAGCTTCTGATAGATGCGCTGGAAACTCTCGCAGGTTCCCCTGCCCCTGGTAAGCCCGCTCTCGGCGCTGCAATAGACCAGCGAATAGTCGTAATCCAGCTGCCTCAGCTCCCAGTCGTGAAGCCAGAGGGCCATCTGGTACTCGGAGCCGTCGGTGGCGGCGCGCGCCTGGCTCACTGCGTCGGAGACGATTGCGGAGACGCTCGAGTAACTCGAGTCGGCGATATCGACGCTCACCTGCTTGCGCAGCCAGGTGATGCCGTTCGTCTCGTCCATGAAGTAGAAATAGAACTTGTAGGTGCCCGAAGCGGTGAACACGAACGAGAAATCGTAGCCGTCTGTCCCGATCGCCTGATAGGTTCCCCAATCGCCGCGCGTGGGGTCGCAGACGCTCTCGGAGGTGCCGTCCGCATCGTAGTAGGTCGGGACGTCCATACGTGCCTTCGCCGCGTCGGAGCCTCCGGTCACCGTCACATGAAACTTCGTCTCATCGCCGGCGGCCACGTCGTCCCACTCGACCTTGAACGTGACGCTCGAGCTCGCGACCGTCGTGCTATTCGCATACGTGTGGGTCTGGGAGCCGGAGGAATACGGCCCGTCGTACGTGGCGTAGGAGCGGTTCGCGTAATCGCTCGCGGGCGTCGTGTAGGCCGCCGACCAGTCGTGATGGCTCAGCTTGTTCACCATCGTCGTGTCGCTGCGCAAAAAGTACGTGTGGCTCGGCTCTGCGGTGGCGTCGCCGCCGGGGTCGTCCCACGTCGCGTCGACGTGATACCAGTTGCCGTCCTCCATCTGGACCAGGTTCCACATGTGGTTCATCGCCGAGGACATGACGCAGACGCAGGAGATCCCGAGCCGGCTGAGCAGCAGCTTGTAGGCGAGCGCATACCCTTGGCAGACGCAGCTGCCGTCTACGAGCATGCCGTAAGCGAGGTACGAAGCGGCGTTCGCCTTGGTGTCGCTGGAGGCGCTCGAGTTGTACACGGTGTTGCGGTCGATGTAGTCATGTATCGCCTGGACGACCTGGAACTCGGACATCTCGTCCGGATCGACCCAGCTCAGCGCCTCGCTCAGCTTGGCCTCGAACTTCTGCTTGAGCTCCGCGAGCTCGTCGGTCGTCGAAGCCAGGTAATACAGATGGATGCGCGTCACATACTCGCCGTCGTCGGGCGAGCCGTCGCCGTCCGAATCGATGAAGCCGTATCCGAACGACGTCTTCAGCCAGTAGTGCTCAGGGTTCGCGGCGATCAAGCCGATGGCGTCGTTGAAATCGGCGACCGTAAAAGTGCCCTTGTCGAAGTAAACGTACGTGGTGAGGCTCTCGCACGCCTCGGTTACCTTATCGACCGCGTTCTGCACGGCATCGGGCGCGTCCCCGCCGTCGGCGGTGAGCGGGGCGCAAGGGTCGAGGGAGACGTCTGCCCTGACGAAATCGAAGCCGTTGGCCTCGGCCTCCACGAGACGCGGATCGTCAGGCAATGTATCGCTCGTCTCGGCGAAGACCGTCACCGGTCCGAACGCGAGAACAAAAACAAGCGCCACAAGGGACCCGACCAGAGAAACCAAGGCCTTCCGCTTCATGACGCCTCCTTGTCGATTCGCACGAATCCGTACCACAAATATATGGCAATTTCGCCCAGCGAATCGTCGCATCCCACGTTCGGTACCAAGCGAATTGAATCCGAACACGCTCATTTGTGTACAGAATACCCCCTCCCACGAACCAATACGTCAACCAAAAGAAATTCGGCGATGATTAGGCGTAAGGTAAACCATGGTTATCTGAACGACAATTTAAAGTCGGGGCAACACTGGAGAGGCACAATGGCAGGAACATCACCAACTGCGAACGCTGGATTATCTGCAACGCACATGAGTAGGAACCGTAGTGGGGGGGCAGAAGCACTCGCACCGTCTACTTCGACGTGCTCAATATCGTTGCCTGCTTCGGCGTCGTGTGCATGCACTTTAACGGACTCACGCACGCATACTCTCACACCCCGGCGTGGCGCGAAGCGCTCTTTGTAGACTGCCTCTTCAACTGGGCAGTCCCGATTTTCTTCATGCTTACTGGCGCGAACCTTATGAAATATCGCGAGAAGTGCTCCACCGAGGACTTCTTCAAGAGGCGCTCCGGCAAGACGCTTGTGCCATTCCTCGCCTGGAGCCTCATTGCCCTCGTCTGGAAGGTGGCAACGGGGCAGATGGAACCCCCCCGTCGGCCCGCGTTCACTCATTGACCTCGTGCTCAACACCAAGATCATTGACATCTACTGGTTCTTCATCCCGCTCTTTGCCATCTATCTCAGCATGCCTATACTTTCACTTCTCTCAGACAACCGTCGGATGCTTGCCTATGGAGCAGCGATGGCCTTTGCACTGAACGTCTTGTGTCCGAACCTTGCAAGCCTTTCTGGAGTTACGTGGAATTCAAGCCTCTCGTTTCCCGTGCTCGCCGGCTATCTTGTCTACGTTGTTCTGGGGCACCTGCTCAGAGAGTGGGATCCCAGTCGCAAACAGCGGGCAGTAATCTACGCCCTCGGCGTAGCGGGAACTGCCCTGCGCTACCTTGGCACCGTCATTGCCTCTGACAAAGCTGGGGAGCTGGTCCGTTTTTTGTGGGGCTATACAAACTTCCCCTGTTTCCCTGAAGCAGTTGCGGTATTCGTCCTCGCTAAGAGCATCAACTGGAACGCACTCTTCAAAACCGAAGCCTCCAAGAGAGTACTGGCCAAGGTCTCCGGCTGTAGCTTCGGCATCTATCTAACCCATATGATTGTCTTTTGGTATGGGCTGCTCCTCACTGGCCTTCAAGGCGCTGACCTTGCATGGAGGACCCTCGGTCCCGTTATCGCCTACCTCGTCTGCCTCATCATCACCTACGTCGGCAAACGCATCCCGGGCATCAAGCTGCTCTTCCCCTAGCAAATAGGCACAGCCACCAAAAAAACGGGCCGCCACCGCACATTGCGATGGCGCCCCGTCGCTTTGCTGTTGGCTCCGCCTACTTTCTGCCGCGGAGCTTGCGGACGACGGCCTTGGCGGTCTCGCGGCGCTGAGAGCCCTGGGGCAGGGCGCCGTCGAAGACCTTGCGAAGCGGGCTGTCCTCTGAGATGGCGCGCTCGGGCGTGGTCAAGCGGTGCTCAAGGTCGCCCACGGCGCGGTCGACCTTGCCCTCGACCTCTCCCCTGTCGGCGTACTTAAGGGCAACGAAGCGCTCGTAGAACGGGGTCTTTCGGGCGTACATCCAATAGACCTCGCCGAGGTCGCAGGGGCCGGGCTTCCACGGCTTCTCGAAGCCGGCGTAGTGCAGGATCTTCGGCGCGGCGTAGGCGGCCATGTACTTGTCGTAGACGTCCGCCGGCGCGAAGGTGAAAACCTTCTTGATACGGCCGCCGCCG
>CAVDQW010000051.1:0-14603 GCA_963610995.1 bacterium | reverse complement strand
GAGTCGGCGGGCGAGAGCTCGTGGATGAGCGCCTTGACGTCGTCGGAGGCGACGCGGCCCTCGCCGAGGAGTTGCTCGAGCGCGGCGTCGGCAGAGGCGCCCTCGAGCTTGGCCAGGCATTTCTCGGTGGAGACCCACAGCACGCGCGAGAGGCCGAAGAGCGCCCCGTCGGCGCGGTCGTCGGCGACCTCGCAGCCGACCCACTCGTCGGCGGCGATGGCGGAGGCCACGGCGGCGAGCGCATCGTCGCCGGTGAGAGGGGCCGCGACCTCGATGGACACGGCCGCGGGCACGGCCGCTGCGGGCGTCTCGCCGCCGGCCGCAGCCGTCGTGTTCGCGGCGACCGTCCCCGAGCCGCCCGCCAGCTTGGCCAGGCGCCCCGTCATGCCCGTGAACCCGAGCGCGCTGAACGCGCGCGTGACCTCGGCCGGGTCGAACGTGGGGAACTTGGCGTCGGCGAGGTCCAGCTCGATGGGGGCGTCGGTTCGGATGGTCGCCACCTTGCGCGAGAGCAGCGCGTCGTCGATGTGGGCGCGCAGGTTCTCGCCCATCTTGCCCTTGACCTCGTCGACGTGCGCGATGACCTCGTCCAGGTTGCCGTACTGCACGATGAGCGCCGCGGCCTTCTTGGGGCCGATGCCGGGGACGCCGGGGATGTTGTCGGAGGTGTCGCCCTTGAGGCCGTAGAAATCGGGCACGAGCTCGGGCGTGATGCCGTGGTAGAGGTCGTCGACGCTCTCCGGCGTCATGATAACGACGTCCGAGACGCCCTTCTTGGTGGAGACGATCTTGACGTTCTCGGTGGCCAGCTGGTACATGTCGCGGTCGCCGGTGAAGAGCAGCATCTCGTAGCCGGCGGCCTCGCCGCGGCGGGCCAGGGTGCCCAGGATGTCGTCGCCCTCCCAGCCCTCGAGCTCGCAGACGGGCACGTCGAGAGCGCCGAGAAGCTCCTTGACCATGGGGAACTGCTCGTGCAGGGCCGGGTCCATGGGCGGGCGCTGGGCCTTGTACTGCGGCAGCATCTCCATGCGCACGCGCGGCTTGCCCTTGTCGAAGGCGCAGATCACGCCGTCGGGGCTGAAGGTGCCCACCAACTTGATGAACATGTTGAAGAAGCCGAAGAGGGCGTTCGTCGCGCGGCCGTCCGGCGCCGACATCGGCTGGCGGATGGCGTGGAACGCGCGGTGCATGAGCGAGTTGCCGTCGATGACGGCGATGGTGCGGCGGGTCGCGGCCTCGGCGGCCTCGGTGCTCTGGGGCATGGGACTCCTAACGACTGTGAGTTAGCTTTCCCATTGTAGCCGCGGGCGGCGACAAGAACCCGCAGGCGGGCGCATCTAAACAAGCCCCGCGCAACGCTCGTCGCCGAAGTGGCGGAAGAGCGTCTGTTGGTTGCCGACGCGCTTGTCGAGACTCGCGCCGTAGTCGCGCGCGAAGACGGCGGTGTAGAGGCAATCGAGCAGGAAAAGGCCCGAGAGGTGCGTGGAGAAGCTGGAGATCTTCTGACGGAAGTTCTCGCCGCTGACCATGCGGAGCCGGTAATCCGCGTACTCGTCGAAGACCGTCGTGTCCGCGGAGGAGACGACCAGGATCGGGGTGCCGTTCTCGCGGAGCAGCGCCGGGGTCTCGGCCATGCCCTCGCCGTGGCCGCCGACCGAGACGACGATCCCGAAGCGCTCGGGCGTGCTGTTCGCCGCCGTGAGGTTGCGCGAGTACTCGTCCACGGGAACGTTCACGTGGTAGCCGATCTCGAGCATCTGCCGCGAGAAGTTCTGCGCAAGGCTGAGGTTGCTCGAGGTTGCGTACACGTCGATTGACGCGGCTGCGCAGACGGCCGCGGCGCAGCGGTCGAGCTCGGCAGGGTCGACGAGGGCCGCGGTGTTGGCCACCGTGGCCTCGAACTCCCCCTTGAGCGCCGAGACGATGTCGGCGGCGGTAGCGCCCGCCGAGACCGGGAAGTTGACGTCGACGTCGGCGGCCTGCAGGCGGCGCCACTCGGACGCATCGGCCGCAACGGCGGCCTTGAGCTCGGCGATCCCCGAGACTCCCATCTTGGCGCAGAGGCGGTAGACCGTGGCTTGGCTCACGTTGCAGGATGCGGCGATCGACTTGGCCGGCGCGCGCACGAAGGCGTCAGGGTCCGCGAGCACGGACGCGGCCACGGCGCGCTCCCCTTCCGAGAAGCCCTCGGCGCGATACAGCTTGAGCAGTGAGTTCATGGGGCCTCCAGATGCTTCGGCAATGCCCAAATTGTACCGTTGAGTCCGATTCCGTCACCCTGCGGCCACCGCCCGTGCAACAAAATCGAGTTCTTGCGTGCTTTATTTAGACTTTGATAGACACTCAGCCAATCACCAACTGGGCAAACGCGAAACCAGCCTCTCCGCTCGGCGAAAAGGAGGGCTGGGAAAGGCCTAATCGGCGCTCCGAACCACGCACAAACGCAATTCTGTTGCACGACAAGGAGCAAAACCATACCCAGCGCCCCGTCCTTCAGAACATAACGTGCAGATGACCCGTGACAGGCGCCGCCCAAACTGGTCGCTGGTAGAATGGGCCGCGCAAAGAAGGGTCGTGCGCAAGGAGACGCAATGCTGGACTACACCGCCGACAAGGACCTCGCGAACATCAAGCTCTTGGCCGTCGACATGGACCTCACGCTGCTGGCCGACGACGGCACGCAGCCCGACGGCATGGCCGATAGGATCGCCGCGCTGGGCGATGCCGGCGTCCTCTTCTGCCCCGCGAGCGGGCGCCCCGGTCCCACGTTGGAGCAGATGTTCCCCGAGCACGCCGCCGACATCGCGTTTTGCCCCGACAACGGCGGCTGCGTCTTCTACCGCGGAGAGAAGATCTACGCCAGCCTGATCGAGCAGTCGACCTATCGCGAGGTGTTCGAGACCGCGATGGCCGACGACGACGCCGTGCCCGTGCTCTGCGCCTTCGACCGCTCCTATCTGCTCGAGCGAGACCGCGAGCGCACGGCGGAGATCTCCAAGTACTACAAGGACGTGCGCTACGTCGAGTCCCCGGACGAGCTCGGCGCCGACTCCGACAAGGTCTCCATCTACTTCCCCGGCTACGACGCAGAGGAGCGCATCGCCCTTTACCGCCCGCTTTTCGAGGGTCGCCTCAACTTCACGAACGCCGGCCGCGAGTGGCTCGACTTCATGAACGTCGGCGTCTCGAAGGGCAGCGGCGTGACGCACCTCTGCGAGCACCTCGGCATAAGCATCGCCGACGCCGCGGCCGTCGGCGACACCTACAACGACATCTCGATGCTCGAGGCGGTCGGCCACAGCTTCATCGTCGCCAACGCCGAGCCCCACATGGAGGCCCACGCCAAGTACCGCGTCCCCAGCAACAACGACCGCGGCGTCGCCGTCCTCATCGACGCCATCCTCGCCGCAAAGGGCCGCTAAGCAAGAAACCCGCCGGGCACGAACCCGTCACCATCCCATACACACAAAGGACCGCCCGGTCGTCTGCGTTGACGGCCGGGCGGTTCTCACTCAGTGGAAAGCGCGTTACAGGACGTGGACGTCATCCTTGTCGAAGGCCACGAAGGCCTCGTCGCCCACCTCGTAGATCTTGTGGTTCTTGGGGTTGAAGTCGGTGATCTTTACGAGCGTGTCGCCAACCATGACCTGGTAGTTCTGGTAGTTGCCCATAAAGCGAGAAAGCGTCACCTTGCAAGGCAGGACGCCCTCGTCGGCCAGGGCGGCGGACTCGGGGCGCAGCACCAGCACGCAGTCGTCGCCCTGCTTGAGGTGCCCCACGCTCGCGACCTCGACGTCGTGGCCCTCGATTCGGGCCAAGCCGGCCGCGCCGTCCTTCTCAATGAGCTTGCCGCGCAGGAAGTTGGACTCGCCGATGAAGTCGGCCACGAACTCGTCCACCGGGTGGTAGTAGACGGTGTGGGGGTCGCCCACCTGGTCGATCAGGCCCTTCTTCATGATGATGATGTCGTCGGATAGGGCCATGGCCTCGGACTGGTCGTGCGTGACGTAGATGGCGGTGATGCCGGCCTGCTGCTGGATGCGGCGGATCTCGTTGCGCATGTCCACGCGCAGCTTCGCGTCCAGGTTGGAGAGCGGCTCGTCGAAGAGGAGCACGCCGGGCTCCAGCACCAGGGCGCGAGCGAGCGCCACGCGCTGCTGCTGGCCGCCGGAGAGCTGGTTGGTCATGCGGTCCTCCATACCCTCGAGGCCGACCATGTCCAGGATGCTGTGCACCTTATCGGCGATTCTGTCCTTGGGGAGCTTGCGCAGCTTCAAGCCGTAGGCCACGTTGTCGAAGATGTTGTAATGCGGCAGCAGGGCGTAGCTCTGGAAGACCATGGCAGTGTCGCGCTTGTTGGGCGTGAGCTCGTTGATCGGCTCGCCGCCCAGGTAGATCTCGCCCTCGTTGGGGCTCTCGAAGCCGGCGATCATGCGCAAGATGGTGGTCTTGCCGCAGCCGGACGGGCCCAAGAGCGTCACGAACTCGCCGGGCTGGATCTCGATGTTTGCGTCGTGGACCGCGTAGAAATCCTTGCCGGTCTTGGGGTCCTGGTAGATCTTGGAGACGTGCTCGAGGCGCACGCCCTTCTTTTCCTTAGCCATTGCTAGTCCTCCTCAGACGCTGCGTCGGCAATCTTCTTGCTGGTACCAAAGTGCTTGATGGCGAAGTTCATGATCAGGACCGCGCCGTAGGTGATGGCGATGAGGATCGTGGCGAAGGCGCACGCGATGCCGTAGTTGCCCTTCTCGGCGAACTCGTTGATCTGCACCGTGATGAGCAGGAACTGCGGCGTCACCAGCAGGATGATCGCCGAGATCGCGGTGATGGAGCGCACGAAGGCCGTCACGAGACCCGAGAAGAACGAGTCCTTGATCAGCGGCAGCGTGACCGTGCGGAACACGGTGAAGCTGTCGGCGCCCATGTCGTAGGCGGACTCCTCGATGGACTTGTCGATCTGGCGCAGAGCCGAGATGCCCGAGCGCGTGCCGGTGGGCAGCGAGCGCACGATGAAGACGATGATCAGGATGGCCGCCGAGCCGTAGAGCCCCTGCAGGATGCCGGAGTGGAACAGGCCGCCGGAGAAGCCGCGGATGTAGCCCACACCCAGGACGGTGCCCGGCACGGCCATGGCGAGCATCGAGACCGCCTCGATGAACCCCTTGGCCTTGAAGTTACGCTTGACCACCAGGTACGAGATGATCATGGAGAGCACGGCCGTGATGGGCGCGGAGACCAGCGACAGCAGGAAGGAGTCGCGGAACGCCTGCAGCCCGTGGTACTTGGTGAAAACCTGCTCGAACCACTTGGTGGTGAGGGTGAAGTCGTAGCCCCAGGTCTTGAAGAGAGCGCCGAACGGCACGCAGAGGTACATGACCACGACGAACAGGGCGATGGCGCAGCACAGCACCGTCAGCGGGATGCGCACGGAGTTGTCCGTGATGAGCATACGGGCGCGGCTCGCCTTGCCGGAAAGCGTGGCCGTGGACTTGGCCTCGAGCACGTACTTCTGGACCACGAACATCAACAGCGTGATACACAGCAGCACGACCGCCATCGCGGCCGCGCCCTGCTTGTCGTAGGCGCCGGTGATCTGCAGGTAGATGGTGGTGGCCAGCGTGTCGTAGGAGCCGCCGATGATCATCGGGTTGGCGAAGTCTGCGATGGACTCGATGAAGGTGACCAAAAAGGCGTTGCCCAGGCCCGGCATGATCAGCGGCAAGGTGACGCTGGTAAAGACCTTGAAGCGGGAGGCGCCCATGTCGCGCGCCGCCTCCTCAAGGGACGGGTCGATGTTCTTGAGCAGGCCCTTGAGCATCATGTAGCAGACCGGGAAGAACGTCAGCGTCTGCACCACGAAGATGCCCCAGAAGCCGTAGACGTTGGTGTCGTAGATCTGCAGCAGGTAGCGGGTAATGATGCCCGACTTGCCGAAGAGCATGATGATGGACAGCGACAAAACGAACGGCGGCGAGACCACCGGCAGCATCGAGACGACCTTGAACAGGCCGCCCATGAAGCGCGTCTTGAGCTTGACGTAGACCTCCACGTAGGCGAACAACAGGCCCACCAACGCGGACACGGCGCTCACCAGAAGGCCGACGGCGAGCGTGTTGGTAATGGCCTTGGTGAACGACCCCATGGCCAGCACGCGAGAGAAGACCTCGAGGCTGGGGCCGTTGTCCGTGATGAAGGAGTCGACCAGCAGGATCGCCAACGGATACAGGATGAACAGGGTCAGAAAGGCGATGAGCACCACGATGGTGGTCACCATGATGGGGTCGCCCATCAGCTTCTTTCTGTCGAGAGCAGCGCCTTGGTCCTTTGCCATACGCCAACTCCTCTCTTGTCGCGGACAAATTCACAGGTCGCGAAACGCACGCGTACCGGGCGGGCCGCGCAAGCCCGCCCGGTACGCATCACCTCGCAAATAGCGCGCCGAACATAGTCGGGCGAGAAGGACCCGAGGGGCCTACTCGGTCTTGAAGCGGTCGTCGCCGCCGTTGAGCGCGGCCATGACCTCCTCGACGTACTTGGTCGTGTTGGCCTTGGCGTCGGCGAAGTCGTAGTCCATCACGTTGTCCGGGTCGAGGCCGTACTCGGTCGCGAGCTCGGGCTGCGTGGCGTTGTCGATGACCAGGAACTGATAGGAGCCGTTCTTTGCGGCGAGCTCCACGCACTCCGGAGACAGCGCGTACTCGATCCAGAGCTTGGCGGCGTTCAGGTGCTTGGCGCCCTTGAAGATTGCCGTGGCGCCGACCTCGCAGGAGGTGCCGGAGCTGGGAAGCACGAGCGAGATGTTGGCGTAGCCGTTGTCCACGATCTGGTAGATGCCGTCGTGCAGGAAGCCGATGCCGATGGTGCACTCGCCGGTGCCGATGTTCTTGGACGGGCCGGAGCCGGACTTGGTGTAGACGGCGACGTTCTTGTCGAGGTCGACGAGGTACTGGATGCCCGCGTCGTGGCCGTACTTCTGGATGGCGGTGTTGATGATGAGCTTCGCGGTGCCGGCGGTGTTGTAGTTGGAGGACCAGATCAGGCCCTTGTACTTCTCGTCGGTGAGGTCCTTGAAGTCCTTCGGCGCCTCGAGGTTGAGACGGGAGAGCTCGTCTTTGTTGCACATGATGCCGAGCAGGCCGGTGTAGATGCCGTACCAGTAGCCGTCGGCGTCCTTGTACTTGTCCTTGGTGATGTGAGAGGCGTTGGTGGCGGCGTAGGCCTCGAGCAGGCCCTCGCCGGCCGCGACGTTGTAGGGGTCGGTGGTGCCGCCGAACCAGACGTCGCCGGAGGGGTTGCCGTTCTCCTCCTCGATCTTGGCCTGGACCTCGCCGGTGGAGAGGCGCTGGTACTGGACCTCGATGCCGTAGAGCTCGTGGAAGTGGTCGCAGGCGGCGGCGAGGTAATCCTCCTCGCAGGAGCCGTAGACGACGAGGGTGCCGTCCTCCTTGGCGGCCTTGACGAGGTCCTCGGAGGCGCCGACCTTGTCAGAGTCGCTGGAGCTGCCGGAGCTCGAGCTGCTGGAGCCGCTTCCGCAGCCCGCGAGGCCGAGGCCCGCCGCCGCGACGCCCGCCATCTCGAGGAAGTTCCTGCGCGTGAGGTTGCTCATGTGTTTCTCCCCTTCTTGACCCGGGGCGGCTCGCCCCGGAGATTCTCGCCGCGGCAAAAGGCCGCGAATCCCTTGGTGGACCTTATACCGCGCTTACGCTCAGCTTAAAAACAAATTACGGATGAACGGTAGAGCTTACGGGTCGCCAACTGCGGTTTTATGGCATACGAGGTCGGCGAGCGGTTATTCGCGAGCGCGATACCCAATCAGGATACAGCTATGCCCCGGCATCGAGAACCCCAAGACGATGCCGTGGCCGTGAATGCGCGCTTTCGGCCATGTCGCCGCATGCGAGGCAGCGGGCGTTTTACGGGCATCGGCCCCGATAGGGACAAAGGCCCCGAGGCGGCATGGCAACGCCCCGGGACCCTATTTCTTATCGCGCGGCATGGAGCGCGAGAAGAGCAGATTAAGCAGCATGAGCTGCAGTTTGTTTACGCGGACAGCTTCTCGATCAGTTTATCGAAGCCGTAGACCGCGAGCGCGGACTCGCCGGCATCAAGGCGCTCGGCGATTCGCTCCTCCTTGTGGTGCTTGGCAAGCGCCGCGGCGAAGACCGCGTCGGCTTCCTCTGCCGGCACGACCACGACGCCGTCGCAATCGCCGAAGACGATGTCACCGGGCTCGACGAGCACGCCGCCGGCGACGACGCGCTCCCCCACGTGTCCAAGGCTCGCCTTGACCGTACCGGAAGGGTTGAGACCGCGGGTAAAGACGGGCAGCCCCAGCTCGACGATGTCGTTGCGGTCACGGCAGGTGCCGTCGATAACGACGCCCGCGACGCCCTTGGCCATGCAGGCATGGGCCATCATGTCGCCGAAGTGGCCGGCGGCGTAGCCCCCACAGTCGAACACGAGCACGTCGCCGGGCTGCGCGGCCTCGATCCCCTGATAGAGCGCCAGGTTATCGCCAGGATAGCAGCGCACCGGCAGGGCGCGGCCCACCATCTTCATGTACGGGTCGAGGGGCTTGATGCCGGGGTCCATGACGCCGCCCGAGGGGTTGTTGTCGGCGATGTTGCCGCACGGCAGCTGCAGGAGCTCGCGGCGCTTCTCATCGGTAAGTTCCATCGCCTACGCCTCCTCGTCCAGGCTCGTGCCGTTCGTCTCTATGAGGTGCTTGTACCAGGCGAACGAATCCTTCTTGATGCGCTTGAGGGTGCCCACGCCCTCGTTGTCCTTGTCCACGTAGATGAAGCCGTAGCGCTTGCGCATCTCGCCCGTGCCGGCGGAGACGATGTCGATCGGGCCCCAGTACGCGTAGCCCATGATGTCCACGCCGTCGCGGATCGCCTCGCGAAGCGCCAACAGGTGCTCGCGCAGGTAGTCGATGCGGTAGGGGTCGTGCACCTGGCCGTCCTCCACCACGTCCTCGGCACCCAGGCCGTTCTCGACCGGGAAGATGGGGACCTGGTAGCGGTCGTAGATTTCGTTGCAGGTGTAGCGGAAGCCCACGGGGTCGATCTGCCAGCCCCACTCGCTCGTCTTGAGGTACGGGTTCGGCGTGCTGAACTCTCCGCCGGTATCGAAGAAGCTCGGCTTACCGGCCTCGTGCGTGGAGGTGCGGTAGTAGCTGAACGCCACGAACTCGCTCGTGTTGTTGGCAATAAGCTCCAGGTCACCCGTCTCGATCTGGATGTGGACGTCGTTTTCCTCCCACAGACGGTAAATGTAGCCCGGGTAGTAGCCGCGCACCATGACGTCCGAGTAGAAGAGCGACTTTCGGCGGATGTCCATGGTCTCGAAGACCGACTCCGGGCGGCAGTCGTAGGGATAGATGTTCGACAGCGAAAGCATGCAGCCTATCTTGGCGTCCGGGATCATCTGGTGGCAGAGCTGGTTTGCGCGCGCCGAGGCCACGAACATGTTGTGGGCCGCCTGATAGATGAGCTGCTTGGGGTTGGGCTCGGTCTCGTCGAAGATCACGCCTGCCACGTAGTCCGCGTTGCGGCGCATGTTGTTGATCTCGTTGAAGGTGAGCCAGAGCTTCACCTTATTGGCATAGCGGGCAAAGATCACCTTGCAGTAACGCTCAAAGAACTCGATGAGCCTGCGGTCGCGCCAGCCGCCATAGGCCTCCACCAGGTGCATTGGGGTCTCGTAGTGGCTGATGGTCACCAGGGGCTGGATGCCGTGCTCGAGAAGGCAGTCGAAGAGACGGTCGTAGAAGGCAAGGCCCGCCTCATTCGGCTCGGTCTCGTCGCCGTTGGGAAAGATGCGGCTCCAGGCGATGGAGGTGCGAAACACCGTGAAGCCCATCTCGGCGAACATGGCGATGTCCTCGGGGTAGTGGTGGTAGAAGTCGATGGCGACCTCATGGGCGTTGTACTCGCCGGGTTTGGGGCGCCCGCCGAACTTGTGGTGGATGCCGTCGGGGAAGCACGACGCCAGGTCCACGCCCTTGCCGTCGACCCAGCCGCCCTCGCACTGGTTGGCGGCCACAGCGCCGCCCCAGAGGAACCCCTCGGGAAACTCCGCGCGATAGCGATTCTCAAGCTCCATTGCGATTAGGCCTCCTTGGCGACCAGGGACTCGTCGAAGCCCAGGACAAAGGTGACGGCGGCGGAGACCAGGATGGCGACGATGATGCCGATGAGCATGGCGACGAAGGTGTCCTGGAAGATGGGCAGCGCCATGACGGTGGAGTAGCCCATGGTGTAGGCGCGGGCTCCGAGAAGCGCGGTGATCACGCCGCCGACGGCGCCGCCGACGGAAACGCCGACGAGGGGCTTCTTGAGGCGGAGGTTGACGCCGTAGATGGCGGGCTCGGTGACGCCGGCCACGATGCAGCCGAAGGCGAGCGAGAAGCACTCGGAGCGGAAGGCCGCGTCCTTGGCGCGCAGGCCGACGCCCAGGCAGGCGCCGCCCTCAGCCATGTTGTGCAGGATGAAGGAGGGGCGGAAGATCGGGTCGTAGCCGGGGTTGGCGATGGACTGGGCCATGAAGGGGCTGATGGCGTGGTGCATGCCGGTCATGACCAGGTAGGGCATAACGCCGGCGAGAAGGGCCACGGCCACGGGGCCGGCGGTGGAGCCGAGGAAGACGAAGATGCCGGAGATGGCGGAGCCCACGTTGTAGCCGAGCGGGCCGAGCACCAGGAAGCCGAGGATCATCGTGAGGCCCATGGTGAGCGAGCCCACGAGGACCGGGCGCAGCACGCTCGGTATAACCTTGTTCAATCCCTTCTCAATGAAGTAGGCGGCAAGCGCGATGAGAAGCGCGGGCAGGAGCTGCTGCTGGTACTTGATGAGCTCGAGCTGGAAGCCGAGCAGGTCGATGGAGCCCTTCTCGGACACGAGCGTCATGAATGCCGGGGTGAGCATGGAGGCGGCGCCGGCCATGGCGTAGATCGGGGTGCTTCCGAGCTTAACCGCGGCGCCCCAGGCCACGAAGATCGGCATGAAGTAGAACGGGGCGTTGGCGACCCAGCCCAAGACAGTGTAGGTGCCCGTCTCGAGGAACGCAGGCCACGCATAGCCGATGAGCAGCAGGATGACCTTGAGCATGCCGCCGGCGATGAGGCCGGGGACGAGCGGGCTCACGGCAGAGGCCACGTAGCCGATGACGGCGTCGAAAACGCGCTTTGCGGTCCAAGGCTGCTTGGAGGCCTTCGCATCCTTCGCGGCCGCCGCGGGGTCGTCGACGGCACCGCCGGCCTTCTCGCCCTTCGCGGCCTCGAACATGGCAGCCGCCTGCTTGTAGACGTCGATGACCTCGCCACCAAGGACGACCTGCTGCTGGCCCGCGGCGTTGATGACACCGAGGACGCCGTCGATCATCTGAATGGCGGCCTGGTCGGAGGCCGAGTTGTCCTTGAGGACGAAACGCAGGCGCGTGGCGCAGTGGGTGACGTCGGTGATGTTCTCCAGCCCGCCGGACGCGGCGATGATCTGCTCGGCGACGCTTCTGTGGTTCATTGCCAATTCCTTCCTTCGTTGGTGTGTCGCGCGAGCTGGCCAGCGTGTGCGCTTCTTGCTGACCTCGATATTACGGGAGAGACAATACGCAATAAAACGAATTATTATTGTTATAGGTATTCGGCTTTCTGTTTATTTGACCAAAAGGAGCACTCATGACGCGCGACCTAATCGAGACGTTCCTCGCCGTCTACGAGTGCCGAAACCTCACCGCCGCAGCGCGCAGGCTCTTCTCCACGCAGAGCACGGTGAGCCACCGCGTGGCGTTGCTCGAGGAGGAAGTGGGCGCCCCTCTCTTCTCGCGCGGGCGCGGTCAGCGCACCGTCGAGCCGACCGCCGCCGGCGAGAAGTTCGTCGATCTCGCCCACCAATGGACGGCGCTGCTCGACGCCACCGAGAGCATCGCGAACGAGACGGCACGCGAGGAAGTGGTCGTCGGCGGTGCGGACCTTATCAATAACTTCACTTTCAGGCCCCTGTACCACTCCATCGTCGAGCGATACGGCAACATTCGCCTGCGCGTGAGGACGCACCACTCGGACGAGCTCTACGAGATGGTCGAGAACCGCGGAGCCGACGTCGGCTTCGTCTTCGAGCGCCTCAACTATCCGGACGTCGTGGCGACGCCGCTCTACCGCGAGGAGATGTACGTGATCTCAGACGCCGCGAGCGGCTTCGGGGAGGAGGCCGACGCCTCGGAGCTGCCCGCCGAGGAGGAAATCTACCTGCAGTGGAGCGCGAACTACGCGACGTGGCACAACAGGTTCTGGAAGCAGGGCGAGCATCTGCTCCACGCGAGCACGGGCACACAGGCATTATCGTTCTTGGACGTCCCCGGCAGATGGGCCATCGTACCGTGGAGCCTCTACGAGTCGCTTCGCGATCCCGGCGACCTCGTGTTGAGCCGCCTCAAGCAGGCGCCGCCGGAGCGCACGTGCTATCGCATCGAGCGCCGAGGCGCAAAAATCTCCAGGAACGCCGAGGCCGTGGCTGCCTTCAAAGCCGAGGTGGACCTCTATATCCAGACCCTCATCGAAACGAGCCCCGCGATTTCCAGGGCATAAAAGCGAAAGCCCTACATCCCCGCGGCGCCCGAACTTCGAAGCGCATGCTCGCCCGCAGGGGTATGCTGAACATGATTGTGTCGCCGACGAGAGGAACAGCCCATGCCAGCCATCATCTGCCACCACATCTTCGGCGAGGATGCCGCGGCGGCGCTGCCGGCCGGAATGATCGACGGCGAGGAGGAGCTGCTCGCGTTCCTGCTCGGAAACCAGGGGCCCGACCCCCTCTTCGCGCGCTTCTCGACGCTCCCCTCCCGCGCTCGGGCAGACCATAAGCTCGGGCACGACATGCACGACGCAGCATGCGACCAGGCGCTCGCCGCCTTCCGCAACGGCGTATCACACCTGCCCGTCGCCGACGAGCGCATCGGGCGCGCCTTCGTGCTGGGGCTTCTCGCCCACTATTGCCTGGACTCCGCCGCGCACCCGTTCGTCTTCGCGCAGCAGGCGCAGATAAGCGCCGCGGACCCCGAGCTCGCGGGCTCGCAGACCGAGCTCCACGCCGTCATCGAGAGCGACATCGATTCCTGGATTCTGCTCGAGAAGCGCGGCGCAACCGTGCTCGAGCGCCCCGCGCACGCGAACCTGATGCGCACCGAAAGGGTCTGCCGCGTCGCCGGCGCCCTCTTCTCGCAGGTCGCCTTCGGCGTCTACGGCGCGCAGATCAGCCCCGAGGAGTACGGCAGGTGCGTGGCCGACTACGAGCTGGAGTATCGACTGCTCGACCCGGCCGGCGGCGTGGTCGCGCGCGCGGCCGGCGCCCTCGAGCGCACCGTGCGCCCCCACTCCTTCGCCGAGTCGATGGCGCACCGCGTCGTCGCCGATTCCGAGTGCCCGGCGGCCAACCTCGAGCAGCGAGCCTGGTCGGACCCCGCAGACGGGCGCGAGCGTCACGAGAGCTTCGCCGATCTCTTCGACGAGGCGCAGGCCGCGTACCCCGCGCTCGCGGAGGCCTTCTCGCGCGGGACCCTCGAGGTATATCTCAACTACAACGGCATGCCGCTCGTCTAAAGCGAGCACGGCTCAAGCAATGCGCACAAAACGAGCGGCGCCCCGCATCCCAATACCAGGATGCGGGGCGCCGCATTGTTGTGCTAGAGCCAGACGAGGCCTTCGTCGTCGTTGGTGTCGGAGTCGCTCGTCGACGACGGCGAGCCCTCGACCCAATCGGCGGAGTCCTCAAGCCAGGGACGCTGCGTCTCTCGCGCGTCGCGGAACGGCTGCTCCTGCCCATCGACGATCCACACGAGGTCGACGTCGTTACTTTCCGCGCGACCGCCCCTGCCCGAGACGATCGGAATGTCTCCCGGCCCGGGCATCTTAGATCCCCAGCTCTGCTGCCACTTCGTCGACGCACGCCATGGCATCCGCTATGGCGGAGACGACGAGGGAGGAACCGTTGCGGGCATCGCCGGCGGCGAAGACGGGGGTCTTGCCGGCCGCGGCGCACTTGTGCTTGTCGGACTCGGCCATCACGGGAAGCGGGCGGCCGGACTCCGCCATCTTGGCGCCGAGGGCGGAGTAGACCGCAGCCTCGGGGCCGGTGAAGCCGCAGGCGATGAGCACGAGCTGCGCGGGATAGCTGCGCTCGGAGTCCATCTTGCGCTCAGGCTTGCCGGCCGACCAGTCGAGGTCGACCACATCGAGGCCGCGCACGGACCCGTCGGCGTCGAGAAGCACCTCGAGGGTGTCGATGCCCCACTCGCGCATCTCGCCGCCCATGAGGTCGATGGCCTCGGCCTGGCCGTAGTCGGTCTTCTTGACGTTCGGCCACTGCGGCCACTGGTTGGAGGCCGCGGGCTGCTCGGGGGCGCAGGGCATGAACTCGAACTGGCGGACGGACTTGGCGCCCTGGCGAACCGCGGTGCCCAGGCAGTCGTTGCCCGTGTCGCCTCCGCCGATGACGATGACGTCCTTGTCCTTGGCGTCGATGGCCGCAGGGCCGTCCCCCAGCACCGACTTGGTGGCGGCGGTGAGGTAGTCGACGGCGTAGACCACGCCGCCGGAGGCGAGGCCC
>CAVDQW010000050.1:0-3335 GCA_963610995.1 bacterium | reverse complement strand
CTCAAGCTCGACGTCATTGCTCGCTTCCTCGGGGACGAGGCGGCGGTTCCGGCAGTTCACAGAGACGAGCTCCTCGTCTTCTAGGATTTGAGGGAGTCACTATGGGTCAAGCTCTGGATAAGGCAAGGGCCGCGCACGAGGCGGCGCCCGCGCTCGCGAAGGCCTCGGCCGAGGTGCGCTCCGGCGTCATCCGCTCCGCGGCGGAGCTGCTCCGCGCAAATGCGGCGCAGGTGGTCGAGGCCAACGGTCGCGATATGGCTCAAGCTCGCCACAACGGCATGAGCGAGGGCCTGCTCGACCGACTGTTCCTCGATGAGGCCCGAGTGGCCTCCATTGCGGACGCCATGGACGACGTGGCCGAGCAGGCTGACCCCCTCGGGCTTGTGCTCGAGGGCTATACCAATGCCTGCGGCCTGCGCATCGAGAAGGTCACCGTGCCGCTCGGCGTCGTGGCCATGGTCTACGAGGCCAGGCCCAACGTGACGGCGGACGCCTTCGCTCTCTGCATGCGCGCGGGCAACGCGTGCCTGCTCAAGGGCGGTAGCGCCGCGAACGAGAGCTGCAAGGCGATCGCTGGCCTCTGTGCCCGGGCATGTTCCGACGCCGGTCTCCCCGCTGCTTCCGTCGCCTACATCGAGGACGATGCCGCCCATACGCAGACGGCCGAGCTTCTCGGCGCGGCGGGTCTCGTTGACGTCCTCATCCCCCGAGGCGGCGCGGGCCTTATCCAGACCTGCGTGCAGAACGCCAAGGTCCCCACCATCGAGACGGGCACCGGCAACTGCCACATCTACGTCCACGCCGACGCCGACCTTGACAAGGCCGAGCCGATCCTTCTCAACGCCAAGACCCAGCGCATCGGCGTCTGCAACGCGGCCGAGTCCCTGCTGGTCGACGAGGCCGTTGCCGAGAAGGCGCTCCCCAGGTTGGTCGGCGCCCTGGCGAGGGCCGGCGTGCTTATCCACGGAGACGCCGCCGCGCGCGAGGCCGCCGAGAAGCTCGGCGTTCTCGACCGCTTCGCGGATGCGACGGAGGAGGACTGGGGCCGCGAGTACCTCGCTCTCGAGATGAGCGTGCGCGTGGTTTCCGGCCTCGTCCAGGCGATTGCCCATATCAACCGCTACGGCACCCGCCATTCTGAGTCCATCATCACCGAGTCCTATGCCGCGGCGGAGCGATTCCTCAACGAGGTGGACGCCTCCACGGTCTACGTCAACGCCTCGACGCGCTTCACCGACGGCGGCGTGTTCGGCCTCGGCGGCGAGATCGGTATCTCTACGCAGAAGCTGCATGCCCGCGGCCCCATGGGCGCCTCGGCGCTCACCAGCACGAAGTACCTGGTTCGCGGAAACGGACAGACGCGATGAGCCTCGACGTGGACAAGCTCCGTGCCCTGGGCCTGCCGCTTTTGGGGCACACGGAGGACAAGACGTATCGGCTCGGCATCATGGGCGGTACGTTCGACCCGATTCACAACGGGCACCTGGTGGCCGCCGAGCAGGCCTATTTTGACCTTGGGCTCAACGTCGTGCTCTTCATGCCCGCGGGCCGTCCGGCCTTCAAGCTCGACAAGAACGTGACCTCCGCAGAGGATCGCTATGCCATGACGCTGCTCGCCACGGCCGACAACCCGCATTTTCTCGCGTCGCGCTTCGAGATCGACCGCGAGGGCGTCACCTATACTGCCGATACGCTGCGAATCCTTCGAGATGCGTACCCCAGCAACGTTGAGCTGTACTTCATCACCGGCGCCGACGCGATCGCCGAGATCGTCTCTTGGCACGATGCCGAGACCATCGCCGAGTGCGCCCACCTCGTCGCGGCGACGCGCCCGGGATACAACCTCGACCGCGCGATGGACGCCATACAGGAGTCCGGCATCGATTTCGACGTCACGTATCTCTCGGTGCCGGCGCTCGCCATCTCCTCCTCGTACCTGCGCGAGCGCGTAGGGGAGGGGCAGGGCCTGCGCTACCTCACGCCCGACTCCGTCACGGGCTACCTCCACAAGCACCGACTCTACGGCGCCTCCACCCGCCACTACGGACAGACCGGGGATGTGTTCGCTTAAAACCATGGCAACCAAGAAGAGCAAATCGAAGAAGAGGCGCGGCGAGGCTTGCTACACCCCTTCTCAACTGGAGTTTATTGCCCGCGTTGAGGCGGACCTCGCGGTCCAGCTCGCCTCTAAGCCCAAGCGGCTCGCGCACTCGCTCTCCGTGGCGACCACCGCGGAGACGCTCGCGCTCATGTATGGCGTCGACCCGTACCTGGCCCGCATCGCCGGGCTTCTCCACGATTGGGACAAGGTCTTGCCCGACGAGGAGCTCATTGCGCGCGCGGAGGCCCTCGAGCTCGACTTCGAGGGGGCCGCGTACAAGGACGTGAAGCCGTTGTTGCACGGATGCGTCGCCGCGCGCGAGCTGCCTGGGCTCTATCCCGAGCTTCCCGACGAGGTCTGGCACGCCATCAGCGTGCACACCACCGGGGGTTACGAGATGGGGCCCCTGGATAAGGTCCTTTTCGTGGCGGACGGCATCGAGCCGCTGCGGCCTTCCTCCAAGGGGATCGAGGAGACCCGCTCGCTCGTGGGGCGCGTCACGCTCGACGACCTCTTCTGGAATTCCTTTGTGGGCGGCATCGTCTACGTGCTCAAAGGCGGTCGCCACCTCTACGAGGGGACGATAAGGTTTTATAATGCTTTGGCTGCCGAGCGCTCCGGAAGCGCCCGCTAGAAACCATAGATCTGATTAGGAGATACAACCACATGGCTGCAAGCTCTCTCGACATCGCCCGCGTCGCCGCCCAGGCCGCCGACTCCAAGAAGGCGACCGACCTCGTCCTCATCGACCTCATCGGCACGACCGACGTCTGCGACTACTTCCTCATCTGCTCCGGCAACAACAACCGCATGGTCGACTCCATCGTCGACGAGGTCCGCGAGAAGGTCTTCAAGAACTGCGGCATCCGGCCCATCTCCTGCGAGGGTCGCGAGGGCCTGAACTGGGTTCTCGTCGACTACGGCTCGGTCTGCGTCCACGTCTTCAACCCCGAGACCCGCGACTTCTACCGCCTCGAGCGCCTCTGGGGCGACGCCCCCCGCGTCAAGCTCGACCTTGAGGGCGCCATGACCGACGAGGCCCACTCCGCCGCCCTCGAAGGCGACGAACCCGCCCAGGACGCCGCCGAGTAAACACCTGACGTCTCACTCACGCGACCGGGCTCCCCCGATTCTCTCTTATCGCTCAGCGCTCACTTCGTTCGCTCGCTGACGCGAAATCGCGCTAAGAGAGAATCGGGGGAGCCCTACCCAAAAGCGGCCCGCAAAGCGGGCC
>CAVDQW010000049.1:0-2382 GCA_963610995.1 bacterium | reverse complement strand
TTGCGCCGTACCATCTCTCCAGAATGCGCGGGCGGGGGCCCGTGCCCGGAAACGCTCTGGAGAGGAGCAATCATGTCGTTTAAGGTAATGGCTGTTTGTGCAGGTAGGCACGGCGGCAATGGCGAGATGCTCGCCAAGGAGGCCCTCTGCGCCGTACAGGAGGCCGGCGGCGAAGTTGAGCTCATCAACCTCTTCGACTACAACATCCTGCCCTGCACCGGCTGCGAGGGCTGCACCATGCAGATGGGCAAGGTCGGCGCCGGCCTTCAGAAGGAGTACCACGGCTGCGTCCTCAAGAAGAAGGACGACGTGGACGCCATCATCTCCGAGATGCAGACCTGCCAGGGCATCATCTTCGCCGTCCCGACCTATGACCTCACGCCGAGCTCGGTCTACACCCGCCTGGCCCAGCGTTTCCTCGCCTACGAGCTGTCGTTCCTCCTCGCCATCGGCGCCGTCAAGGAGAACCCGCACACCGTGGCCGGCCTCATCAGCGTCGGCGGCTCCATGCACGATTGGCAGTCCCTTGCGCTCGAGAGCCTGCAGGCCACCATGTTCACCATGTCCATCCAGGTCGTCGATCGCTACATGGCCCAGCGCGACGGCCGTCCCGGCAACGCCCTCGTGTGGGGCTCCGACGTCTACTGGGGCGACCAGATCGGCCGCGCCCGCAAGATGGGCGAGAACATCGTTAAGGCTATCCAGACCCCGGTCGAGGAGCGCGGTTGGCTCGGCGACCCCGAGGACGGCGTCTGCCCGAACTGCCATAGCTCGCTCGTTTATCCCGGCGACAAGCACTGGGACGGCGTCGAGTTCCCGTGGGAGTGCGCGGTCTGCGGCGCCGGCGGCGACATCTACGTGAGCGACAAGACCGGTCGCCCGAAGCTTAGAATCGCCGAGAACGGCCTCATCCGCGACCGCAACGACGACAAAGCCCGCGCTGAGCACCTCAACGAGATCAACAAGACGCGCGACGAGTTCTTCGCCCACATCGAGGAGGTCAGGCCGCTTATGGAGAAGTACGCCAAGATGCAGTTCCCGACCCTCGAGATCAAGCGCGACTAGTCACCCCGACCGGGTTCGGCTCACGTTGTCTCGATGCTCAAACAGTCCTGCTCGCACGGAGGCGCCGCCGGCGCCTCCGGCTCGTGCGGAACTGCGCTCGAGACAACGCGAGCCGAACCCGGTGTGTCCTAGGCGCTTGCGGGTCTCTGCAAGGACACAAATCGAGTTGTCCTGTTCTTGCGAACAGGACGCATTATTAGCGGTTGTGGAGGTCGCTGCTGGTGCGGGGTTTGGTGCGGGGCTCGAAGATGCCCAGGTAGATGAGAGCGCGGATCGAGAGATGGAAGAGGAAGAGATCCTCGCCGGAGGCAAGGTCGTTGTTCGTCAGCTCTTTGATGCGGTTCAGGCGGTAGAGCAGCGTGTTCTTGTGCAGGTTCAGCAGGGCGGAGGTGCGGGCGGTGTTGCAACCGTTCTGCATGAAGGCAAAAAGGGTCTCGAGGAGCTCGGAGTCGTGGGCCTGGTCGTGCTCGCACAGCGCCCATATGGAAGGGTGGACGTAGTTCATCAGGTTCACGTGGTCGTTGCAGGTGTCGAGCATCTCCATGTAGGTGTACTCGCAGTACCGGTAGACGTGCGTGTCGTCGAGGATCTTCGTGTACGTGGAGCCGAAACGGATGGCGGAACGGGCCTGGGCGAGGTGGGCTCGGATGTCGGTGGCCTCCTCGAAGGCGTTGCTCACGCCGATGAACAGGCTGTTCGACGCGGCGACGCGCGCAAGGACGGCCTCGTCGCCATCGGGGAGCCTCGGCGCGTCGGAGCGGCTCACGAGCGCCACGATCTCGCCTTCGTACAGGGCGATGAGGCTGTGGTGGAGCACCGGCTGGAGCTGTCCGCGGATGCTCTCGGCGGACCTCGTGTCGAGCACGCCTCCGGCGGATCTTATGCACAGCACGAAGAGCGAGGAGAGGGGCATGAAACCCACGAGCTGCATGCGCCTGCTGGTCGAGATCGGGTTCGGGTGCTCGTCGTCGAGCAGGCGACCCAGGAAGTACGGCCCCTGTTGCGGGCCTCCGAGGGTGAGGAAGCCGGTCTTCTGCAGCTCTTGGCCGGCGAGCTGCACGAAGAGCTCGAAGACCTCGCGGTCCGCCTCGCCGAAGGCATGGTCGTGCTCGACCATCATCGCGCGGCCGAGACAGGTGCCGTGCACCATGATCGATGCTGTCATGGTGTTGAGCCCGTAGATCTCGTTCATGCGGACGATCGGCACCCTGGATCGCGCGAGCTCCTCGTCGATGCCCTGTTCGAGGATGTAGCGCACGCCAGCGTCGAGCATCGAGTCGCCCTCGGCGAGCTCGGCTCGGGTGACCTGCGCGAACG
>CAVDQW010000048.1:0-4089 GCA_963610995.1 bacterium | reverse complement strand
ACAGGCATTAAGCCCTCTGTCGACGGCGAGGTCGGCTTCGATAAGCTCCCCGGCACCGTGAGCCTGCTCATCCCCGCGCTCGACTCCGAGACGCTCGTTCTCGCGCTCGACGATGCCGGCTTCGAGGTCTCCGCCGGCTCCGCCTGCTCGTCCGGCTCCCTGGACCCTTCGCACGTGCTCTCCGCCATGGGCATCCCGCGCCAAGAGGCGCTCGGCTCCCTTCGCGTCAGCTTCGACGAGCGCGCCGACGACGCCGACCTCGAGGCCTTCGTTACCACGCTACTAGACGTCGTGAGCAAACGCACCAAGAAGAAATAAACCACTGCTCAACCTGGTTGTACACGAATAGCAAGCCCCTTTATCGAAAAGAGGAAACCATGTCCGAGGCCACCGCCCTCCAGCGCCTGCAAGAGATCGACATAGAGCTTCTCCGCAACGCGTCCACCCTTCAGAAGCTCCCGCAGCAGGACCGCCTCAAGAAGATCACCCTCGCGCAGAAGAAGGTCGCCGTCGAGCTCAAGAAGATCACCGGCCAGCGCAAGGACGCCGAGATCGACATCTGCGACATGAACGCCGACATCTCGCACTACCGCCAGGTCCGCGAGCGTGTGCTCTCCGAGGCCGAGAACAAGAGTCTCACCCACCGCGAGGCGCGCGATGTCGAGGACCAGCTCACCCATCTCGACAAGGTGACCGAGAAGTGCGAGCACCAGCTCGGGCCCCTGAACGAGCGACTCGAGAAGCTGCAGCTCGCCGAGGCCAACGCCCAGAAGATGGCAGAGCGCCTGGTCGCCGAGAAGGAGTCGACCCAGGCCTCCTTCGACGAGGACTCCAAGACCGTTCGCGCCCGCATCATCGAGCTGAACCGCGACCGCGAGGCCGCCGCGTCCGAGATCTCCGAGGACGTCATGGCCAAGTATGAGGCCGCCCGCAAGCGCTTCGGCGGCCTTGCCGTCGAGACCCTCACCGGCAACGTCCCCTCGACCTGCCGCGTCAAGCTCCAGCCGAGCCTCTACCACGACCTCGCCCGCGGCCCGCAGATCACCGAGTGCCCGTATTGCCACCGCATCCTCATCACCGGTGATGGCGAGGCCGAGGCGTAATGGCTTCGAATAACGACCAGGTAAGGGCTAAGAAAGTGCTGCTCGCCGTTTGCGGAGGCATCGCCGCGTACAAGGCGTGCGAGGTGCTCAGGGGGCTTCAGAAGGCAGGCTGCGAGGTGCGCGTCGCCATGACGGCCGACGCCGAGCGCTTCGTCGGCGCCGCGACCTTCGAGGCCCTGACGCGCCATGCCGTCTGCGGCGACCTGTACGCGAACCCCGAGACCGCTATTCCCCACATCGACTACGCCGAGTGGGCCGACGCCTGCGTCGTCGTCCCCGCGACGGCCAACGTGATGGCCAAGATGGCCGCGGGCATCGCCGACGACGCCCTCTCCACGACGCTGCTTGCCTGCGCGTGTCCCGTGCTCGTCGCGCCCGGCATGAACGTCCACATGTGGAGAAACCCCGCCACGCAGGCGAACCTCAAGTGCCTGCAGGCCCGCGGGGTCCGCTTTGTGCTGCCCGTCGAGGGCCGTCTTGCCTGCGGCGATGTGGGGGAGGGCAAGCTCGCCGACGTAAACGACATCGTCGCGGACACGCTCCATCTGCTCGCCGAGAAAGCCCCTGAGCAGGACCTCGTTGCCGTGCGGCTCCTCGTCACCGCCGGTCCCACGCACGAGGCGATCGACCCCGTGCGCTACATCGCCAATGCCTCCACGGGCAAGATGGGCTACGCCATCGCCGCCTCCGCGGCTCGTCGCGGAGCGCAGGTCACACTCGTTTCCGGCCCCACGTCGCTTGCGTGCCCTGAGGGCGTCTCGCGCGTCGATGTGGTCTCGGCCTCCCAGATGCACAGCGCCGCCGTCGAAGCCTTCGCCGGTTCCGATGCCGCCGTCTGCACCGCTGCCGTCGCCGACTATACGCCGGCTCACCCCGCCGACCACAAGCTCAAGAAGGCATACGAGCGCCTCGATTCCATCGAGCTCGTGGAGACGACCGACATCTTGGCCGAGCTCTGCCGCGAGAAGGCCGACCGCGTCGTCGTCGGCTTTGCCGCCGAGACGAACGACCTTCTCGCCAACGCGGAGGCCAAGCTCGAGCGAAAGGGCGCGGACGCCATCATCGCCAACGACGTGAGCCGCGCCGACTCCACATTCGGGTCCGACACGAATCGAATCGCCGTCGTCACCTCCGCGGGCGTCGAGCAGCACGATACGCTGCCGCTCGAGGACGTCGCGAATATCGTTTTGGACCACGTCCGCGACCTGCTAAGGAACCGATAAATGCCCCATATCACCATCGGATGCCACCTCTCGACCTCGGACGGCTACGAGGCCATGGGCAAGACGGCGCTCGGAATCGGCGCCGATACCTTCGCCTTCTTCACGCGCAACCCGCGCGGCGGCAACGCCAAGGCGCTCGACCCCGCCGACGTGGCCGCCCTTCGGTCGCTCATGGAGGCCAACGGCTTCGGCCGACTCGTCGCGCACGCTCCCTACACCATGAACCTCTGCTCGGCCAAGCCCGAGACGGTCGAATTCGCCCGCCGCGCCATGGCGGGCGATCTGGAGCGCATGGAGAGCCTGCCGGGCAACTATTACAACTTCCATCCCGGCAGCCACGTCAAGCAGGGCGCCGATGAGGGCGTCCGCCTTATCTGTGAGGGCTTGAACGAGGTGCTCGAGCCCGGTATCCGCACGACGGTGCTGCTCGAGACCATGGCGGGCAAGGGCACCGAGGTGGGCCGCAGCTTCGAGGAGCTCGCGCGCATCATCGACGGCACCGAGCACGATGAGCTGCTCGGGGTGTGCCTCGACACCTGCCATGTGGCCGACGGCGGCTACGACATCGTGTCCGACCTCGACGGCGTTCTGGACGAGTTCGACCGCGTCGTCGGCCTCGACCGCCTGCGCGCGCTGCACCTTAACGATTCGAAGAACCCGCTGGGCTCCCACAAGGACCGCCACGAGAAGATCGGTCAGGGCGTGCTCGGGCTCGAGACCTTCCGCGCTGTGGTGAGAAACCCCCGCCTTGCCGGTCTCCCCATGATCCTCGAGACCCCCAATGACCTGCCCGGATATGCTGCTGAGATCGCCCTTCTCTGCAACATGGCCAAGGAGGCTTAAACCATATGGGAATCCTCATCGGCATGGAGCACGTCGGCCACGAGTGGCCCAACAAGCGCGTGCTCGACGACCTCACCATCGGAATCATGGAGGGCGAGCGCATCGGCATCGTCGGCAAGAACGGCGACGGCAAGTCGACGCTTCTCGACATCGCTGGACACCTCGTCGAGCCCGACTCCGGATCGGTGACCTGGCGAAACAACATCCACGTCGGTTACCTCGGCCAGAGCGACTCCCTCAGCGACGACGAGACCGTCTGCCACGCCGTCGTGGGCGATACCCCCGAGTACATCTGGGCGAGCGACCCGCGCATCCGCGGCATCATCGACGAGCTCATCGGCGACCTGGACTGGAACGGCCTCGTGGGCGAGCTCTCCGGCGGCCAGCGCCGCCGCTGCGACCTCGCGCGCCTTCTCTCCGGCACCTGGGACGTCATGCTCATGGACGAGCCGACGAACCATCTCGACATGGGGGCCATCACCTGGCTCGCCGAGGCGATCAAGCGCTACTGGCCCGCTGGTCAGGGCGCCCTTCTCGTCGTCACGCACGACCGCTGGTTTTTGGACGAGGTCTGCGAGCACATGTGGGAGGTCCACGACCGCGAGGTCACGCCGTTCGAGGGCGGCTACTCCGCCTACATCCAGCAGCGCTGCGAGCGAGACCGCCAGGCCGCCGTCATGGAGGAGCGCCGCCAGAACACGCTTCGCAAGGAGCTGAACTGGCTCGCGCACGGCCCGAAGGCCCGCACGAGCAAGCCGAAGTTCCGCATCGACGCCGCCCGCGAACTCATCGCCAACGACCCGCCGCTGAGAAACCCGCTCGAGCTCAAGCGCCTCGCCGTGAGCCGCCTCGGCAAGAAGGTCATCACCATGAAAGAGGTCGGGTTCAGCTATCCCGGCTCCGACGCGCCCGTGGTCGAC
>CAVDQW010000047.1:0-13513 GCA_963610995.1 bacterium | reverse complement strand
TTGAGCGCGATGTCGGGGTCCGCGAGCAGCGAGCGTCCGTAGCCGATGACGTCGGCGGATCCGTCGGCCAGGATCTTCTCGCCCGCCTCGATGCTGATGACGCGCCCCACCGTGGCCACGGGGATCGATACGAGGGACTTCACCCGCTCGGCCACAGGAAGCGTCCAGTTGTAGGGCATGGTGCCCATCGGGGGGATCGTGTCGCCCATGTTGCCCGTGTGGTTGGCCTGTGCGACCTGGATCATGTCCACGCCGGCCGCCTCGAGGAGCTTCGCGAACTCGCACGCCTCGTCGGTCTCAAGGCCGCCCTTGCCGCGCGGGGACCCGTCGGAGTTGCGCATGATGACGGGGAGCTTGTACTCGAGCATGAGCCCGGGCGCCGCGGCCTTGATGGCGGCCACGACCTCGAGCGCATAGCGCATGCGGTTCTCGAAGGAGCCTCCGTACTCGTCGGTGCGGTGGTTCAAAACAGCCGAACAGAGCGAGCCCACAATGCGGTCGCCGTGGACCTCTATGGCATCGATGCCCGCCTTCTGCGCGCGGGCAGCGGCGGCCGCGATGGCGTCGCGAATTTGATGGAGCTGGTCGACGGACGCCTCGGAGACGAAGTGCTGCATATCGTGGTGGAGCTTGGCATAAGCCTCGGTGCGGATCTTGTTCGACTCCGCCATCTTGGACTCGAACGTGGCCATGTCGCCGGAGGCCTTGGCCTTTTGGGCCTCACGGGCCGCCGCGCCGGAGGCCATGACCATGCGGCCAACCCCGGGCACGTCGTACTCGGGGTGGAAGAGCTGTAGCGCGACCTTGGCGCCATGGGCGTGAAGTGTGTCGGCAAGCTTGGCGAAAGCGGGAATCTGCTCGTCGGTCGCGAGCTTGGGCGTGGGGCTCGCCGTCATCACAGGGGCAACGTCGCCGATGACGATGTAGCCGACGCCGCCCTTTGCCAAGCGCTCGTAGAACGCAAGGCTCCGGGCGCCTATGGAGCCATCGCGCTCCTCATACCCGGTGGTGAGCGGCGGGAACATGACACGGTTCTTGAGCTCGACGGGACCGACTTTAATAGGTTCCAGGAGCTTTGGTGCGATTGCGCTCATCGGCATTCCTCTCCATAGTCGCGGCGCGGATAGTGCGCCTCTTCGAACAACCCCTCGAAAAGAAGCCTACCCGCGCAAAGCGACATCCGGAGCGCAGAGTCGACGGACGCGCCGATGAAGCGATGAACGGAGCTAGGCCTCGGCCACCTCGCCGGGTGCGAGCCCCCAAAGCCTGCCGTAGAGCTCGTTTCCAAGAAGCCAGCCACGTTCGGTGGGGAGATACCGACCTGAGCAGTTTTTGATATAGCCGTCCCGTACCAGCCCATCAAGACACTCGTCCAGCGCACCGCCGGGAAGAACACGGCGCGCATGAGCGACGAGGGAGGGGTCCAATCCGTCCGCAAGGCGCGCACCGAGCATCAGGTCCTCGGCAGCGGCTTGTTCTTCGGTTAGAAACTCTATGTCGAACCGCAGCGCCGCCAATTGCGGGTCACGGACGATCTCCTCCCGCCCGTTCTTAACGGTTAAGCGCACGCGAGATGCTTCCGAAGTCGGCGCTGGTAGCGAACAAATCACTTTAGAAAGTCTCAGGTACCCCTCGAGGGTTAGCATACTTGAGGCTTTTGTTCCAAGGCCCAGATACGGCCGTCCCGTCCAATAAGCGATGTTGTGCTTGCAAGCTTGATTAGACTTTGCATAGCTAGCCACCTCATAACGCTTGAATTCGTTACCCTCGAGCTTAACTCGAGCCTTTTCCATATGAGCAGCCTGGACCACATCAGAGTTCCAGGAGCAATCGGAATCGTCAAAACGCTTCTCGAACAGCGTGCCCTCTTCGATCATAAGGGGATACACGCTCACATGCCCTGCCCCCAACTCCAGGAATTGCGACAAAGTCCGGTCCCATGAGCCATCGCTTTGAAGCGGAATGGCGCACATTAAGTCACAAGAGACATCAAGCCCAGAAGTTGCTGCCGCCCGAACCCTGTCGACGGCGCAGGATGCGTCATGAAGCCGACCGAGCTGAATAAGCTCCGGGTCGCTGAGGCTCTGCACGCCGATGGAAACACGAGTCGCTCCGGCCTCAACCGCACACGTCAACACCTCGTCGCTGAGCGAATCGGGGTTCGCCTCGAAGCTGAGCTCCCCCACCCCCAGGCTGGCCGCGCAGCCGATGAGCGAGCCCAGCGCATCCGGCCCCATAAGACTCGGAGTGCCGCCTCCGATGTATGCGGTGCGAACGTTATCGAGGAGACCGGCATCGCTCGCCTCGCGGACCTGTCGCGCCAGTGCGCCCGCGTACTTGGCCATAAGGGGATCGCCTCTTCGCGTGGCCCAGGACGCAAAATCGCAGTAGGAGCATTTCTGCGCACAGAAAGGGATGTGCAGATATAAGGAATAGGCGCCCGCCTGATGCAGACGGGCGCCCCAGTTTTGGTCAGTCATCGATCTCCGCTTCAGCCATCGCGGTCTTCAGCTCGGCGCTCACGCCGAGAAACTCATCGAGGGTGGTGCATTCATTGGCGCGCCCCCGCCAGTAGGCGGCCTCAGGCATGCCCCGCAAATACCAGGTGGCAAGGCTGCGACCACGTTTGAGGTGAGCGCCCGTAGCCGAAAGCATTCTCATATGGCACTCGAACGCCTCCACACGCTGAACGAGCGTTGCCCGAAGAGGCTCGCGCCCCGCAAGGATCTCCTTAGCCTGGCTAAAGATCCAAGGGTTGCCGTAACTGCCTCGCGCGACCATAACAGCGGTGGCGCCGGTATCCCGGAGCATAGCCGCCGCGTCCTGGGCGCTTCGCACGTCGCCGGAGCCGATGACCGGCACGTCGACTGCGTCGACCACGCGCTCAACGACGTCGCGGTCGGACTGCCCCGTATAGAACTGCGTGGCATAGCGACCGTGCACGGCCACCGCCTGGGCGCCGGCCGCCGCCATACGTTTGGCGAACTCCGGCGCGACCTCAGACCCGTCGCGGCGGCCCCGACGAATCTTCACGGTCACCGGGACGCCAAACGGTTCAAGCGCGCTCACGCACGCCCTCACGAGCTCCTCGGCAACCTCAGGCGTCTCCATGAGAGCCGCCCCCTCGCCCTTCTTGGTGACCTTTGGCACGGGGCACGCCATGTTGATGTCGATGAGGACGAGCTTGTCGCCCAAACGCTGCGCGACACCGGCGGCGGCCTCGGAAAACAGCTCGGGCCTGCTGCCGAAGAGCTGAACCGCGAGGTCCGGCTCGCCCTCGGCGAGCTCCGTCAACTCCCAGCTTCCGGCGCCCCCATAATGAAGGCCGGCGCAGGAAACCATCTCGGAGTACGCGAGGTCCGCGCCGCCGGCACGGGCCACCATGCGGTAAGCGGAGTCGGTGACGCCGGCCATAGGAGCCATGAGCAGCGGGTTATTGGCAAGACGCTCCGCCAGGGAAACGTCGCGGGCACCGTTAGCGAAGGGCTTCAGCTCGCCACAAAGGCCGACGCCCGGACCGAACTCGGCCAGGACGTCGCTGGGATTGCAACATGTATTGGGCAAAGTCTCCCCCACTACTCGTCATCCACCTTCAGAACGGCGAGGAACGCCTCCTGCGGCACCTCGACCGAGCCGATCGCCTTCATGCGCTTCTTGCCCTCCTTCTGCTTCTCGAGCAGCTTACGCTTACGCGAGACGTCGCCGCCGTAGCACTTGGCGAGGACGTCCTTGCGCACCGCCTTGACCGTGGAACGGGAGATGATCTTGTTGCCGATGGCGCCCTGGATGGGGACCTCGAACTGCTGGCGCGGGATGATCTCCTTGAGCTTATCGCAAAGGCCGCGCGCGAGGTTGTAGGCCTTGTCCTTGTGGACGATGAACGAGAGCGCGTCTACCTCGTCGCCGGAGAGCAGGATATCGAGCTTGACGAGGTCGCTCGTGCGATACTCGGAGAACTCGTAGTCGAGCGAGGCATAGCCCTTCGTGCGGCTCTTGAGCTGGTCGAAGAAGTCGAGAATGAGCTCTGCAAGGGGGATGTCGAAGTGCATCTCGACCGATTTCTCGGTGAGATAGACCATGTCGCGCATCTCGCCGCGGTGCTCAATGCCGAGCTGCATGACCGCGCCCGTGAACTCCGGGGGCACGATAACCTTGGCATTGAGGTACGGCTCCTCGATGTGCTCGATGCGGGTTACGTCGGGCAGGTCCTGGGGGCTTCGGACCTCGATCATGGTGCCGTCGGTCTTATAGACGTGGTAGTCCACGGAAGGCGACGTGGCGATGAGCGAGAGGTTGAATTCGCGCTCCAGGCGCTCCTTCACGACCTCCATGTGAAGAAGGCCCAGGAAACCGACGCGGAAACCGAAGCCCAGCGCGATGGAGGTCTCCGGCTCCCAGGTGAGCGACGGGTCGTTGACGTGCAGCTTGTCGAGGGCGTCTCGAAGGTTCTCGTAGTCCTTGTTGTCGATGGGGAAAAGCCCGGTGAAGACCATCGGCTTCGCCTCGCGGTAGCCCGGCAGCGGCTCCTCGGTCGGGCGCTCGGCATAGGTGAGCGTGTCGCCGACGCGCACGGCGTCCGGGTCCTTGAGGCCCGTCACGACGAAACCGACCTCTCCGACGCCGAGAACGTCGAGCAGCTGCTCGGCCGGGCGCTTGACGCCCACGCCGTCGACCAGGAAGTCATGCCCGGACTGCATCATGCGAAGGGTCTGCCCCTTCTTGATGGAGCCGTCGAACACGCGCACCGTGGCGACTACGCCGCGATACTCATCGAAGTACGAGTCGAGGATAAGGGCCTTGAGCGGGGCCTTCGCGTCGCCTTCGGGCGGAGAGACGAGAAAGACGATGGCCTCGAGCAAATCGTGGACGCCCTCGCCCGTCTTGCCCGAGACGCAGACCGCGTCGTCGGCGGGGATGGCGAGGTCCTCTTCGATCTCCCCCTTAACCTCTTCGGGATGCGCCGAGGGAAGGTCGATCTTGTTGATGGCGGGGACGATGTCCAGGTTCGCGTTCATGGCGAGCGTGGCGTTGGAGACGGTCTGGGCCTCCACGCCCTGCGTCGCGTCGACGACGAGGACGGCGCCCTCGCAGGCCGCGAGCGATCGGCTCACCTCATAGGTGAAGTCGACGTGCCCAGGGGTGTCGATAAGATTGAACTGGTAGGTCTCGCCGTCGTCCGCATCGTAGGCCACGCGCACGGCGTTCGACTTGATCGTGATGCCGCGCTCGCGCTCGATGTCCATGGTGTCCAGCAGCTGGGCCTCCATGTCGCGCTCCTCCACCGTGTGGGTGAGCTCGAGGATGCGGTCAGAGATGGTCGACTTGCCGTGGTCGATGTGCGCAACGATAGAGAAGTTGCGAATATGTGAGGTATCAAAAGTAGTCATGGGATGAATCATAGCGAAATCGCGGTCGACATGCTATACTCGCGAAGTTGACCTCGCCGTGTCAGGAGCCGACAAACCCCACAATCGGTTCCGCAAGAGGGCTCATGTATTAGAAATCGAAAGGAACCGCACGTGGCTAACATCAAGTCGCAGAAGAAGCGCATCATCACCGCCGAGAAGGCTCGCGTCCGCAACCGCGCAGTCCGCTCCGAGCTCAAGACCGCCGTCAAGGCTGTCCGCACCGCCGTTGAGGCCAAGGACGTCGAGACCGCTCAGGCTGCCGCCAACAAGGCCGGCAAGCTCCTCGACAAGGCCGCTTCCAAGGGTATCATCCACAAGAACCAGGCTGCTCAGCGCAAGTCTGGCGTCCAGAAGCTGGTCAACACTATCAAGTAGCTTCTTCTTATAGAACGTGCCAAGGGTCCCGGGGTGCTGCCTGGGGCCCTTTTCTTTTGGCGCCCGTACGCTCCCGGCACGTGAATTTGCTGTTGTGCTCAAACAGTCCTCTTCGCACGGACGTGACATTAAGTCACGTCCGGCTCATGCGGGAACTGTGCCAACAGCAAATTCACGTGCCGGGAGCTCGTCAAACTCAGCAGAAAAGGGCCCCGACGACGACCCTGCCTCGTAAGCCCGAAGAAGCTACTTGCCGGAAGCTGTTGAGCAAGGGTTTTAAGAGTGCTGTTTTGCTGCGCAAAACGCATTACCTGGCAAAACTCATGACCAGGGTGACGAGGGTTGTGGATTCGTCGGCGCCGGATTTTAGGGAGGCGTCTGATTGGGCGCAGAGGGCGAGAATGTGCTCAAGCTCGCCTTTACGGAAAGATTGGGCCCAGCGACTGAGGTTGCGAACCTGCCAGTCGGCCTTCTTGAGCTCGGAGGCGAGGCGACCGGACTCGCCCCTTTGGGCCAGGCTTCTAGCGCAGATCAGTTCGCGAACACGACTCGTGATGAGCGATACGAGGCCGATAGCGGAGTTGCCCTCGAGCAGGTGAAGGAGCTGGAGGCTGCGGTTTATATCGCGCTGAGAAAGCTTGTCGAGGAATTCCCAGGGCTTCACCTCGACGATGCGGGCAACGTTTTTCTCAATAAGATCGACCGTGACGTTACCGACCCCGCCGAGAAGGGCGGACAAACCGGCGAGCTGTGTGTCGAGCATGGTCGTGGACTCCCCCACGCGGGCAACAAGCTCCGTGGCGGCGTCGGGCGCTATGGTCAAGCCGTGAGCTTGCGCGAGCTTCTGCACATACGGGCCGAGCTCGCGGCCCTTCTTGGCGGAGCAATCGATGATCGCCTTGGGACCGACCTTGGCGACAGCCTTATAGAGCCTCGTCGTCTTGGCGAGCGTCGTCGCGGTAAGGCACAACGTGCAAGCAGGGTTCGGGTCCTTGAGGTAGGAGACTATGGCCTCTGACACGGGCTTCGGGAGCTTCTCGGCGTTCTCGATAATCACGATGCGGGTATCGGCACCCATGGGAAGCGCGTTGAGGGAGCTCGCGACCTGTACCGGTTCAAGGTCTGGGGCAGGCTCGATCTCCTCCAGGTTGAACGCCTCGAAAGGTCCCGACACCTTAGCCTTAAGGCGGGCGAGCGTTTCTTTGCGTTTGAGCTCGTCGGGTCCGACGGCGAGATAGGCGCTGAGGAGCGAGGCGTTTGCGGGCATACGATTCCTTTCGACGAGGGCAATCATAACCCTTGAGGAGGATGCAGGTGGGCGCTACAATTCAGGACAGGCGGCAAGCCCGGGCGAGGGGCTGGCACGCCTCCAGTTTCACGTTTCTAGCGTGTGAGGCGGCCGTTCCTAGCTTATAGGGGCGGCTACTTCTTTATGTTCATGCCGAGCCTGATGGCGGCCAGCACGAGCGCGATAAGAGCGATCACGTCTGACACATCCATAGTCACCACCTCCTCGATTAGTCACTCGGAGGCGCCGCCGTCTGCCCTGAGCCGTAGCGTCTATTCAGTTATCAACGAGCTGTTTTGGCAGATGACCTGCGGCCCATTAGAACCTGGCCGTACCGTCACATCGCCCACGTCCTTTGTGCAGAGGAACTTTGATCCCACCCCCTCGAGCGCATCGATGCAATCCTGCCGGGGATGTTTGTATCGGTTGTTCTCTCCTGCGCTCGCAACCGAGACCTCGGGAAGAAGCACGGCGGCTTCCTCGGGCTCAATAGATGCGGCGGATCCGTGATGCCCGACCTTGAGGAAGTCGATGTCGCCGATATCGCCAGAGGCCAGGATTTGCTTGAGTTGATCGTCCTCGGCGTCCCCCGTGAGAAGCGCGGAGAGGCTGGATGCGCCATTCGAGTACGTCACATCGAGCACCACGGAGTCGGCGTTCTCGTCACCGATCACCCGCTCCTGCGGCCAGACCATACGAGCGGAATACGACCCGACGCACAGACGCTCCCCATAGGCGAGCTCAGCCGCGTCATGCCCGGTCAGGCCAAGAATGGTTTGCCTGAGCTCTGATGGCAGGGCGTCGCCCACCCCCGAGGCAACATAGACGCAGTCGCAGTCAACGAGGCCGACGAGGTCGTCCAGGCCACCGACATGGTCGTCGTCCAGATGCGTGAGCACGATTGCGTCGAGATGGACCACGTGGTTTCTAGCCAAGGCGGCGGCAACCTGCGAATCGACCCCTGAATCGACCATCAGGGAAGAAGAACCGTCGCGAACAAGAATGGCATCGGCCTGGCCGACGTCCAGGACACATATCGACGCCGGAGCAAAATATCTCCAGCGGATAAGGGAGAAGAGCACGACCGCGACGAGCGATCCCGCGACAGCCGCAAAAGCCCCTTTGGAGACCCTGGGCCAGAAGACCAAAACTAGGCTGGCCGAAGCGGCGAGCAGGCCCCAGAGAATCGGTGAATCGACGTCAACGGCTATACAGGCGTACGGGAGCGCGGCAAAGAAGTTGAGGGCACGTATAAAGACGGCAGAGACCGCGCCAACAGGCCAAAGGACCGCACTCGCCGGAACAACGAGGACGATGAGCGCCGAAACGACGCCGAGCGCAAGCAGCGGCGTGAACAGGGCACCGAGGACGATGTTCGCAAGAGGCGCGACGATCGACAGTTTGCCAAAAGCCGGAAGGCACACGGGCGCCGAAACGATTTGGCAGACCAGCGTCGTCGATATGGCCTGGTAGATGTAGCTCTTGGCACGACGAACGTGAGGCCTTGCCCATTCCGGGGCACGAAACACGGGGTTCCGGACGAGGGTCAAGCAGAGGAGCTGATGCTCGGTGTACTTGCCGAACAGGCAGATTCCGGAGACACACAGAAGAGAGAGGACGAAGCCCATCTGGCCTGAGGAAGATGGGTCCACCAACACGATGAGGCACGCCATAAGGCCCATGGCGGACAACGGGTGCCCCCTTCGGCCGGAAAGCTCCGCGACCCCGGCGGCAAGAGCCATAAGCCAGCTCCTGACCGCGGAAAGCGGGCTTCCGCAAAACAGCACGAACACGCCTGTTGCCACGAACAGACAAAGGACCTTCACCGCTCCGCGCATCCGCGTCTTCATAATGACTCCCGCGAGAAGCGACGAGACGAGCGCGAGATGGCTGCCGGATACCGCGATCAGATGCGAGGCTCCGCAAGCAGCGAAGTCGTCGCTTAGGCCGAGCTCCTTCACCGGCTCGGAATACCCGCAGACAAGGCCGGCGAGAACCGCCCCGGACGCAGGCTTCTCCCCCTTCGGATAAAACGCTTCCACGATGGATCGGCGAAAGCTCAGAATCCGACCGTAGATGCCCTCGGCATCCGAGCGCTTCTTTACCCGTAGAAGCGTCACCGTCCCGCAAATCCCTTGTCCGGAAGAGTTCCTCCCCCACTCATCGGAGCCGTTTGCTTTGAAGCGACCGACGCCTCGGACCGTATTGCCCCGAATCAGCTCTTCAGAGCAGGACAGCCACACCGTGCCGCTCTCCCCATTGGGACCGACTGCCCTCGCACGGCCCCTCCAGGAGCTGGACCCCTGGGTCATATCGGAGACGATCTCGAAACTCCATGACGACACCGCGGAGGAACTTAGGGATTCAGCTGAGGAGATGAGCCTGGACGCAGATACAGACGAGCAGGCGCAGCTCAAGATGCTGACCAGGCAGACGACGCACATGGTTGAGCCAACGGCGCTCGATGTCCTCAAATATAGCGCCAAACCAACGGCAAGGCAGAGGGCCGAAACCGCCGCGACGGCGCGAGCGGTTGCAACCCAGCCCTCCTGGGAGCGCAGTATCGCCTGGGAACAGAGCATCGCCGCAATCAGGCCGAACGCGATGGCGGGAATCGCGGGCCTCGGCGGTTTCGGCGGAAGCTTAAACACAGATATGCTCTTTTACCTTGGCGAACTTCTTCTCACCGATGCCCGAAACGCGCATGAGGTCCTCAGGAGAGGTGAACGGACCGTTCGACTCGCGATCCTCGATAATCGCCTGGGCCGTCGCCTCGCCCACCCCCGAAAGCGTTTGCAGCTCCGTGGAGGTCGCCGTGTTGATGTTCACCAAACCATTCGAAGCGGTGCCGGAGCCGGACTGTCCGCCGGACTCGGCAGTGCTCGTTGTTGCGCTCGCGAGCTCCTCGGTTGTGGGGATATGGACCTTCGCGCCGTCGGAAAGCGGGGCCGCGAGATTTACCGTCGACGTGTCGGCCGACTCCTCGAGCCCGCCGGCCGCAAGAACGGCGTCGTTCACGCGCGATCCCTCCGCAAGCGAGAAAACGCCTGGAGACGCGACGGCGCCGTCCACATGCACGACCACCTCAGAGGTCGCCTTCGAGGCGCTCTGCGCCGCCTCCCCCGCAGAACCGTCGGAATTGGAGGACGCAGATGCGGAAGAGCGCTCCACGACCACACCTGGATACGACCCTTGAAGCCAAATCCCCAAGGCCGCCGCACAAACAAGCACCACACAGAGAAGGCCGGCCGCGACCTTTCCACCCGTGACGCCATAGCGAGTCGCCATTCGACGAGCCCGTGTGAGCAAACCCGGTTTATGAAGCTGCGACATAGTGACCACCCCCGTGCACATCGTCGGCGATGAGGGAGCGTCACATTAGCCGCAATCGCAAAATAGTTAAAATTGTCTTGCGGAATCCTAACCGAATTCTTCCGGAATTCTTCCCCGTTTTAAACAAACTGCTGGTAAGGGACCTGCGAAAGAATGGGAAATTCAACAAAATGACGGGTCATCTTCACACGTTATTCGCAAACAAAAAACGCATCGCATAGGATGCGATGCGTTTGAAAATACAACCGTTGCGAGTGTTTAAGCTTCAGCAGACCTATCGACGCGCTTCTCAGGAGCCGGACCGAGTTCCGAATGGAAGGTCCGCAAACGCCCCTTAGGAGCATGGTAACTCGGGCACTGGTTGAAGTCCTTGTACTCGATATTCGCGACCAGCTCCTCGAGCATGGCGTCGTGATCGAAGCTGTCCCAGGCCTCGAGCACCTGCTCCATGCGTGCATGGGTCTCCGGACGCCTCGGCATGAAGAGCGTGCAGCAGTCGGGCGCCGTCTGGCAGGAGATATCGTAGGTTCCGATTTCCTGTGCGCGGCGAATGATCTCCTGCTTGTCGGAGCCGATGAGCGGCCGCAGCACCGGGATGTTCACGCATTCATCGACGGCGTGGATGTTCTCGAGCGTCTGGGACGCGACCTGCCCGAGCGATTCGCCGGTAACGAGCGCCTTTGCGCCCTCAAGGGCGGCCACGCGCTCGGCAACCTGGAACATCAATCGACGATACATGATGATGCGAAGGCTCTGGGGCACGGCGAGCGAGATCTCGCGCTGCTTGTCGCCGATCGGGCAGACGTACATGCGGCCGACGACCCCTGAAGGCGCCAGGGCATCAACGATGTCCTGGCAAAGCCACTCGCTCATATCGCTCGTCTGGGGACGCCCGGAGAAGTGGATCGGCACGCAAATGGCCCCGCGGCGCCCAACCATCCACGTGGCGACCGGTGAGTCGAAGCCGCTGGAAAGCAGCGTCATGACCTTGCCGGCCGTTCCCACGGGAAGGCCGCCGACTCCAGGCGCGGAAGCAGCGTAAACGTAAGTGGACCCCTGAACAACATGAACGACGACGGTGACGTCGGGGTTGTGGACATCGACCTTCTTCTCGGGGAAGGCCTCGCAAAGAGCCGAGCCCACGAGCTGGTTCATCTCGAGCGTGTGGCGCTCATACGTCGTCGAGCTGCGGCGCGCATGCACCTTGAAGCTATGGAAATCGCCGGCCTCGCCGAGCGCCTGGATAGCGGCGGCGATAAACTCGGCCTCGTCGAGCCCGCACTTATACGCCAAAGAGACGCGTGCCACGCCGGGCACGCGCCTGATGGCCTCGGCCATGGACTCGGAGGCCTGGCGATCTGCGGACTCGGCGACGATATAGCCCGAAATGCGCTGGATATCGCGGACCTCGAAATTCTTGAGGGCGCGATGGAGGTTGTTTACCAGCTGGTTCTCGAAGGTCGAGCGGTTCTTGCCCTTGAGCCCGATCTCGTGATAGTGAACGAGGCAGAGTCTCTCGGTCATGGTTAGTCGGCGATCCTGTTGGCGCCCTTGATGTCCTCGTCAAACTCGTCCTTGACGAAGCTGAGGGTGCCGGACTCGATCTCCTCCATAGCGATGGAGACGGTGTCCTTGCCGGAAACGACGGTGGTGATGTCGTCGAAATCCTGGATCGCCGCGACGCGCAGGTGCTGGCCGCGAATCATGTTGTTGATATCGCAGGCGCGCTTGGAAGCGACGGAGCAAAGCAGGAACGGGTTGTGCTCGGTCTTCTCGAGCAGGGTATCGATGCTGGGCTTGGTCACGGACATCTAAAGAGACCTTTCCTTCGTCTCGTATGAATCAATAAGGTCGGCGAGTTCGCCGACGGCGCGATCGAGGTCGTCGTTGACGATATGCTCGTCGTAATCGGCGGAGGCCGCCAGCTCGGCGGCCGCGTTGGAGAGCCGCAGGCGAATGGTCGCCTCGTCCTCGGTGCCGCGGCCGCGAAGCCTACGCTCGAGCTCCTCGGCAGACGGCGGCTCGATGAACACCAGCACGGTGTCGGGACGCACCTTACGCACGTTGAGGCCGCCCTGCACATCGATCTCGAGGACGACGGAACAACCCTCGTCAAGAAGGCGCTCCGCCTCGCTGCGCAGGGTGCCGTATCGGTTCCCATGGACGTTGGCCCACTCGAGGAACTCTCCGTCTTGTACCCGGCGCTCGAACTCTTCCTCGCTGAGGAAGTAGTAGGAAACGCCTTCCTTCTCCCCTTCCCGGGGGTTTCGCGTTGTCGCAGAAACCGTCAGGCCTAGGGAAGGAACACGCCGGCGCAATTCAGCGACCAGCGTGCCCTTGCCTACGCCTGACGGTCCGGACACGACGAAAAGATGCGGTGTCCTCGTCAATTTACTTGGAGAGCGCCTCGATGAGCTGCTCGCGCTGACGGGCACCGAGGCCCTTGACGCGACGGGTGGCGGAGATGCCCAGCTCATCCATGATCTTGGCGGCCTTAGCCTTGCCGTAGCCCGGGAGAGACTCGATGAGGGCGGAGACCTTCATGCGGTTGGCGATGGGATCGTCGGAGTCCAGGACCTCGGCCAGGGAGACCTTGCCGGACTTGATCTTCTCACGGAGCTCAGCGCGCTCGTGACGAGCCTGAGCGGCCTTCTCGAGGGCGGCCTTGCGCTGCTCGGGCGAAAGCTGAGGTAGAGCCATTGTGTCCTCCAAACATAGAGCGAACAAAGAAATGTCTGCCGGGAATCGGTGACCGGCTGGACTTGCCGTGAAATACTATGCCCATTTACCTGCAGAATTGCAAGAACAATTCAAATAAGCCCAGCTCAGCGGCTATAAGATTTTCATAACTACCGCACGATACGGCGAACCTGGAAGAAAATACGCCGCTCAGGACCTAAAAACAGGCCCTGAGCGGCGCTTTTAACTGAACACTAAACTAATGGTTTAGTTAAATTAAGCCATGAGCTCGGCGCAGATGGCATCGAAGGCGTCCACAGGGTCGTCGGCTGCGGTGATCGGGCGGCCGATGACGAGCTTCGAGGCGCCGGCCTCGATGGCCGCGGCGGGCGTGGCGATGCGCTTCTGGTCGCCGACCTCGGCGCCTGCG
>CAVDQW010000046.1:0-3507 GCA_963610995.1 bacterium | reverse complement strand
ATGGCTCGATAACCAGGGCATCGAGGCCAAGTGGGCCCACGACAAGAAGCTCTTCCCCAACCAGGTCACGGACGGCTCCGACTGCGACCTCGTCGTCTCGCTCGGCGGCGACGGAACGCTGCTGCGCGCGGCCCGCATCGTCGGCTACACGGGCACCCCGATCCTCGGCGTCTCCTACGGTCACCTGGGCTTTCTTACCAGCGGCGGGCCCGAGGACCTTATCCCCCTCGTGTCCGACGCCCTTGCCGGCGAGCTCCACGTGAGCCACCGCGCCACGCTCGACATCGAGTCCGAGTTCGTGCGGCCCGACGGCTCCACCTACACCGTCCACAGCTTCGCGCTGAACGACTTCGCCGTCTCGCGCGGCGGCCGCGGCGACATGGTCGAGTTCGACGTCTCCGTCTCCGGCAACAAGATCGACCGCCTGCGCGGCGACGGGTTCGTCGTCTCCACGGCCACCGGCTCCACCGGCTATGCGCTTGCCGGCGGCGGCCCCATCGTGACGCCCGAGTTCATGGGCATGGTCTGCGTGCCCATCGCGCCGCACAAGATCATGGCGCGCGCCTTCCTCACCTCGCCTTCCGACGTGGTCGAGATCGACATGAGCCCCGAGCGCCCCGTGGAGCGCCGCTTCTTCGCCGACGGGCAGTTCGTGGGAGCCGACGACGCCAGCTGGGCCACCCGCGCCGCTGTGAGGCGCGGCCCCGGGGACGTCATCCTGCTCGACCGCGGCGCCCAGAGCTTCTACAGCTCGGTCACGCGCGTCTTCTACGGCGGCGGGTGCTAGCAATGATCGATGAGCTCAGCGCACGAAACGTCGCGCTCATCAAGGATGCGACCATCGCGCCGGCGCCGGGACTCACCGTCCTCACGGGAGAGACGGGCGCGGGCAAGTCTGCGCTTCTCTCGTCCATAAAGCTGCTGGTGGGGGAGCGCGCGGACGCTGGCGCGGTGCGCGAGGGCGCCGACGCGCTCGAGGTCGAGGGACGCTTCTATCTGCGCGGCGGCGACCCCGAGGGCGTCGTGGCGGCCCGGCTCGTCTCCGCGGACGGGCGAGGGCGCGTCCGAATCGACGGGCGCATGGGGTCGGTTCGCGAGCTCGCCTCGGCCGTCGGCTCCTCGGTCGACCTCTGCGGCCAGCACGAGCACCAGCGCCTGCTGCAGGTGAAGACTCACGTCGAGATGCTCGACGCGTGGGCCGGCGTCGACGTTTCGGTTGCTCTCGAGTCCTATCGCGATGCGCTCAAGAAGGCCGAGGACGCGGCCTCTGAGCTGCTGCGCGTTCGCGAGCTTCGCCGCGCGAACGGGGCGGCGCTCGAGGAAGCGCGTCTTGTGCTCAGCCGCATCGACGAGGTCGACCCTCGCGAGGGCGAGCTCGAGGAGATACAGGCCAAGCTTCCGCGCGCAGAGCACGCCGAGACGCTCATGCAGGCCGCGATGTCCGCCCGCGGCGCGCGCTCCTCCGACGGCGGCGCGCTCGATGCCGTGAGAAGCGCTGCCGCCGAGCTTCGCGGCGCCGTGCGCTACGACGCCTCGCTGGCACCTCAAGCCGACGTGCTCAAAAGCGCGCTGCTCGACCTCGAGGACGTGGCCTCCGAGCTGCGCGGTTATATCGATGAGCTCGACTTCGACCCCGAGGAGCTCGAGCGGATGCAGGAGCGCTTCTCGGCCATAAAGGGGCTCTTGCGCCTCTATGGGCCCACGGTGGCCGATGTCGCAAAGCGGCGCGAGGCCGCGAGCGAGGTCGTCGAGGCGGCGTCCGACGGCGGCGCTGCCGTCAAGCGCGCAAAGAAGGCCGTGGTGATCGCCGAGAAGCGCCTCGAGGCCGCGGCCGACGCCCTCGACGAGGCCCGCGCTAAGGCTGCGCCGCGTTTTTCTGCCGAGGTCAGCGCACAGATGGCGCGGCTCGAGATGGGAAGCGCCGAGCTCGAGGTCGCCTCCGAGCGCCTGCCCCGCGAGCAGTGGACGAGCTCAGGCCCCTCGCACGTGGAGTTCCAGTACCGCGCGGGCGCCGGCCTCACCGCACGCCCGCTCCGCAGGATCGCTTCGGGCGGCGAGGTCAGCCGCGTCATGCTCGCGCTCAAGGTCGTGCTCGGCGAGTCCGACTCCGCCGAGACGCTCGTCTTCGACGAGGTGGACGCGGGCGTCGGCGGCGCCACGGCGGTCGCTCTCGCCGCGGTTCTCGCCGATCTGGCCAAGACGCATCAGGTCATCGTGGTCACCCACCTGGCGCAGGTCGCCTCCGTGGCCGACGAGCACTACCTCGTGAGCAAGACGGGCGGCGACGTGCCCGAGACGACCATCACCGCCATTTCCGGCAAGGACCGCGAGCGCGAGATCGCGCGCATGCTGAGCGGCCACGTCACCGACGCCTCGCTCGCTCATGCGCGCGAGCTTCTTTCCGAAAGCGAACGATAGGGGAGACATATGGCTTACAACAACACTTACACCAAGTCAGACGATCGCCGCGGAGGGCGCGGAAACGGCCGCGGCGGCAACCGTGGCGACCGCCGCGACAACCTCGCGTCCAAGGCGAAGCGCCACGTCGCGGACGTCGAGCGCCGCTTCGCCTCCGAGATCGCGGCTTCGGTCGCGTCCCTGCGCGTCTACGACTCGATGCCCTCGCCCAAGGCCGACGAGCCCGGCGTGCCGACCGTCACGGTCGTCGACGAGGACTCCGTTTCCGCCGTTCTCTCGCGCGGGCGCGGCCTCGCCTCCGCATGCGACCTCGCCGTCCTCGACTTCGCGAGTTTCGTGAGCCCCGGCGGCGGCTACATCCGCGGCGCCATGGCACAGGAGGAGGCCCTGTGCAGCGAGTCCACGCTCTACCCCGCGCTCGAGTCGCAGAAGGCCTGGTACGCCGAGAACCGCCGGCGCAACATCAACTGCTCGCTTTACCGCAACCGCGGCCTGGTCGTCCCGCGCGTTCGCTTCGACCGCGAGAAGTTCCACAGCTACGCCGACGTCATCGTGGTCGCCGCGCCCTATGCCCGTTCCGCGCGCGACGAGTACCGCGTCTCCGATGACGCCATGAAGTCCGCGATGCGCGACCGCATTCGCTTCGTGCTCGCCATCGCCGACGACCTCGGCCACAAGAAGCTCGTGCTCGGCGCGTTCGGCTGCGGCGTCTTCGGCTGGGACGCCGAGGTCGTGGCCGAGATGTTCCGCGAGGAACTGGCGAGCGGCACCCATGCCGCCACCGAGGTCGTCTTCGCCATCCCGCGCGGCAGCCGCGACGAGAACCTCGACCGCTTCGAGCACGCGTTCGCCGCGTTCCCCGAGGCCAACGACGCCGCTTATGTGACGCGCGCGGAGAAGGCCGCGGCAGCCGCGGCCGTGCAGGCCGAGACGGAAGACGAGGACGAAGAGGACGACTGGCACAAATACCTCTAGCGAGCGACCTGATCTGGCGAGCAGCTCGCGCGAATCAAGGAAGTGAGAAAGCCCCGATCTGAACTGCCTCCCATTTCTTGGACATGAGAAATGGGAGGCTTTCTTTATGCGCAA
>CAVDQW010000045.1:0-3742 GCA_963610995.1 bacterium | reverse complement strand
GCCGAGAGGGTCGACGCGCCGAAGAGCACGCCCTGGACGCCCACGACCTCGGCCAGGAACGGCGACACGATGAGCGGTAGCGTGCCCGCCGAGTTGATGCCCACGCGCATGACCGACGAGACGCGCCCGATGACGCCCGCTTCGCAGCGCTGCTGCGTGAGGGTCGTGCGGATGGGCGACATGGCGCCGAAGCCGATGCCGGTCACCGCCTGGCCCACGGCGGCCACCATCACGAACGGCGTGCCCGTGTATATCATCGAGCCCGCGCCCACGACCAGCAGCGCCACGGCGAGCAGCAGCGTCGAGAAGCGCTTCTTGGGGATCCTCAGCACGAGCAGCGACCCCAGCGTCCCGCCGATGCCGGAGATGGACGAGAGCCACCCCATCCAGTCGGAGCCCACCTGCAGCACATCGCGGTAAAAGAGCGACTCGAGCGAGTCGAAGGCGCCGTAGCTGAAGAACCCGAGGAACCCGATGAGAAAAAGAACGCGCAGCTCAGGCCTGCCGAAGACGATGCGCACACCCTCGGCCACCTCATGGAAGAAGTTGCCGCCCTTGTTCACGGCGGAGGGCAAATCGTCGCTGTCGCGCACGCCCACGGGCAAGTCCTCGATGGTGAACCAGGTGATGAGGATCGCGGGCAGCGGGGCGAGCGCGAGGATGGCGAAGACCGACTGCTGCGAGGCCCAGGTCGAGATCCAGCCCGCGAGCGCCGGGCCCAGGATCACGCTCACGCCGGTCATCGTCTGGTTGAGCCCGTTCATGCGCGCGAGGTCGCCCGCGTCGTCGGTGAAGAAGCGCGGGTAGGCGTCGATGGCCGTCGCGCCCACGCCGAAGGTGATGCCGATGCCGACGGCCACGAGCAGCAGCTCGTTGTACCGCACGGGCGCGAGCCAGCCCAAGAAGCCGAACGCCGAGCAGACGGCGAACGTCCCCAGCAGCACGCGGCGCGGCCCCACGCGGTCGATGCGCGGGCCTCCGATGAAGTTGCCGAGCACGCAGACCAGGTTGATGACGAAGACGAGCGCCGAGGTCTCGAAGGCGCTCGCCTCCAGCACGTAGGTCGCGCAGCCGATGACGCCCACGAAGTACGTGGACTGGAAGGCGAGCATCAATAGGAAGTTGATGGCGACGATGCGCCGCGTGGGCGAGGTGAGGAATTTGAGGTTCATGCTCCGTCGATTCCGCGTGAGGACGTTAGGCTGCCCGCCCTCCCTGGCACAGCGAGCGAAGGGCGGCTCAAAACAGTCTGACAAAAACCGCCGCCTCTCGCCGTCGCGACCGCGATTTTTAAATCCCCCCAATTGAGGGGTATTTATGAACCCGCCGTCCGCCTCTTGCCGTATAATTCCTACTCATTAGTGTGATTTAGCGGCATTGCACGCACGGGCACCGCGCCCGTGCCCCTATATAAGGAGAGAGAATGGCAGAGCTTCTGAACGTGAGCGGCGTCTCGGCGGGAACCGAGGACAAGCCCATCCTTCACGGCATCGACCTGGCCGTCGGCGAGGGCGAGTGCCACGTCCTCATGGGCCCCAACGGAGCCGGCAAGTCCACGCTGGGCCACGTCATAATGGGCGACCCGACCTACCGCGTGACCGGCGGCTCCATCAACTTCGCGGGCCAGGACCTCACCGACGCCTCCGCCGACAAGCGCAGCCTCGCCGGAATCTTCCTTTCTTACCAGGCGCCCGTCGAGGTCCCCGGCGTCCCCCTCTACAGCTTCCTGCGCACCATCTGCCAGATGCGCCCCGAGCTCAAGACCACCGCGCGCAAGTTCCGAAAGCGCGTGGGCGAGATCGCCGATCAGCTCGACCTCGACCAGTCCTTCCTCATGCGAGAGCTCAACGTGGGCTTCTCCGGCGGCGAGAAGAAGAAGATCGAGATGCTCCAGCTGCTCCTGCTGCAGCCCAAGCTCGCCATCCTCGACGAGACGGACTCCGGCCTGGACGTCGACGCCCTGGGCGTCGTCTCTCGCGGCATCGAGGCCTATCGCAAGGAATGCGACGGCGCGCTCATCGTCATCACGCACAACACCCGTATCCTCGAGCGCCTCGAGGTCGACCGCACCCACGTCATGGTCAAGGGGCACATGGTGGCCGAGGGCCCGGCGTCCCTTATCTCCGAGATCGACTCCAACGGCTTCGGCGCCTACGAGCAGATGGCCGTCGAGAAGGGCTGCATCGCCGCCCCGAGCGCCGCGAGCACCGAGGGAGCTGAAGCCTAAGTGAGCGACGAGCGCACCAAGAACCGCACGCAGGTCTCCGACGTCGACCGCTCCCTCTACGACTTCACCAAGTCCGAGGAGGGCTACGAGCGCTATGCCGACGGCCTGACCCCCGAGATCGTGCGAGCCATCAGCGAGAAGAAGGACGAGCCCGACTGGATGCTCCAGATGCGCCTGGACGCGCTGGAGAAGTACCACGCGCGCGCCATGGCCGACAACTGGGGCCCCTCCATCGCGGGCCTGAACCTGGACCACATCTCCACGTACGTCTCGCCCAAGACCAAGCAGGCCAAGAGCTGGGACGACGTGCCCGAAGACATCAAGGACACCTTCGAGCGCCTGGGCATCCCGGAGGCCGAGCGCGACAGCCTTGCCGGCGTCGGCGCCCAGTACGACTCCGAGATCGTCTACCACAACATGCGCGAGGAGGTCGCCAAGCAGGGCGTCGTCTACACGACCATCGAGGACGCGCTGCACGATGAGCAGTGGGAGCCCGTGGTGCGCGAGTACTTCGGCACCCTGATCCCGCCCACCGACCACAAGTTCGCGGCGCTGCACTACGCCGTGTGGAGCGGCGGCTCGTTCGTCTACGTGCCCGCCGGCGTCACGCTGGACTACCCGCTGCAGAGCTACTTCCGCCTGAACGCCGCGGGCGCGGGCCAGTTCGAGCACACGCTGATCATCGTCGAGCCGGGCGCCGACCTGCACTTCATCGAGGGTTGCTCGGCCCCCAAGTACTTCGAGGCCAACCTCCACGCCGGCGCCGTGGAGCTCTTTGTGAAGGACGGCGCGCGCCTGCGCTACTCCACCATCGAGAACTGGTCCAAGAACATGTACAACCTCAACACCAAGCGCGCCAAGATCGGCGCCGACGCCAAGATGGAGTGGGTCTCCGGCAGCTTCGGCAGCCACGTGAGCTACCTCTACCCCACCACCATCATGGAGGGCGCGCGCTCCACCTGCGAGTTCACCGGCATCACGTTCGCCGGCGCCACGCAGGACCTGGACACCGGCTGCAAGGTCGTCATGAACGCCCCCGACACCACGGCGTCGGTCAACACCAAGTCCATCTCCAAGGACGGCGGCATCAACACGTTCCGCAGCTCCGTGGTGGTGGGCCGCAAGGCCGACCGCGCCCGCTGCAGCGTCTCTTGCCAGTCGCTCATGCTGGACAACATCAGCCGCTCGGACACCATCCCCGCCATGGACGTGAGAAACGCCACCGCCCAGGTGGGCCACGAGGCCACCATCGGCCGCATCTCCGACGACACCATCCTCTACCTGATGAGCCGCGGCTGCTCGGAGGCCGAGGCCCGCACGCTGGTGGTCAACGGCTTCGCCAACCCCGTCTCGAAGGAGCTCCCCATGGAGTACGCCGTCGAGATGAACAACCTGATCAAGCTCGAGATGGAAGGGGCCATCGGCTAATGGCTGACGAGAAGAACACCGCCGTCGCCGGCACTGCTGCCGCCGACGCCACCGTCCCGCTCGAGCGCGTGAACACCGCCCCCGCGC
>CAVDQW010000044.1:0-5560 GCA_963610995.1 bacterium | reverse complement strand
CTGCTGAGCCCCCGCGTGATGGAGCTCCTCAAGGACCAGAAGCCGGGCGCCGGCAACGAGATCCAGCTCACCGACGCCATGGAGCGCTGCCTGGCCGAGGAGGACTTCTACGCGCTGGTCATCGACCCTAAGGAGGGCTACGACACCGGCACCGTCGCCGGCTGGATCGCCACCAACGCCCGCATGGCCCAGGCCGACCCTCGCTTCGCGTCCGCCTACCAGGAGGCCATGAGCGAGTAGGCCGCTCCAGGTCGCTTAGGCGCCCACCCGAACGCAACCGCGCCCGCCGGCAACCGTCGGCGGGCGCGGTTTTTGTTCGCGCGGCGCGGGCTTCGGCTGCCTTTAGGCGAGCGGGCCCCTCATATCGGCGGATGTGCGGCGCTAAACCCGCAGCCGTGCCGCACATCTGCGATTTTGCGGGGGATTTCCCCTCGTTTTGGCGGATGTGCGGTGCAGTGCCGAGATTTACGCCGCACATCCGCAGATTTGAGGGGCGAGATTAGCCCCAGTACCCCTTGTGGACCGCGCAGGCCTCCTCCACGAGCTCGGGGAAGGGGCCCACGACCTCGATCTGCTTCTGGCTCGAGCCGAAGACCTGGCGACAGGGCGTGTCGAGCGTCGGGTTCTGCTCGGAGTCGCCGGTCTGGGTGAGCAGGTCGCGCTCGGTCATGGCGTAGACGACGCGCCCGACGTTCGCCCAATAGATGGCGCCTGAGCACATGGCGCACGGCTCTGCCGTGGTGTAGATGGTGCATTGCCACAGGTAATCGTGGTCGAAGCGGCGGCTCGCCTCCTCCATGAGGGAGGTCTCGGCGTGCCCCGTGCAGATGTGCTCGGTTATCTCGCGGTTCTCCTGCTCGAGCACGACCTCCTTGTGCTCGTTCACGAGGATGGCCCCGAACGGCGTGTTGCCGTGCTCGCGGCTCGCTCGCGACACCTCGATGGCGCGACGCAGGAACGCCATGTCCTCCTCATGGGTGAACTCGGCCCTTCGCTTCTCGTCCCAACTCGACATAAGGCCCCTTTGCTCGTCGTTGACGCCTGGTCCGCGAAAAAAGGAGCACGAGACGCGCAAGGGGCGGCTTGCGGGTCTCGTGCTCCTCAGCCGCCCCGCGCCGTCGCGTACCTCGTGCGCGCGGCCCCTCTCGGGTTTGCGATGCGGCCCTTATTCGCTTTTCTCGGCAACCTTACCACGCGGGGGCGTGTTCGTGCTACCATTCTGACCATAGGCGATGACGGGGAGAGTACCCGGGAGCCGCGCGGCCGACAGAGAGCGGGGGAGCTGAGATCCCGTGACCGCGTCCCGGCGAAGATCACCCCCGAGCCGCGGCCCCAAAGCGGGGGAGCGCAGTCAATCACCTGCGCTTCTTTGCAAGTAGGCGTCGCCGGAGTGGCCGCCGTCACAGGCCAGCCGAGTAAGGCGGAATTTTCGCTCGCTGGGTGGTTTTAAGCGAAGTGTGAAGTGAGCGCTTCGTCCCAGCACGACGGGACGGGCGCTTTTTTGGTGCCCAGGAAGGAGTCACGAGAGTGGCGAACGAGTACAAGAAGACGACCAACCTCCCGCAGACGGGCTTCCCGATGCGCGCGAGCCTGGCGCAGAACGAGCCCAAGCGCCTGGCCTCGTGGGAGGACGATAACGTCTACGAGCAGATGCTCAAGAAGAATGAGGGCCACAAGAAGTTCGTCCTGCACGACGGCCCCCCGTACGCCAACGGCCCCATTCACCTGGGTCACGCTCAGAACAAGATCTCCAAGGACATCATCAACCGCTTCAAGTCCATGCAGGGCTACCAGACCCCGTACGTCCCCGGCTGGGACTGCCACGGCCAGCCCATCGAGCACAAGGTCGAGACCATCCTCGGCACCGAGAAGTTCAACCAGCTTCCCACCGAGAAGGTCCGCGAGCTCTGCCGCAAGATGGCCGTCGAGCAGGTCGACACCCAGCGCCAGGGCTTCAAGCGCCTCGGCGTCCTCGCCGAGTGGGACAACCCCTACCTCACCTACGTGAACGACTACGACGCCACCGACGTCGAGATCTTCAAGGCCATCTTCGACCGCGGCGCCATCTACCGCGGCCGCAAGCCCGTCCACTGGTGCTCCCACTGCCACACGGCGCTCGCCGAGGCCGAGATCGAGTACGGCGACGAGGTCAGCCCCGCCATCTTCGTGCGCTTCGAGATGACCACCGTCCCCGCCGGCCTCGAGGCCTGGGAGGGTAAGCTCTGGGTCGACATCTGGACCACCACCCCGTGGACCCTTCCCGCCGACGACGCCGTCATCCTGCATCCTGAGGCCGACTACGTCGCCATCATCCACGACGGCCAGGCCGAGATCATGGCCGAGGCCCTCGTCGAGAAGGACTGCGCCAAGTTCGGCTACGAGAACGTCGAGCTCGTGCGCGGCGCCGACGGCGAGCCCTGGCGCATGACCGGCACCGAGCTGTGCCACAACAAGTACAAGCAGCCGATCTTCGGCGACCAGGGCGTCGAGGGCGAGTTCATCTACGCCGACTACGTCACGCTCGACGACGGCACCGGCGTGGTCCACACCGCCCCCGGCCACGGCGTCGACGACTACCTCGCCGGCATGAAGTTCAACATCCCCGTGGTCATGCCCGTCGACGACGACGGCCGCTTCTACAAGGGCGACGGCATGGGCACCGGCGGCCCGTGGTCCGGCATGGAGGTCAACGAGGCCAACCCGAAGATCATCGAGTGGCTGCGCGAGCGCGGCACGCTGATCCTTCACGAGGACATCAACCACAGCTACCCGCACTGCTGGCGCTGCAAGGAGCCCGTCATCTTCCGCGCCACCAGCCAGTGGTTCGTCTCGATGGACAAGCCCCTCACCGACGGCAAGTCGCTTCGCGAGGAGGCCACGGCCGAGCTCAACAAGGTCGACTTCTACCCGGCCCACGCCATCAAGCGCATCGGCTCCATGGTCGAGGGTCGTCCGGACTGGTGCATCTCCCGCCAGCGCAACTGGGGCGTGCCCATTCCGGCCTACACCTGCCAGGACTGCGGCGAGGTCGTCATGAACGACGCCACCCTCGACAAGGTCATTGAGCTCTTCCGCACCAAGGGCTCCGACTGCTGGTTCACCGATGACCCGGCCTCCTACCTGGGCGACGCCTGCACCTGCGAGAAGTGCGGCGGCCACAACCTCAAGGCCAACAAGGACATCCTCGACGTGTGGTGGGACTCCGGCGTCTCCCACACCGCCGTCTGCCGCCACCGCGACAACCTCGCCTTCCCGGCCGACATGTACCTCGAGGGCTCCGATCAGCACCGCGGCTGGTTCATGAGCTCGCTCATGACCTCCGTGGGCGCCTACGGCGTGGCTCCCTACAAGTCCGTCGTGTCCCAGGGCTTCACCCTCGACGGCCAGGGCCGCAAGATGTCCAAGTCGCTCGGCAACGTCATCGACCCGAACAAGGTCTGCGACGAGCGCGGCGCCGACGTCCTGCGCCTGTGGCTCTCCTCCGTCGACACCTCCAACGACGTCCCCTGCGACGGCGACATCCTCGGCCACGTCGGAGAGGCCTACCGCAAGATCCGCAACACCCTGCGCTTCCTGCTCGGCGAGATCGAGGGCCAGTTCGATCCCGCGACCGACGCCGTGGCGCTCGACGAGCTCACCGCCTATGACCAGCTCGCGCTCGCCCGTATGTGCCAGGTCCACCAGACCGTGACCGACGCGTACAACGGCTACCGCTTCAACGTGGTCTACCGCAACCTCTACGACTACGTGACCGAGCTCTCCAACGGCTATCTCAACGCCACCAAGGACCGCGTCTACTGCGGCGAGAAGATGGGCGCCGCGCGCCGCAGCGCCCTCACCGTCTGGGCCCAGATCCTCACCATGCTCGTCCACGACCTGCAGCCTATCTTGGTCTTCACCTGCGACGAGATCATGGAGTTCCTGCCGGAGTCCATGCGCGACGGGCAGAAGCGCGCCGCCCTTCTCGACTGGTACCAGGCTCCCTGGACCGCTGAGGAGTGCGCCGAGAAGCTCGCCGCCTACGAGCAGATGAGCGCCGCCCGCGACGCCTTCACCAAGGCGTTCGAGGAGGCCAAGGCCGCCGGCACCGTCACCGAAAAGACGAGCCAGGGCGCGAAGGCCTCGCTCACGCTTCCCGCCGAGGTCGCGTCTGTGCTCGAGGGCGTCGACCTCGCCGAGGTCTTCGTCTGCGCCTCCGTCGAGCTCGGCGAGGGCGAGGAGCTCTCCTGCACCGTGGCCCCCGCCGACGGCGAGAAGTGCCCGCGCTGCTGGAACTTCCGTACCCTCGGCGCTGACGGCCTCTGCTGCCGTTGCCACGACGTCGTCGCCTCCATCGAGGGGTAACGTGGCGGCTCGGCTCAAAACGAACGGCCTCGCCCGCCGCCTCGGCACCTTCGCCGGGGCGGCGGCCCTCGTGGCCGTGGCCGATCAGCTCGTCAAGGTTTGGGCGCGCTCGGCGCTCACCGAGGGCGTGCCCGTGCCGTTTATCCCCAACGTGATGGATCTTTGCCTCGTGTACAACACGGGCGCGGCATTCTCGATGGGGGAGGGCCAGGGGCTGCTCTTCGTCCTTATCGCGGCCGTGATCACCATCGGCTGCATCGTTTTGTGCTGCAAGGAGGAGACGGTTCCGCTGCCGCTTTCGGCGGCGCTCGGCTGCGTGGCCGGCGGCGGCATCGGCAACGCCATAGACCGCATCTTCGCCGGGCAGGTCACCGATTTCTTCGCGACCACGTTTATGGATTTCGCCGTGTTCAACGTGGCGGACGTCTTCATCACCTGCGGCGTGTTCGTCGCTTTCGTGCTCTGGTGCCGTTGGGACCGTGCCCGCGAGGCCGCGGAAGTCGCCGCCGGGGAGCTCGAAAATGGCGCCCAGGGCCAAAACAGCGCTCAGTAGGATAGCGACTCGCCGACTTGGCACGCAGACGACAGTCTCGCCCCATAAATACGCAAGCCGGCAAAGTGCGAGCTCGCAGGCCATGAGGCCGATTCCTCGAACACTCTCCTGCTAGCGCTATTTGTTTCGCGGGAACATATTCACCTTTTAGGGAGACTTACTTTGCGCATAGTGAACCTTCTGGTAGGGCCCGAGTCCGACGGGATGCGCCTTGACGCGTTTCTCGCCGCGGCCGAGGGCATGCCGTCGCGCTCCGCGTGCGCGAAGCTCGTCGAGTCCGGGTCCGTCTTCATCAATACCTGCCCCGCGACCTCCAAGTCCGAGAAGGTCCTGCTCGGCGACCGCGTGAGCGCCGAGGTCGAGGAACCTGAATCGGGGACGTCTACGGGACTGCTGGCCCCGAATCCCTACATCGACCTCGATATCCGTTTCGAGGACGACTACCTCATCGTTCTCTCCAAGCAAGCGGGCCTGGTTTGCCACCCGAGCCCCGGCCACGTCGACGACACGCTCGCCAATGCGCTTGTGGCCCACTGCGGCTACGACCATCTCGGTATGCTTCAGGGAGAGGAGCGCCCCGGCATCGTGCATCGCCTCGATATGGATACCTCCGGCCTCATGGTCGCCGCCAAGGACGACGCCACGCAGAAGGCCCTGCAGGAC
>CAVDQW010000043.1:0-4071 GCA_963610995.1 bacterium | reverse complement strand
TACGTGGCCATTGCGCTTGGCATCCTGGTGTTCGTTTTCGGCCTGAAGGTGCAGGCGTCCTCGGCGCTCTCGCAGCTCTCGGCGGTTCAGTCGGCCGTCGCGGCGCATGACTTCGAGTCGGCCGCGTCCTCGGCGCGCGACCTGCAGGCGACGGCATCGCAGCTGGAGGAGGGCCTCGCCGCGCCCGTCTGGGACTTCGCCGCCGTCCTGCCGGTCGTTGGCGGTGACGTCGAGGGCGCCCGCACGCTCGCTTCGGTCCTCTCCGACGCGTCGGCCAACGCGCTCGTGCCCCTGACGGACGCGCTGCGGGAGAATCCCGTCGAGTCCTTGATCCAGGACAAGACGATCGACGTCCAGGCGTTCACGGGGCTTCTCGCCACCGTGCAGCAGGCCGCGCCCGTCATGCAGCGCTGCGCCGACGCGGTCGACGCAATGCCCCGGACGCATGTCGAGCAGCTGAGCTCCGCCGCCTCCTCGGCCAAGGAGAAGATCGGCGAGGTCAACGAGATGTTCCAGGCGGCTGCTGAGGTGGCGCCCATTGCCGGCGGCCTTCTGGGCGCCGAGGGCGATCGGATGTACCTGCTCGTCGCGCAGAACTCAGCGGAGCTGCGCGCCTCTGACGGCTTCCCCGGATCCGTGGGGACGCTCACCATCAAGAACGGCGAGGTCAGCTTCGGCAGCTTCTTGAGCGTCTACGACGTCCTCAACGAGGACACGCCCGCCTCGGTGCCCATAACCGACGAGGAGCGGACGCTTTTCTACGGGTACACGCGCTACACTTGGGACAACAGCTTCAACCCTGACTTCGAGCGCGTGGGCAGCATCTGGGCCGCTTCCTATGAGGAGAGAAACGGCGTCCACGTCGACGGGGTCGTCTCGCTGACGCCGACCGTCGTGCAGAGCCTGCTTGCCGCCCTGGGCACGAGTGTCACGCTCTCGGACGGCACGGTTGTGGACGGCACAAACGCGACCAAGGTGCTCGAGCACGACCTCTACTGGAAGTACCTCTCGGATGAGGCCACGGTCGACTACAACACAGGCGCCTGGATGACCGACGCGCTCTTCTCGGAGACGGCCTGGCGCTCGTCCGAGGAGGTCCATAACAACCTCACCACGGACACGCTCGTCAAGCTGCTGGGCGTGCTCATGCAGGGCGGGGAGGACCGCGAGGTCATGGTCTGGATGGCCGACGGGACGGAGCAGGCCGTCATGGAGTCGCTCGGCGTCACGGGTGCGCTCAACGCCGCGACCCAGGAGAAGCCCACCCTCGGCGTCTTCGCCAACATCTGGTTCGGCTCGAAGATCGGGTGGTGGTTCGGTATGGAGACCAACGTCACGGGCGTTGATGCCGCGGCCGACGGGACACGCACCTTTCACGTGAGCACCACTGTGTCGAACTACCTGACCGCCGAGGAGTACGCGACAGGCGGGGCCTACATCATCGGGTACCTCGTCGACCCGGGCTACTACGAGCCCTTCGTCTACTTGTACGCGCCGGCGGGCTGCGCGATCGAGGGCGTCTCGGCCAGCAACGGCGCCCAGTTCACGACGACCGAGTACAAGGGGCTGCAGGTTCTCTATACCGCCGACGTGAGCGGCGATTTCAACGTGGCGCGCCCGAGCTTCCCGGTCTATCCCGGGCAGAGCGTCGAGGTGACCTATGACGTCGTCGTCCCCGCGGACGTGGAGGGCGAGCTCGCGGTCGCGTCCATGCCCACGCTCCAGCAGTACCGCTAGGCACCCTCCCCCGCGGGGGCGGGGCTCCCAGGCTCAGCGCTCTCTTCGCTCGCTCGCTTCGCGATTCGCCTGAGAGGAGCCCCGGCCCCGTGGGGAGGGCCGCATGTCCGGAGGCGCTGCGGCGTGCTCGCCGGCGCCGGGCGCATTTGTGGCGCGCCCCCAACGCTGTCGCGCGCCCCTCGAGGTGGTGCCGTGACCGGTCAAAACGCGCCGAGGTGGCGCCACCTCGAGCGATATCGACCCGAGGTGGTGCCGAGAAACACCACTTCGAGCACTTCTCACCGGCAGCGTGCTCGCCCCCGCCCCGTGCATAAACGACACCTGTCGCGCAACCGTAAGTTGTTACGAGTCGGTGAGCGTGAGGATTCACGTGGCGGAACGGGGCGCGTTGGGCGTAGACTAAAGACCCGTGAATAGAAGCAAAAGACTCATTTACGGGAAGGTCTCCTCACATGACAAAGCACATCTTCGTCACCGGCGGCGTGGTCTCGTCCCTCGGAAAGGGCATCACCGCGGCGTCCCTCGGTCGTCTTCTCAAGGCTCGTGGCTATAAGGTCATGATGCAGAAGGCCGACCCCTACCTGAACGTCGACCCCGGCACCATGAGCCCGTTCCAGCACGGCGAGGTCTTCGTCACGGAGGACGGCAAGGAGACCGATCTCGACCTCGGCCACTACGAGCGCTTCATCGACGAGAACCTCACCCGCAACTCCAACTTCACCACCGGCGCCATCTACCAGAGGCTCATCGCCAAGGAGCGCCAGGGCGAGTTCCTCGGCGGCACCGTGCAGGTCGTCCCGCACGTGACCAATGCCATCAAGCAGCGTTTCTTCCGCATCGAGGAGCAGACCGGCGCCGACGTGGTCATCACCGAACTCGGCGGCACCATCGGCGACATCGAGGGCCAGGCCTTCGTCGAGGCCATCCGCCAGTTCCGCAAGGACAAGGGCCTCGCCGACTGCGTCCTCATCCACGTCTCGCTCGTGCCCTACATCGCCGCCGCCCACGAGGTCAAGACCAAGCCGACCCAGCACTCCGTGCGCGAGCTGCGCTCCATGGGCCTGCAGCCCGACTTCATCGTCTGTCGCTCCGACCACGAGGTCGACGCCGACATCCGCGCCAAGATCGCCAGCTTCTGCGACGTCGATCCGAGCTGCGTCTTCGAGAACTCCGACTGCCCCTCCATCTATGACGTCCCGATGCACCTCGCCGACCAGGGCTTCGACACCAAGGTCTGCGAGCGCCTGGGCCTCGACCCCCGCAAGAGCGACATGAGCGGCTGGAACGCCTTCACCCACCGCATGCACGCCGCCAACGCCAAGGACGACGTCACCAAGATCTGCGTCGTGGGCAAGTACACGCAGCTTCCCGACGCCTATCTCTCCATCATCGAGGCCCTCAACCACTCCGGCGTCTACTTCGGCCGCCACGTCGACGTCGAGCTCATCGACGGCGAGGAGCTGACCGAGGCCAACGTCGCCGAGGTCCTCGGCGGCGCCGACGGTATCCTGGTGCCCGGCGGCTTCGGCCTGCGCGGCGTCGAGGGCAAGATCCTCGCCGCCCACCGCGCCCGCACCCTCAAGGTCCCGTACCTGGGCGTCTGTCTCGGCCTGCAGGTCGCCGTCTGCGAGTTCGCCCGCAACGTCGCCGACATGCCCGGCGCCATCTCCACCGAGTTCGTGCCCGACGCCGAGTTCCCGGTCATCGACCTCATGCCCGACCAGGAGGACGTCACCGACAAGGGCGGCACCATGCGCCTGGGCGCCTATCCCTGCAAGGTCAAGGCCGGCACCCTCGCCGAGGAGGCCTATGGCGAGTCGCTCGTCTACGAGCGCCACCGCCACCGCTACGAGGTCAACAACGCCTACCGCGAGAAGCTCGTCGAGAAGGGCCTCGTGATCTCCGGCATCTCCCCGGACGAGCGCCTGGTCGAGATGGTCGAGCTCCCCGAGTCCGTGCACCCCTGGTTCGTGGCTTCCCAGGCCCACCCCGAGTTCAAGAGCCGCCCGACCAAGCCCGCCCCGCTCTTCCGCGAGTTCGTGCGCGCCTCGATCGCCTTCCACGAGGGCTGCGACCGCCACGACGTCGAGGCCGCCGAGTAGCCGCTCGGCTACACTTGAGGGCATCGTTTCGGCCTATTCGAGAAGGTGCCCATGGATCTTGCCGCCGCCAAGGAGGAATACCTCGACTACCTGCGGGTGGAGCGCGCGTGCTCGTCCAATACCATCGAGGCCTACGGACGTGACCTCGACCGATACATCGATTACCTCGCGGGCTCCGGCGTGACCGGGCCCGGCGAGGTGGAGCGCCCCCTCGTAGAAGCCTACGTGGGGG
>CAVDQW010000042.1:0-2820 GCA_963610995.1 bacterium | reverse complement strand
TCGATGAGTCGGTCCTGCGGCATGAGACCGGAGCAGCTGGGGTCGACGCCGATGGTGATGGTACCGCCGGCTCCGGTCCCGACGCTCGCCACCTCGCGCTCGGTCGCGTGGGCCATCGCGATGAGGTGCGTGGCGCGGCTGTAGAGGACTTTGCCGGCCTCGGTGAGGGAGACGCTGCGTGGGCCGCGGACGACGAGCTGGCATCCGAGCTCCTTCTCGAGTTTGGCCAGCTCATACGAGAGGGGCGGCTGCGAGATGTGGAGCCTGCGGGCCGCCGCGGTGATCTGGTGCTCCTCCGCGATGGCGATGAAATACTCGAGCTGTTTGAGATTCATAGCGAAAACCTTTTTGATTAGCTGTTGATATATATGGATTATATCGCCCACCACACGACGTGCACAATACGCAATTCTTGATGTTGCCCGTACACTTAGCGGTTACTCTATAGACAACAACAAACTACAAAGCAAGGAGCAACAAATGAAGCGCGTTAACCTCAATGATTCCCAGCGTAAGGTCTATGATGCTTGCCGAAACGGCTGGTTCGTCGGCGGTGATTATCGTGCAATCTTTGATAACCACGAGCGTCACTTCTTCGCCGATAGCATCGGTTGGCTTTATCAAGAGGTCAATGAATGGTTCGAGAGCCACTCCGAGAGCCACGGAGATTCGGCTCTGGTTGTGAAGAGCCTCGGCTAGGGGAGCCGGCTAAAAGGGAAGATAAGAGGGGGATGGGAGCCGTGAAGGCTCCTTTTTCTTTGGCCCGGCAATCTATCTTTGCATGGACATGACGTAAAGGTTTGCAAGCTTCATGCGTCGAACTTCAACATCTCTGCGCCTAAATTTGGGTTTGGCTGTTAGCACAGGGTACGTTGCTTGCAAAACCGCAGGTAGCTGTTGTTCGGGCGGGGATGGTGCTCCGACTGCCCCAAATAAGACGCAGAGGTGTGTGAGCCACAAGGCCTTTTAGAGGACGGCCTGCGTGTCCAGGATGTGGCCGAGGATGAGCGCGAGGCCGGGCTCGAGGCTCGCCTTTTCGATCCATTCGTCGCGCGTGTGGAGAAGCGCGCCCGTCACGGCGCCGATGGTGTGGGCCGGGATTCCCAGCGAGAGGGGCACGTTCGCGTCGGTCGAGGACTGCTGGTGGACGGGCTCGACACCGGTGAGCTGACGGATGGCGTCGTCGCCGGAGGCGATCAGCTCGTCGAGGCCATCGGGGTCATTGGCTGGGCTTGCCGGGCGCTCGCCGATGAGCTCGAGCTCCACCTCGACACCGGGGACGCGCATGTCTTCGACCATTCGCTCAAAACGCTCTCGCATGGCCAGCAGGTTCTCCTGGCTGGCGGAGCGGTATTCGAGCAGGGCCTCGGCCTCCCCGGCTATGGCGTTCACGGTCGTTCCTCCGCGTACGCAACCGGCGTTCACGCTGGTCTTGGCGCCGTTCGGGAGCGGCAGCGAGTAAAGCCCGCAGACGATGCGGCTCACGGCCTCGACGGCGCTCGGCGCGCCGGCGTTCTCCCAAGAGTGGCCTCCCCCGCAGCGGCAGGAGACGCGCCAGCGGTGCGATCCCACAGCGCTCGTGATGTGCTGGCCGAGGTAGAGGTCGAACGACGTGAACGACTCGACGTGCGCTCCGCGCAGCTCGAGCGATTCCATGAGCTCCTTGGTGCCGCGCAGGTTTCCGAGGCCTTCTTCGCAGGAGTTCGCGACGATGAGAACGTCGCGCTTTAGCTGCGGTTTATTCGCAAGAAGCCACTTTGCCGCCATGAGAAGCCCCGCGAGGTTGGCGGTGTCGTCGCCGACTCCTGGGGCGTACATGCGCGTCTCGTCCTCGCGGAAGGGGAGGGGCTCGGTGTCGTTGGCCACCACGTCCGTGTGGGCCGAGAAGACCGAGCACGTTCGGCGGTCCTCACCGGGGATCGTGAGCATGACGTTCTTCGCGCCGTCGATGGTCGCGGTCTCGGCGTCCGCGCCTTGCGCCAACAACCAGTTGCGCACGAATGTCGCGCGCTGTTCCTCGTGACCGCTCGGCGCCGGTATGCGCGCGAGCTCGCGCAGCAGCTCAAGCTCCTCGGCGTTCGCTTGCTTGGCATAAGCCTTGGCACAAGTGATGATTCGACGGTCCATGCTCTCTCCCTTTCGACGGCACTAGCAGTGTAGGCCCGAACGCGCCGATGGTTTACGTGGCGATACTGTTTCGCTCGCGTATTTGTGCTTTGTGCCCTTGCGCCGCGGTGTTAGGGTCAACATATTGGATAGAGGAGCGGGCACGAAGATCTTCGGGGGAGTCGGCAGGCGTTTGACCCCGAGGGGAGGCGAGGCCCGCCGAACTTCCCTGGCCGGGCGCGGCCGGGAGGTGGGCCCTCGGGGAACACCCGCGGGACTGTCTGCGGCAAGAAGTCGTGGGAGCGCTATCGATTGGGACGACCGGCCGCTCGCCGGCGCCCGCCCGAGAGCGCGCCTGCCTGTACATACAAGGAGCAGCGCGCATGGAGAAGCGCCCGTTCATCAATAAAGACCAGCTCGAGGCCATCTGCGCCGAGCACCCGACGCCCTTCCACCTCTATGACGAGGCCGAGATCCGCCGCCGCGCCCGCGCGCTCAACGACGCGTTCTCGTGGAACCCGGGTTTCAAGGAGTACTTCGCCGTCAAAGCGACGCCGAACCCCTGGATCGTGAGCATCCTCGCCGAGGAGGGCTGCGGCTGCGACTGCGCAACCGCGACCGAGCTCACGCTCGCCAGTGCCTGCGGCGTCACCGGCGAAGACATCATGCTCTCCAGCAACGACACCCCCGACGAGGACTATCGCCAGGCGGCGG
>CAVDQW010000041.1:0-2273 GCA_963610995.1 bacterium | reverse complement strand
CTCTGGGGCTCTCTCGCAACCGATAGACGCCAGCAAGGGCGGGGCCGCGAGCTCCGCCCTTTCTCATGCCTCGCCGACCCGCAGTTTCACGCCCGCGCCGGCCCGTAGCCATCGATTTCCGCGGCTTTTTTCTGGAGGTTTAGGGGATTCGCGCGGTTGGTCGGCTGGGGCCGCGCCCCGCGAGCTTCCCCGCCTTCGTGTACACGCCGTGTACACATGGTGTACACATGACAAAAAAGTAGGGACCCTCACGGGTCCCTACCAGGCATTTTATGGTCGCGGGGGCAGGATTTGAACCTACGGCCTTCGGGTTATGAGCCCGACGAGCTACCAGACTGCTCCACCCCGCAATATGTTAGGCGTGCGTTTGCGCAAGAAAGAAATATACGCGCATGTTTCTCTGTGGTCAAGAATGTGGAGGAAGCTCCACAATCGGCGCATCCCTAGTTACTTAAGTTCCAGAGTAGATGTCACAAGTAGCGCACGAAATTACCTAGGTACCAAAGTAAATTGCCCAAGTACCTAAGTTGATTATCTAAGTAGCCAAGTAAATTTCCACTGTTTCAGGTTTGGCGGCACCAGTTCCTCAGCGCCGGCAGGCTACGGTGCGATTCGTGGTCCGCCCGCCCAATGCCCCAAGAGCGACGCGCCCGCAACGTCAAATACCGGGGCTCGACAATGCGGGCTATCGCCTTCGTGACGGGCGGCGAGCCCGACCTGCGCAGTTGTAGCCATCGCAGTGGGCCAGGAGCCCTGTCTCAAGCAGTTCTGGCTATCGCAGCGGGCAGCGAGCCCCGTCTCGCGTAGTTGTGGCCATCGCAGCTGACGCTGCGCCCCGACATGCGCAGTTGTGGCCACCGACGCAGGAGCTACGCCCTGCTTTGCCCGGTTGTGGCTATTCTTGGCAGCCACAACCGGGCGGATCGGGGCTCTCGGGCCGCGCAGATAGCCAGAACGCGCCAAACCGGGGCGCGGAAGTCGCGGAGATGACCATAAACGGGAGAGTCGGGGCGCGGGGCGGCTACTCGGCGGAATCGTCGCCGCCCGTGTCGCCCTCCGCCACGTCGCTGCTCGCATCGGAAACATCTCCGCCCGCACCGTCTGCGTCGGCAACATCTCCGCCCGCGTCGCCCGCCCCGGCCGCGGCATCGCCGGACCCGGCCGCAGCGAGCGCAGCCTCGGCAATGCCCGCGAGCTCGCCCTTCTCGCCGACGCCCTCGCGGATGCTGCGGAGCGCGACCTTCTCGGCAGCGGCCTTCTGGCCCGCCTCGCTGCACACGAAGTCGACCCACGCCCTCGCCTGCTCCAGATTGCTCGCGCCTCGCACCACGGCGGCGCAGCCCGTCACCTGCAGGCAACCCTCGCTCGGGTACACAACCTCGATCTGTCCCGTCGCGGACTCCTGGGCCCGCGCGGACTGTTCGTAAACGATGGCGGCAACGGCTGTGCCGTCGACGACGTCCTGTAGCGCGTCGGCGCTGGTGGCGCGCACGTTGCCGCCGGCCTGCGCCCACACGGCGGAGAGAAACGCCTCGCCGCCGGGCGTCGTGTTCCCCTCTTCGTCGGTCGTCGCGTACGCCGCCAGCGTGTTGCCAACTGCTCGCAGGGCCTCGGCCGTCGTCTTGGCTTCGGCATCGGTCGCGGGATCGGACACAGAAAGCAGGCCGCTCAACTTCGCGTCCATCAGCGAAGCAAAGCCGTCGATGGTCACACCCAGCTTCTCTGCCTGCGCTTTATTGACCGCGATGACGCAGATCTCGCGCGTCACCGGCGTCACATACCCGTCGGCGTTTCGATACTCTTTGATGACGCCGGAGTTCTCGCCGGACACGTATTTGTCGAAGCAGGACTCGCCCGCCGCGTACCAACTGGCGTCGCCGCCCCACACAACGTCGGCCACCGCCCGGCCGGCGGCGGCCTCGGCCGCAACCTCGTCGCGGCACTGCGCCGCCGTGCGCTCCACGACCTCCACGGCCACGCCCGTCTCCTGCATGAATGCGGGCACGAACGCGTTGATCAGCGTCTCATCGCAGCAGGTGTACAGCGTCAGCTTGCCGCCGAGCTTGGCGGACGACGCGTCCTCGAGCACCGTCGGCTCGGACGGCACGTCCTCCTCGCCGTGGCTGAAGTAGGCGACCGCCGCAGCCACGCCCGCCGCCGCAGCCACCGACGCAACCGCGCCGCCGATAAACGAGCGCCTGGTCAGGCGAGGTCTTTTGAAGTCGGTGCCGATTTGGGGCGCCTCGTCGGCATGTGAGCCGGCGGTCGCGTCA
>CAVDQW010000040.1:0-25197 GCA_963610995.1 bacterium | reverse complement strand
GATAAGCACCACGTTCGGGCGCGCGATCTCCACGCGCTCGCGATACTCGCCGGGCGCGATGCGGATCTCCACCTGCACCGACTCGTCCGGCACCTGCTCGCACGCCGCCGTAAGCGCCGCGCCCACCGTCGGGTACGTATCCGGTACCCCGGCGCGGCCCGCCGCGACCTTAAAGACCGCTTTTTTCGGCCCCATAAGCGTTCCTCTTTTCGGTTCCGCGACTTTTTCCATTTTAAAAATAAGAAGCGCGAGTAGCCCCTCTCGCTCAACTGGGCAAACGTGACCAAAATCGCCTCGGCTACTCGGCAAACCCAAATTTAAAGTGGAAAAAGTCGCTCCATGTGCAAATTGCCTTGCAAAAAGGGCGGCATGGCGATGGTTCGCATCAGCCATGCCGCCCTCAGACCAGCGTTATCGCGCCGCTGCGCTACGAACGGACGACCTCGTCGACGTTGGTGAGCTGCATCTCGTCGCCGTCCTGGCCCTCGACCACAACGTTGTGCAGGTCGAGCACCTTGACGTTCTGGGCGATGATGCCCTGGCGGACCATCGGGTCGACGCCGCAGGCCATGGCGGGAACGGCGGGCTCGGCGTCGGGCGAGAAGGTGACGTGCACGTCCTCGAACTGCAGGCGCGTGACCTTGCTCTCGGGCAGGCCGGTGATGTATGCGGCCGCCGCGTGGCAGTTCGTGGCCTCGATGTCGCGGAAGGTCGTCACGCCGAAGCCCGGGGTGCGCTCGTCCACGGGCAGCGCCTCGCGGTTCTGGACGTAATCGGTCTTGCCGTCCTTGTCGCAGAAGTAGAAGGAGTTGACGACGAACGGGGTGAGGACCTCGTCCATGCGGATGTGCTCGAAGGTGATGCCCTCGTTGACGGCATCCTTGCCGCGACCGCGACGGGTCTTCACGCGAAGGCCGCGGTCGGTGCGCTCGAAGAGGCACTTGGTAACGGTGAGGTCCTTGATGCCGCCGGCCGCCTCGGAGCCCAGGACGACGGCGCCGTGGCCGTCGTGCATGTAGCAGTGGGAAACGACCATGTCGTGCATGGCGGGGCGCAGCTCAGGCTCGATGCCGAGCTTACCGCTCTTGATGGCGATGCAGTCGTCGCCCACGGAGAAGTGGCAGCCGAGCACGCGCACGAAGCCGCAGCTCTCGGGGTCGAAGCCGTCGGTGTTGTGGGAGTTCTTCGGGCCCTCGATGGAGAGGCACAGGGCGTCGATGTGCTCGGAGAGGATCGGGTGGATGTTCCACGCGGGGCTGTTGCGCACGGTGAAGCCGGCCAGGCCGATGTTCTCGCACTCAGACAGGAAGATCATGCGCGGACGGGCGATCTCGCGGCCCTCCTCCGGGCGATAGATGTTCTTGAAGTCCTTGTTCCACCAGTTGTCCTCGGCGAAGTCGGTCTGGCCGTCGATGGCGCCGCGGCCGTAGATGTTCACGTCGTGGACGTGCATGCCGGTGAAGGTGGAGCAGTAGGTCGAGAAGCCCTCGCCCTCCCAGCGGCCCATCGGGGCGAGGCCGCTGCCGTTGTAGCCCTCGCCCTTCTCGCCGTGCAGGGTCTGCGGCAGGTACGCGAGCGCCGCGCGGTCGTGGCGCGCGAGCAGCTGGGCGCCCTCGGCGAGCTCGATGTTGATGCCGCTCTTGAGGAAGAGGGACTTGATGCGGTAGTTGCCGGCGGGGATCAGGACGCGGCCGCGCTCGGGGCAGGCCATGATGGCGGCCTGGATGTTGGTGGTGTCGTCGTGCTCTCCGTCGCCCTTTGCGCCGCAGTCGCGGACGTCGATGGTGAAGGACTCGGAGGGCGTGGTCACGCCGACAGTGAGCTCGCGCTCGCCGCAGACGAAGCGGACGATGTTGCGGCAGCCGGGCTTGAGGCCGTCGACGTAGGTCTCGATGCGGTTGGTCTCGCCGGCGGCCTCGTCGTTGACGAAGACCTGCCAGGTGTCCTCGGTGGTGAAGTAGCCGCCGTCGTCGAGCTCGATCACGGCCGCGCGGGCGCAACGCCAGATAACGCTAGTTTCCATGTCCTTCTCCTCTTTTGAGTGGTTGGCCGAATTCTATCGTCGGCCTCGATAAAAAAGGCCGCGCCGCAGGTAGGCGACGCGGCCAGTCGGTTGTTAAGCGATTCCGGGGTTAGGCAGCGGCCTTGACGGAGTCATCCTGGTAACCAACGTTGTTGTGACCGAAGCACTGCTCGTACTTGAAGCCGGAGAGGTCCTCGCAGAGAGCCTTGACCTCGGGGTCGACGTCGGCCATGAGGCCACCGTCCTTGACGCGCTTGACCTCGGCGCAGAGCATGTCGCACTGCTCCTTATCGATGTGGATGGTCTTGCCGAGGAGGCAGGCGATGATGAAGAAGCCAGCGCAGCCGATCAGCATGTAGGTGCAGATGGAAACAGGCACGGAGGTGGGCTGCACGATGTCGGCGGAGTTACCGGAGGACTGGATGAAGCCGCAGATGCCGAGGACGAAGGCCCAGGCGGAGGTGGCGATAGCAGAAGCGATCTGGTCGATGAACTTCTGGGCGGCGGAGTAGATGCCCTCGCGGCGACGGAGCGTGATGAGCTCATCGATGTCGGGCATGTAGTTCAGGGGGACGTCGAGCAGGTACTGGAAGCCGACGTAGAAGAACTTCCAGATGGCGAAGATGATCGGGTAGGCGATCATGCCGAGGGCGGCGTCGAAGCTACCCATGATGTGGCCGGCAGCGAAGAAGTTGTAGGCGAAGATACAAGCGGCGGCGCCGAGGGTAGCGACGTACCAAGGCTGGTGGAAGCCCTTCTTGGCCATCCAGGCGACCCAGACGACGGTGCAGACGATAGCGACGATCTTGCCGGGCATCTCCATGACGGCCTCATAGGACTTGGCGATGCCGAGGGAGTAGACGATGAAGAACGAGAGGCAGGCGGACCAGCAAGCGGCGGCGAGCTTCATGAAGGCGTAAGGAGCGAGAACCTTACGGAAGGAGCGGTTGCGGAACGTGGAGAGGATGTCGATGACGAGCTTCTTGACGGCCTCGCCGACGCCGGTGATCTTCTCCTGGGCGACCTCCTCGGGGCTGTGCTCCCAAGTGGAGCAGTAGACGATGATGAGGGAGACGGCCATGATGGCGGCGTTGATGGAAGCGATGATGAAGTACGGGCGCGGGCCGGTCTCGCCGAAGAGGCCGAAGCCGAAGCCGACGAGGGTAGCCATCAGGAAGCCGGAAACGTTACCGAAGATGTGCTTGTAACCGGTGAGGTAGGTGCGCTCCTGGTAGTCGTCGGTCATCTCGATGGTGAGCGGCGAGAGGTTGGAGGACGCGAAGGTGTACGCGATGTTGTAGATGATGTAGAGCGCCAGGTAGTACGGGAAGCCGAACGGGGTGACCGTGAAGATCAGGGGCTCGGCGATCATCATCGGGATGGCGATGAGCAGCCAGAAACGACGACGACCAAACTTGCGACCCACCGCGGTGGAGTAGAAGTTGTCGGCGATGAAGCCAAGGACCGGGGCCAGGAACGCGTTCAGGTACACGGCGGCCGCGGCGACGGCGGCAGCCTCAGCGCCCGAAAGGCCGCACTCCGTGGACAGGAACATGACCATGTAGCTGTGCGTGAAGGTCAGGGCGCCGGAGTTGAGCATTCCGCCAAAACCGAATCCCAGACGGGTCCAGAACGTAATCTTTCTCTTTTTGCCGAGTTTGTTGAACATCGGGGCCTTCCTCTCCTCGTTCGGCATTGCAATAGTTCACGGGGTGAACGTTTAGCTTAGTATCCACGATTCAAACCTGAAGGTGAACGTTCACTATGCATTTCTCTGCGAACGGTAGGTGATGTACGGTGAACGTTAACCCACACAAGTAGCGAAACTTTTTCGCAACAAAAGGGCCTGCTGGCGCGCTCGAAGGCTCATTATGCCCTCCGCCTGCGCCAACAGGCCCTCTTGATAAAGGAATTCAGCTAACAGCAGTGATGCCTAGAGGCACACGCCGTCCTTCCAGATGCTGATCTCGTGGCAGCCGCGCTGCTCGGCGCTCGTCAGCTTGCCGCTGGCCGTCTGCAGCACGAGCTCCCACAGGCCCTGGGCAGCCTCGTCGAGTGTGGCCTCGCCCGTGGCCACCACGCCGGCGTTGAAGTCCATCCAGTTGGCCTTGTGGTCGGCCAGGCGCTGGTTGGTGAAGACCTTGAGGGTGGGGGCAGGCGCGCCGAAGGGCGTGCCGCGGCCGGTCGAGAAGAGGATCACGTGGCAGCCGGCGGCCGTGAGGGCGGTCGTGGAGACCATGTCGTTGCCGGGGCCGCAGAGCATGTTGAGGCCGTGCTTGGTCACGCGGCCGGCATAGGGCAGCACGTCGACGATGGCCGCGCTGCCGCCCTTCTGGACGCAGCCGCAGCTCTTGTCCTCAAGGGTGGTGATGCCGCCGTCCTTGTTGCCGGGGCTCGGGTTCTCGTAGACGACCTCGCCGTGGCTGATGAAGTAGTCCTTGAAGCCGTTGAGCATGTCGGAGGCGGCGTTGAAGACGCCCTCGTCGGCGCAGCGGTCGAGCAGGATGGACTCGGCGCCGAACATCTCGGGGACCTCGGTGAGCACGGAGGTGCCGCCGCGGGCCACGACCATGTCGCTCACGCGGCCGATGGTCGGGTTGGCGGTGATGCCCGAGAGGCCGTCGGAGCCGCCGCACTTGAGGCCGATGACGAGCTCGCTGGCGGGGATGGGCTCGCGGACGGCCTTCTTGGCGAGGTCGGCGAGCTCAGCGAGGATGCGGTGGCCCTCGACCTGCTCATCGGCCACGTCCTGGCAGGTGAGGAAGCGGACGCGCTCGGGGTCGTACTCCCCCAGCTCGTCGAGCACCTGCTGGTGGGTGCAGTTCTCGCAGCCGAGGCTGAGGAAGAGCACGCCCGCGGCGTTGGGGTGGCGAGAGAGGGCCACGAGCAGGCGACGGGTCTGCGCGTGATCGGCGCCCGTCTGGGAGCAGCCGAAGGGGTGCGGGAAGTAATAGACGCCCTCGAGCGTGCCGCCCACGAGGTCCTGGGCGCCCTCGCACATGGCGCGTGCCACCTCGTTCACGCAGCCGACCGTGGGGATGATCCACAGCTCGTTGCGGGTGGCGGCGCGGCCGTCGGCGCGGCGGAAGCCCTCGAAGCACTCGGGCTCCACGGCCTCGAGCTCGGGGTGCGTCGGGTGGTAGGAGTACTCGACCTCGCCCGAGAGGTTCGTCTTCACGTTGTGGGTGTGAAGCCAGCTGCCGGGGGCGACGTCGCAGGTGACGTGGCCGATGGGCAGGCCGTACTTGACGACGTCCTCCCCCTCCGCGATGGCGCGGACGGCCATCTTGTGGCCCTGCGGGATGTCCTCGGCGGCGGTCACGGCGCCGACGCCGGGAACGTCCACGGAGGTGCCCTTGGGCAGCGGCGCCAGCGCGACGATCACGTTGTCGGCGGGGTTGATCTGAATGGTGTTCATCTTCCCTCTCCTATAGTGCCTGGCCTCGCGCGCCCCTCCCGGGGCTGCCGCAAGGCTCCCTGATTTAGCAAGAAGGGCCCTGAGCTGCGCAGGCGCGCGGCCCAAGGCCCAAAAGATGCGGTTTAGTCGCTACTCGGCAAGCGCGGCGGCGTACGCAGCCTTGGCGCCCTGGGTGCGGACGACGGCGAGCTGGCTCGCGACGAAGTCCTCGAGGCCGGCGACGGCGGTCAGGTCCTCGCCCCACATCTGCTCGTTGGTGAGGACGCCGTGCACGAGGTCGGCGTCGGCCTCACCGGCGTGCTCGGCGTAGTAGTCGAGCACGAAGGCGTCGTCCTGCGCCACGTAGGCGGCGCCGTCGGAGCGGCGAAGGTGCAGGCCGTCGGCCTCGCGGCCGCTCATGCCGGTGGTGTAGAAGGCGATGAGGGTGGCCAGGCTCGTGGCGAGGCAGCGCGGGAGCTTGCCCTCGGCGGCCACGTAGTCCTTGAGCGTCGGCAGGTCGCGGGCGCGCCACTTGGCCGTGGAGTTGAGGCAGATGGAGAGCAGCTGGTGGTCGATGAAGGGGTTGTCGAAGCGGTTCTGCACGGCGGCGGCGAACTGCTTGCAGTCCTCGACGTCCAGGTCGGCGGCGAGCGTCGGGATGACCTCGCTGTAGAGCATCTTGTTCATGAAGCCGCTGACGACCTCGTCGTGCATGCAGTCGCGCACGATGTCGAAGCCGGCGAGCCAGGCGCCGGGGACGAAGCAGGTGTGGGCGCCGTTGAGGATGCGGACCTTGCGCTTCTTGTACGGGGTCACGTCGGGGGTCACGAAGACGCCGGGCAGGCCGGCCTTGACGAACGGGAGCTTCTCGGCGAGGGACTCGTCGCCCTGGATGCCCCACATCTGGAAGGGCTCGCGGACGGCCAGGAACGGGTCGTCGTAGCCCAGGCGCTCAGCCACGCGGGCGGCCTCGGCGGCGTCGCGGATGCGGCCGGGGACGATGGTGTCGACGAGGGTGGTGCAGAAGGTGCACTCGTCGTCGAGCCACGCGGAGAACTCGCTCTCCCAGCCCCAGTCCTCGACGTGCTGCTTCACGATGCGCAGCAGCTCAGCGCCGTTGTGGTCGATGAGCTCGCAGGAAAGGACGATGACGCCCGGCTTGCCGGCGGCGTAGCGCGCGTGCAGCACCTGGGCGAGCTTGGCGGGGAAGCTCGCGGGAGGCTCGTCGTCGGCCTTGCAGGAATCGTCGTAGGCGATGCCGGCCTCGGTCGTGTTGGAGACGATGATCTCGAGGTCGTCGGAGACGGCGACCTTCATGATCTCGGCGTAGTCCTCGGCGCGGTACGGGTTGATGCAGCGGGAGCAGGAGCTGATGAGGCGGGCCTCATCGACGGTCTCGCCGTCCTGCTTGCCGCGGACGAGCACGGTGTAGAGGTCGTCCTGGGCGTTGATGCCGTCGGCGAAGCCGTAGTTGCCGCTGATGGGTTGCACCATGACGATGCGGCCGTTCCAGCCGGTGAGCTCGTTGGCGATGTCGAAGTAGCGGTCGACGAAGGCGCGAAGGAAGTTGCCCTCGCCGAACTGCAGGACCTTCTCGGGGGCGTCGGCGGGAAGGACGTAACCGTCGTAGCCGATCTTCTCGAGCGTGGCGCGGCTCAGGGTGTCCATGTGGTTATCTCCTCTGTGTTGGGAAGTTGGCGTCGAATGCGTGGCTTGCGGCGGAATTAGGCCAGCTCAAGCGGCATGTTGAAGTAGCGGACGGCGTTGTTGTAGCTGATGTCCTTGACGATCTCGCCGAGAAGCTCGAAGTCCGCGGGGTACTTGCCGGCCTCGACCCACTCGCCCACGACGCCGCACAGGACGCGGCGGAAGTACTCGTGGCGCGGATAGGAAAGGAAGCTGCGGGAGTCGGTGAGCATGCCGACGAAGTTGCCGAGCACGCCCTCGTTTGCCAGGGCGGTGAGCTGGTCGCGCATGCCGGTCTCGTTGTCGTTGAACCACCAGGCGGAGCCGTTCTGGATCTTGCCGGCGACGGGGGCCTCCTGGAAGCAGCCCATGACGGTGTCGATCATCCAGTTGTCGGAGGGGTTCAGGCTGTACAGGATGGTCTTGGGCAGGCCGGTCTTCTCCTGGACGGAGCCGAGGAAGTCGGCGAGCTGGTCGGCGGGGGTGTAGTTGGAGATGCAGTCGTAGCCGGTGTCGGGGCCGAGCTTGGCGAACATGGGCTTGTTGTTGTCGCGCTTGCAGCCGAAGTGGAGCTGCATGGCCCAGCCGAGACGCACGTACTCGCCGGCGAGGAACTGCATGAAGGCGGTCTTGTACTGCAGGACCTCGTGCTCGGAGAGGGACTCGCCGGCAAGGCCCTTCTGGAAGATGGCCTCGACCTCGGCCTCGGTGGCCGGCTCGTACATGACGTAGTCGAGCGCGTGGTCGGAGGCGACGCAGCCGAGGGTGGCCACGAAGTCGTAGCGCTTGGAGATGGCGGCGCACATCTCGGCGTAGTTGGTGACGGGGAGCTCGGCCACGCTGGAGAGCTTCTTCATGTAGTCGGCGAACTCCTGGCCGCGCTCGATGCGAAGGGCGGCGTCCGGGCGCATGGCCGGGACGACCTTGACGTCGAAGGACTCGTCGGCGGCGATCTTCTGGTGCCACTCGAAGGAGTCGGCGGGGTCGTCGGTGGTGCAGATCATGCGGACGTTGGAGCGCTTGATGAGCTCGCGGCAGCTGAACTCGGGGGTGGCGAGCTTGGCGTTGGCGAGGTCCCAGACCTCCTGGGCGGTCTTGCCGTTGAGGACGCCCTCATAGCCGAAGAAGCGCTTGAGCTCGAGGTGGCTCCACTCGAAGACGGGGTTGCCCACGCAGCGGCCCAGGGTCTCGGCCCACTTCTGGAACTTCTCGCGGTCGTCGGCGTCGCCGGTGATGAAGCGCTCGTCCACGCCGTTGGCGCGCATGAGGCGCCACTTGTAGTGGTCGCCGCCGAGCCAGACCTCGGTGATGTTCTTGAACGACTTGTTCTCCCAGATCTCCTGCGGGGAGATGTGGCAGTGATAGTCGACGATGGGCATGCCCTCGGCGTAATCGTGGAAGAGCTTCTCGCCGGTCGGAGTGCTCAGCAGGAAGTCCTTGTCGTCCATGAAGTTCTTCATCGTGGATCCTCCCCGCGCCCGCAGGCGCAACGGTTTTGGTGTTCGGGAGGATGATAGCAACAATCAGGTGAACGTTCACCTAATAATTGGATAAACGTTCACTCAGCGTCAAAACAGCACCGTTCGCGGATTCGTCCCCGCAATTGCTCCACAGATAAGACAGGGGGACAGTCCCTTCGTCTTATCCGCGTAAGACGAAGGGACTGTCCCCCTGTCTTATGGCTAGGCCTCGATGCCGGCGCCATGTCTCCGGGCACCAAAGAAGTCCCTCATCGGTCGGTCAACGTCCACCGATGTTTGCCGGCTTCGAAACAAGACGCAGAAACGGCTGCAATATCTGGCCAATCAGAAGCAGGCCCGCTGATAGCTCTGCGTCTAATTTCAAAAATGCACAGTATCGGCGGACGCCCATCACGGGTCGGGTGACAAGTTGGCGATCCAACGTAATTTGAAACGTTTCATGAAACCGTTACCATGATCATGCCACACGATTCCAAGATTGGCCGGGGGCATCCATGCCGCAGCATAAAGTCACGATCTCCGACATAGCCACGGCGGCCGGTGTCTCAAAGACTACCGTGTCGCGCTACATTAACGGGCGAGAAGACCTTCTTTCCGACAGCGCCCGCACGCGCATAAAGAAGGCTATCGACCAGGCGGGCTACGTCCCGAGCGCAGCTGCCCGCAACCTCAAGGAGCGCAAGCTGCTCCAGGTCGGCATCGTCCTCGCGGACATCGCGACGCCTTTCTCGACGTCGCTCGTCATCGGCGCAGGCGAAGAGCTGCGCCGGGCAGGCTACGCCGTCGTCACTTGCGACGCGGCGAACTCCCTAGAGGCCGAACACGCGGCAATCGACGCCCTACTCCAAGACCAGGTCAGCGGCCTCATCGTGAACACGGTGAGCGCAGAAAACCCCGAGCTCGTTCGCATCGCGCGCTCGACGCCCGTCGTGCTGTGCGACCGCCACGTCAATGACTGCTCGGCCGACATCGTCGTCAACGAGTACTGCGACTCGACGCTAGAGCTCATGGGCCACCTGCGCGAGCAGGGATTCGGCCGTGTCGTCTTCGTCACCGAGCCGTTCGAGAACAACTCGCCCCGCTATATCCGCATGGACGCCTTCCTGGACGCCGACCGGCGGCTCTTCGGGGCGCAGCAGCCCGAGGCGGACGTCTGCGTCATCGATCCCGCCGACACGCGCTCCGTGCGCCGGGCCTTCGCCCGCGTCTGCACCGATGCAGAGAAGGCCGACGTCCTCACCGCCGTGTTCGCCACGAACACGGCGGCGCTCGTGGCCGCGCACCGCGCCCTCGGGGAGCTCGGCCCGCAGTCGGGCCGAGCGGTCAGGCTCTGCGGACCCGACGAGTGGGGCTGGGCGCGCCACATGAGCTGGGACTGGGCCGAGGAGTTCGCGGGGGGCATTACGACGCTCGAGTACCAGCCCAGGAAGATGGGCGAGAAAGCCGCGCGCTTACTGCTCAGGCGCATCAAGAACCAAGGCGTGAGGCCCCGCGAGGAGATCGTCCGCGCTCAGCTCCGTCCCCGAGCGAGCACCCTGCGCCGCGAGGGGCCGGGCCCGGAGCGCGCCTGAGCGGCCCTAGGCGGCGCCCGGTCAATCCAGGTGGAACGCGCAGGGCAGATCCACGCTCACGGGCGAGTTGTCGGGGTTCGTCTCCATGACGCTCGCCATGAAGTCCCACCAGCGGCGGCACACCTCGGTCTGGGCGCTCTGCGCGTAGCGCTCGGGATCGTCCAGCTCGATGTAGCCGAAGAGGATGTTCGTCTCCTCGTCGATGAAGATGCTGTAGTTGTGGCCGCCGTACTCGTGGAGCATGCCGGCCATCTCGGGCCAGAGCTCGTTGTGGCGCTTCTCGTACTCCTCGGCGAAGCCGGGGTAGAGCTTCATCTTGAATCCGCTGATCGTGCGTCCATCGGCGGTCTTGCGAATCGTCGCGTTCATGCTCGGTTCCTCTCAATCGTTCGTTTTCCAGATGCGCGGGCTCGAAGGGGCCCGCTCACTCGCCGCCGAACGCGGGCACGCAGACGACCCCGCCGGCGGGGACGCGCAGCGGCTTCCCGTCGACCTGCAGCCACACGTCGACGGCGCGGAGATTCTGCAGGTAATCCCCGCTCGCCGAGTACACGAGCGAACGGGCGGCGCCCACGTAGTCGCAGACCTCGATGTTGGTCGCGTACCACACGTCGTCGCGGCCGGCCACGCGGTCTAAAAACGACTCGAGCGTCCCCCACGCGTCCCGCATGGTCGCCTCGTAGCCGTGCCCCCAGACATAGAGCAGGTACGGCTCCGTGTAGCGCTCAATCGGCGAGAGGAACTTCTCGAGCACCCCCTCGAGCTCCGGCTGCACGTAGCTGCAGGCCGCGTCCCAGGCAAGGAAATCGCCCGGCAGGCCCACGCAGTCGAAGCTGCGCCGCGTGGTCCTCGCGTAGGCGATGCCGCAGGCGCGGGCAGCCTCGCGCGCGCCGAAGACGTCGTCGGCACGGTAGTTGACGGGCCAGGCCATGCCGCGAACGGGCGCGCAGGCGATGCGCTCCAGCTCCTCTTTGCAGCGCGCAATCTCGTAACTGGCCATCGACGAGGGAACGCGCCCCAGGTGAGCATGCGTATAGCCGTGGACCGCGAGCTCAAAGCCGTCATAGACCTCCGCGATGCGCTCCCGGGGAAGCTTGCGGTGCTCGACCGAAAGACCGCCCTGCTCGAGGTGGTCGGAGCACCCGAAGAGCCCGGGGTTCAGATTGAACGTCGCCCGGAGGCCGCGCTCGCGCAGCATCCGGCAGATGCGCTCGTCCTCGACGGTGCCGTCGTCGAACGAGAGCGTGCAGCACTTCTCGCGGCCGCCCGGCCACAGCAGGATGTCCTCGCGGAGCCTCAGCATGGCGCCTCCCATGTGGCATAGGTCGCCGAGAAGCCCCAGGAGGCGTCGGGGGCGCTCTCCTCCCCGCGGCCGACGGGCCCGTTGCCGCCGTCGCGCTCGCGCAGGAAGCGCGCGACGTCCGCGCGGTAGATGGCAGGGTGGCCCTCGCGGTCGGACACGAAGTAGACCCAGTTGCCGTCCGTCGAGAAGCTCGGGTGCGGGTGGGTGTCCTGCGTCGTGCCGAAACGGTGGCTCCAGCTCGTCGCGTGCCTGCAGAGCCTCACCTCGCGGCGCGTCTCGAGGTCGCACAGGTAGATGAACTCATCGGACCCGACGCCCGCGGCGGGCACGTCGCCCACCAGGTGCAGCGGCACGGGCCCGTTGGCACCGTCGCCCGTGCAGTAGCGGCCGTTCGGCGAGAAGGCCAGGTGCGCGTACGGGTGGCAGGTGAGAAGGACCTCCTCCTCGAAGGTGCGGGCGTCGATCCTGCGCACGGTCGCGGCGCCCGCGGCCTCCGCGAGGGCGATCGACTCGGGGTCGGTCGCGGACCAATCCACGCTCCCGAGCTTCTGCGGGTCGGCGGAGCCCACCCGGTGCAGATAGCCGATGGAACGGCCCTCGTCGAGCCAGGTCTCGCCGATGGCGATTTCGCCGGAGCTCTTCTCGCGGGCACAGCGAAGGCGCGAGCCGTCCGCGCTCACGAGCCACATGCGGGCGTCGATATAGTCGTAGGCGCCCTCGTGGCAATAGAGGATCGAGCCCTGGCCGCCGGGCTGCAGCGTCGCGCGCCCGAGCCAGCAGCGGTCCTCGAGCACAATCTCCGAGGCCCCGTCCCCAAGGGAGTGCAGGACGATCCGGGAGCGCGGGGCCGCGATGGTGGAGAGCTCGAAGAGGCTCCAGTCGGGCTGCTCGATGTTCGCGGGCACCGAGGTCCGCTCGATCTCCGTCGTCACCGCGTAGCGGCCGTCCGCCGAGACCGTGAGCCAGCGCAGCGCCCAACCGTCGTCGCAGGTGTAGAGGCGCTCGAGCAGAAGCGTGGTCAGGTCGATGCGCCAGAGCGTGTCGCGCTGCACGTAGAACGCGTGGCGGTCATCGGGGTCGAGGCAGACCCCCTCATACTCGAGGAGCCCCTTGCCGCTCGTGAGCTGCACCGAGACCCCGGTGTCCAGGTTCAGCGCGAAGAGCTGCCGGGCCTCCCCGCTCGTGCCCACGTACAGCAGGACCTTGCCGTCCCTCGAGGTCGCGCGAATGCCCGGCCTCGGCAGGTGGCAAGTGGCCGACGGCGAGGTCAGCCGCTCCACCATCGCCCCCGTGTCGGGGTCGAAGGTCCGGACGAACGAGTTGTGGGTCAAATCGCCGATCGCCATGCGCTGATCTCCCTTCGCGCTCGGAAAAGCCCTGTAACGATACCCTTGCCCGCGCTACCGCTCCGTTAAGAATCGCTCCAGGTCGATCCGATGGATGGCAGGGCGCCCGCAGCGGTCGGTGACGAAGAGCACGTAGCGGCCGTCCTCGGTGAAGCAAGGGTGCGGGTGCGCGTCCTGCGGCGTGCCCCAGCGCGCGCTCCAGCTCGTGCCGTGGTACGCGAGGCGCGTCTCTTTGCCCAGGGCCGGCTCGATCAGGTAGACGTAGTCGTTGAGCTTCTCGCCGGCGGCGCGGCGCGCCTCGATGTCCTCCTCACGCTGCAGGTGGATGGGCGTGGGGTCGCCCTGCGAGTCGCCCACGAAGAAGCGCCCGGCCTTGTCGCAGATGCAGTGCGCGTAGGTCTGGCACGGCATGACGCTGCGCTCCTCGAGCGTGTCGGGGTCGATCTCGTGTATCTCCTCGACGCCGGTGCCGGACATCTCGCGGTACACGAAGGCGAGCTTCTTCCCGCTCGGTTCCCAGAACTCGTGGGTCAGGATCAGGTCGCTCGGCTGCTCGCGGCAGCGGCGGACATTAGAGCCGTCGCGGCAGACGAGCCACATGCGCGCGTCGATGATGTCGTAGGGGCCCTCGTGGCAGTACATGATCGTGTCCGGGTCGTGCGGGCGGATCTGCGTGTGGCCGAGCCAGCAACGCTCTTCGTGGACAACCTCGCTCGAGCCGTCGTCCAGGTTGACGTAGACGATGCGGCACAGGGGCTTGGCCAGGCAGTTCTGCTTGAAGAAGTCCCAGTTCTTGCCCCCGATGGCGACGGCCATGGTGTCCTTCTTGATCTCCACGAGCGTGAGCGCGTTCACGTCGCGCGAGACGCCGATGTCGCGGCCGTGCCATCCCTCGGGCGTGCGGTAGATCTCCTCGCGCTCGCCGCCGTCGAGCGAGACCTTCCAGATGGAGTCGCCCTGGTGGTACATGACGTGGCGCTCGTCGCTCGTGAACTCCGCGCCCCAGTCGTCCACGCCCGGGCCCTCCGTGAGCTGCGTCGCGTCGCCCGTAAAGAGGTCCATGAGATAGATCTGCCGCTCGCCGTCGACCTCGGGCGAGTAGAGCAGCCAGCGCCCGTCGGCCGTGGTCATGTGGGCATAGAAATACATGTGGTGGCTCGTCACGTCGGGCGAGGTCAGGCGCTCGACCACCGCGCCCGTCTCGTCGTCCACGTAGGTCGAGAACTCGTTGTGCACAACATTGCCGATGCCCATATCCACCAGGGCCTTTCTCTTCGTCGAAATCCGTCCTTGCAAAGAAGCCCTACCGCCGCGAGGCTATGAACCGCCCGACGGCGTCGTCCTCGGTGAACTCGGTGAGCACGTAACCGTGAGGCTTCGCAGCCTCGACGGCGTCCAGGACGGCGTCAACGTCCATCTGTCCCTCGCCGAGGTCGCAGCGAACGAGCGTGCCGCCCTCGACGCGGAAGTCCACCAGGTGCGTGGCCACGATCCGCTCCGGGAAGGCCGCGAGCATCGCGCGGGTTATGTCGAGCTGCGCGGGCGCGAGCTCGGGGGTGATAAGCGCCGTCGGGTCGAGGACGAACCCCAGCGCAGGCGAGCCGCCCACCGCCTCCACCAGGCGCGCGCACGTCTCGACGTCGTGGATAGGGTGGTTCACGCCCGGCTCGATGCCCACGACGGCGCCCGTGCGCTCGGCGTGCGCCACAAGGCGGCCGATGACGCCGGCGGCCTCCTCGAAGGCCTCGTCGGTGAAGTTCTCCTCGGTGTAGCGGAACGCGGGGTCGACCGAGCCCGTCTCGGAGGCGACGATGCCGCAGCCGAAGGAGCGCGCGCAGGAAAGATACGCCTCGAACTTGCGGGTGCCCTGCTCGCGCGCCGCGAGGTCGGCGTCGATCATGTTGAAGTAGCAGCCCATGACCGCGACCTCGACGCCGTGCGCGGCGAGCGCGCGGCGCACGTGGGCTCCCATGCCGGGGCTTATCTCGCCCGCGCCGCTCGCCATCTGCGGGAAGGACTTGGCCAACGCGAGCTGGACATAGCGCACGCCCTGCTCCTCGCAGGCGCGGCCCAGCTCGTCGGGGGTGTGGGCGCGCGTGAGGTCGTGCGCCCTGCAGCCGAATTCCATCGCGCGCCCCTTAGCAGTAGCTCACGAGCGCCTCGGTGAGCGCGAGGACCGAGAGCGACTGGCCGTAGGGCATGTCGGTGATGCCGACGTTGCGGTAGCCGTCGAGGTCATCGAAGATCGGCGTGCCGACCGAGACGTTGGCGAGCTGGCCGTGGTCGCCCATCTGCGCGAGAATCCCGTTGACGGCGCGGTTGGCCACGTCGGCGTAGCTCGGGTCCACGTAGCGCTTGTGCACCGCCTTGAGGATGCCGAAGGCGAAGCCCGCGGAGCCGGAGGTCTCCAAGTAGGAGCCGGGGTCGTCGATGAGGGTGTGCCACAGGCCCGTCTCGGGGTCCTGGTACTTGGCGAGCGCGGCGATCTGCGCGCGCAGCGCCTCGACGAGCAGGCGGTAGAGGGCGTCGTCGGGCTCGAGCTCGAGCACCTCGATGATGGTCGGGAAGGCGATGGTGATCCAGCAGTTGCCGCGGGCCCAGAGCGCCTCGGCGTAGTTGTCGCGGCGCTCGAAGCTCCAGCCGTGGAACCACAGGCCGCTCTTGCGGTCGGCCAGGTACTTGATGTGGATGGAGAGCTGGTAGCGAGCCTCCTCGATGTAATCCTGGCGGCCGAGGAGCATGCCGATCTTGGCCAGGGGCAGCACCGCCATCATGAGGGTGTCGTCCCACATCTGCTCGGTGTTCGGCGGGCCGTAGGTCACGTGCTGGAAGCCGCCCTCCTGCGTGCGGGTGAGGTCGTTCATGCACCAGTCGGCCCAGCGCTCAAGATAGGGCAGGTAGCGGGAGTCGCCGGTGTCCTCATAGAGGCAGGCCATGGCCAGCAGCGGGGCCATCGTGTTGATGTTCTTCGACGGGGCGCCCTCGCGCATGCGGGCCTCGAACCAGTCCGCGACGATGCGGCGGGCCTTCTCGTTGCCCGTGTTGCGGTAGTTCATGTACGTGCCGAAGAGGCCCACACCCTGCGGCCAGTTCCACACGCACCAGCTCTTGTCGTCGACCTTGAGGCCGTCGAAGTCAAGAAGGAACTCGCCGGAGGCGTCGTCGATTTTCGTGAGGCAGTTGAGGAGAAGGTCGATGGACTTCTCGATGGTCTCCTTGGAGGGCAGCGCCACGCTGGGCTCGTACTCGGTCTTCATTGGTCTTGCCTTTCTCGTCGGGTCTTCTTGCGGATGGGGATGGGCCGGAGGATGCGCGGGGCTCAGCCGAGCGCCTGCGCGGGGTCGTCGTCGGGCGGGAACGTGAGGCGGACCGACGCGGCCTCCGAGGCCTCGGCGTCGATCCAGGCGCTCACGCGGTACTCGATGGTGCGCGCCTGCGCGGGCAGCGGCAGGTCGAGGTAGGAAGGCTGGACGGTCACGGCGCGGTCGTAGAGGCGGCCGGTGGCCGCGTTGCGCTTCTCGACCACATAGTAGTCGGCGCCGCCCTCAGGGGGGTCCCAGCGCAGCGCGCCCTCGAGGCCGACGATGCCCTTGACGGACTCGGCCGTGAGCTCGCGGACCGGGGCCGGGGTGCGGGCAGGCTCGGGCTCGGCGGCGACGTCGCTCGCGAGCTCGACCCAGGGCAGGGCCTTCGCGAGGCCGCGCGCCACGATGCCGGCCACCTTGAAGGCGCCGAGGGTGCTCAGGTGGCACGGGTCCTTGACGCCGTCGGGGTGGCTCGGGTACTGGAACGGGCGGGCGCGGAGCCAGAGCGCCTCGCGGTTCTGGGGCGGCAGGCCGCGCACGTAGTCCATGAACTCGGCGCGCACGTCGATGAGCGGCAGGCCGTGCTCGGCCGCATAGGCGCGCACGACCTCGACGTAGTCGAGGGTGACCTCGTGCTGGAACTCGCCGTCGGGCGCGTGGAAGAGCGGCGTCGAGGTGAGGAGCACGGGACGCGCGCCGCGATCCTCCACGCACGCGACGTAGCGGTCGATCCAGGACGCGAACTCCTCGACGGGGATATAGCGCATGGGACGCGTCTTCGAGGCGTCGTTCAGGCCGAAGTCGATGAGGACCGCGTCGCCGGGCCGGGCCACGGAGAGGAGCTTCTCCCAACGGTGCTCGGCCAGGTAGCTCTTGAAGCCGCGGCCGCCGAGCGCCTTGTTATAGATGTCGGGGCCGGCGCCCTTGAAGAGGCGGGCCTGGCGCACCGAGCCCGTGTCGTCATGCGAGACGCTCGCGACGTGCCCCTCATAGAGATACCAGTAGAGCCACTCGCCCCAGCCGGACTGCGGGCGCTCGCGGTCAAAGTAGGTCTGGGCCGTGGAGTCCGCAGCGATGAGGATGCGCGGGCTCGGGGCCGCGGCGCGCTCGACCTTCTCGTAGGCGAGGGAGCGCAGCAGGACCTCGGACCAGCCGGTTGTCTCCCCCGCGGGGTCGTAGGCCGCGACGGTGAGGTCGAGCCCGCGCTTGGTCAGCGGGACCTCGAGCGCGACCTTCCTCGGCTCGCCCGCCTTGAGGGACAGGTGGGCGCGCTCGTCCTCGTTGGCGACGATGGCGACCTCGGCGTCCTCGGCGGAAAGAAGCTCGATCTCGAGCCTCCAGTCGCAGGCATCGAGCGGTAGGCGGACGAAGGTGCCCTCGCAGTAGGTCGCGCAGGCGATGGTGTTCGCGTCGCCGCCCAAAGGCTCGGACTCCTCGACGAGCGCGCGCGCGCGGAGCAGCAGGCCCTGGCCGGCTGCCTCGGCGGCAATGTGCCCGGCGGGCTTCTCCTCAAGGGCGCGGAAACGGTAGACGCCGTCGATCCAGCCCTCGGCCTCGCGGGGATAGCTGCGCTCGACGACGCCCCCGAAGTCCCCGTGTATGAGGTCGATATACTCCATTTACTCTCCCATCTGCGAATACTCTGGCGGGCAGGGCCCGCCGTCACGATTGCTGAACACGGCGCGTCAGAACGGGATCTCCCAGCTCGACCGCCGGGCGCCCGCGGCGCACAGGTCGTCGGGCAGGGCGACGGCGTCGCTTCTCAGCAGGCCGTCGGGACTGTCCGCCTCGACGTGGATCTCCCAGCCCGGCTCGCGGCTCACGCCGTAGCTGTGCAGGCCGTCGACCTCGTCCGCCGCGATGTCCCCGAGCACGGTGAGCTGCCCGGTCCGCGCGTTTCTTGCCACCACACGGTAAGAAGCGACGCCCTGGGCGGGCAGGAAACGGACCGAGAACGCGATGCGGTCGGCCACGCCGTCGGGGTCGACCTCATAGAGGTCGGCGCCCTCGATCCTGCGCCCCGCAGGCAGGCCCTCGAGCGGGCAGTCCACCGCGACGTCCGCCGGATCGCCGGCCTCGTTGCCCTGCCAGGCGCGCACCTCATAGCGGCGCGCACCGGAGTCGCCGGGGGCAGCGGCGTCGAAGAAGCACGGCTCGAGCGACGTGGCGATGGCGCCGCCCGGCGCATCGGCGCGGCGGACCGTGTAGTAGTCGGCCCCAGGGACCGCGTCCCAGGCCAGACGGACGCCCACAGGCCCCTCGACCTCGACGTCGGCGGAGAGGCCTGCCGGCGCCTCGCGGCAGAGCGGCGCGTCGTCGTCGCGGAAGCCCAGCCCACAGGCGCGTGCGATGCCCTTGGCGACGATGCGGCCGAACAGCCGCGCGCCGAGCGACGAGAGATGCGTCGAGTCGTCGACGCCTCCCGGGTAGCGCCCGTACTGGCCGGCGGAGAGCTTCATGTAGAGGCAACGGGAGCGCTCGGGCCCCATGCCGTCCACGAGCAGCCCGCCCTCGCGCGAAAGGTCGACGAGCGCCACGCCCTCGCGGGCGCAGTAGGCGCGCTCGGCCCCGGAGTAGGCGGCGAAGTCCTCGACGAGCCTCCCGTCCGCAAAGTTGTGGCGCGGCGGCGGGGTGACGACCACGGGCACGGCGCCGCGGTCCCTGATCGAGTCGACGTAGCGGGCCAGGAACGCCCGGAAGTCGTCGATCGACGAATAACGAAGGGGACGGGCGCAGGTGGCGTCGTTGGCACCGAACTGCAGGGCCACGACGTCTCCCGGGCGCACCTGCCGCAGGAGCTGCGCTAGCTTGCCCTCGGCTATATAGGAACGCAAGCTGCGGGCCGCCATGGAGGCGTTGCGGACGACGGGCCCCGCGGCGCCCTCGTAGCGGGTCGCGGCGTCGAAGGAGAAGGCGTCGTCGTGGTCAGCCCCGCACGGCTCGCAGCCCAGGTAGCGCGCAAGATACTCGGCCCAACCCGTCTGCGGACGGACCTCGTCGGGGTAGGTCTGCGCGAGCGAGTCGGCCGCGACGAAGACACTGCGGCGCTCGCCGGGTCGGCGATCGGCCGCCTCGACCTCGAGCGAGAGGACCTCGACCGCGGCCGCACCCTCGGCCAGGATGCGGGGCTCGGCGGCCGCGCCCTCCCCTGCCAGCACGTCGAGGTCGGCCACGACCGTCAGGCGCAGGCCACGCCTCGTGGGCGAGACGTCGAGCTCGACGGCGCGCTCGCCCTCGGCGGGCAGATCGACCGTAGCGACCGGAGCGTCGTCCGCGAAGACGACGACCCGCTGGGCCCCTCTCGCCGACGCGAGGCGCATACGGACACGGCAATCGACCGAGGCCATGGGGACGAAGAGGAGCGTCCCCTCAAGCCGCTCGAAGGCACCCACCGTCGCGCGGGTGCCGTCGAGGGCCGGGCATTCCTCGACGGCGCGGCGCGTCCTGAGCACGGTGCCGCCGCGGGCACCGACCTCGCGCGCCTGCGGGGCGAGCTTCTCGGCACGGTCGCGGAAACGGCCGTCGATCCAGGCGCACGCGCCCTCGTAGCTGCGGCGCAGAATCTCTATGTCTTCCAACCGGGGCTTCATCAGGCGAGCGCCTCGAACTTGATCATGTCGTACATGACGTAGCCGTCGGTCGTGAAGACGAGGTCGTTCGAGTCCTCGAGCGCCTCGGCCGGCACCACGACCTCGAGCTTCTGGGGAACGCCACCCGTCACGCTCGAGCGGTAGGCGGCACGGTCGTTCTCGTAGAGCACGTTGGCGAGCTCGGCGCCGTTGAGCGCGACGCGGAAGCGGACATCCGCCTGGCCCGGAATCATCTGCGCCAGGGTCGTGCCCGCCAGGCGCACGGTGAGCAGATAGCTCGCCGCGGGCTCCTCGGGGCGCGCGAACCTGACGTGCCAGGCGCCCTCATAGCGCTGCAGGTAGTACCAGTCCTCGGGCGCGTCGGCGCCCACCTCGTAGACGAGGTTCTTGGGCACGAGGCCCATCCACACGTAGTTGCGCTGCTGGTCGCTGAACTTGAAGGGCGAGGTCGTGCCCGTGTAGGCGCCGATGCCCCACACGAGCGGGCGGACCTGGTTGGGCACCTCGAGCGCGCCCGCGTCCAGAGCCTGCCCGGCAGCGAGCTCGAACTCGCCGAGGTCGTAGTCCTCGGCGTCCGCCGTCGCGTTCAGGCGGGCGCGCAGCCAATAGCGGCCCGGCTGCATGCCGTCGAGCTTGAACGAGTCGCCCTCGGACTGCGCATAGTAGATGCGGCCGGCCTTCTGGCGGAACACGTCGCCGGGGGCGTCGGAGGCCGTTACGGTCCAGCCCTGCGAGTGCTCGACCGGTGTCGCCAGGGCGAGCGAGCCGCAGAGCGAGGCATAGGCGCCGTCGTAGAGGCCAGGCTCGTCGAGCCAGGCCACGGGCATCGCGCGCTTCTCGGCAGCCGCGCGGGCGCAAGCGTCGGCGACCACGTCGCCGCCGTGGTTGAAGTACATGCACCAGGGCCCGTAGAGCTTCTTCCAGCCCGGCTCGACCTCGAAGTCGCCCGTGCCGAAGTGCGCGCCCGTCATGTAGTTGAGGATGATGCTGTCGTAGTGGACGAGGAGCTCCTGCTTCAGGGGGCCGCCGGGATAGCAGCTCTTGTCCATGGGGATGAACCACGCGCCCCACTCGTCGTCGGTGCGGCCGCCGGACCACTGGCCCCAGACGTCATTGTCCGCGAAGTAGCCGGCGTAGTCGTACTTGGAGTAGACGTCGGAGTTCGAGTAGCGGACGGCATCCGGAAAGCGGAAGGTCTCGTCCTGGAGCTTCTCGCCGTGCTCTGCCATGTACTCGGCGCGGGGCTGCAGGCCCTGGCGGCGTCCGGTGTAGCCGGTGGTAAAGAGGCTCGAGTCGAAGCGATAGACGGTCCTCAGCTCGTTGACCACCACGCCGGGGACGTCGGCGGAGGCGACCACGTAGCCGTAGACCGCGGGGTCGTCGCCGGCGACGACCAGGTGGTAGGCGAGCTTGAGGTCGCTCGCGTCGTCGACGTAGGCCACGTGCGCGACCTCCGGGCCGGCCGAGACGACCTCCAGACGGGTCGGCAGGAGATTGCGCGTCTTCTGGTTGACGTGGTAGTCGCAGTAGAAGCTGTGGTCGCGGTCGGGGTCGCCCGCGGCGCCCGAGAGGTTGACGAGCAGCTCGCGGTCGTCGACGACGACCGAAGTCGCCTTGCCGTCCTTCTCGAAGCGCACGGAGATGCGGTCGTTGCCGAGCTCGCATGCCATGCCGTCCGTGGTCAACCAAGCCATGTTGTGCTTCCTCGTTTCGCGCTTGACGTCAGGATAAATCGATGTGGGCGGGACGGCCTAGGGAGAAGGGCCGTCCCGCTAAGGGAAAGGGGTGGTGCTCAGGGGGTGCTTAGGCAGCGGAGGCCTCTGCCTTGGGGGCGTCGCCGCCCTCGAGCTTCTTGGAGAAGTTCACGACGCGGTTGTTGCCCCAGCACTTCTCGTAGGGGAAGCCGGTGAGCTCCTCGACGAGCTTCTTGGTCTCGGGGTCGACGTCGGCCTTGGAGCCGCCGTCGCGAAGACGGGCGATCTCGGCGGCGAGGACCACGCGGTTCTCTTCGTTGAGCTTCACGCGGAAGGTGAAGAAGATGCCGAGGGCGCAGAAGGCGATGGGCGCGAAGCAGAAGATGTTGGTGAGAAGGTCGATGACCTGCTGAGGCTGGGACTCGGCGCCCGAGACGAAGCCGCCGGCGGCCAGGACCGAGGTGATGACGATCTTCTCGATGGCCATGAAGATGTTGTCGATGGTCGAGTTGACGGAGGCGTACTGGCCCTCGCGGCGCTTGCCGGTCAGGATCTCGTCGACGTCGGGGATGAAGGAGTACGCGAAGTCGGTGGCGTTGACGACGCCGGTGATGCCGAAGTTCAGGGCGACGGCGAGAAGGACCCACGCGGTGATGGTGGCCGCCTGGCCGATCTGCTCGTGGACGTGGGCGAGGACGAACATGAGCAGGAAGACGACGGAGGCCTCGATGGCGCCGACGCGGTAGGACTTGGAGCTGCCGATCTTGGAGTTCAGCCAGATGAAGAAGGCGACGAGGGCGATGCCGATGGCGAACGAGATGCCGCTCTGGAGCGAGACCTGCGAGGACGTGAGGCCGAGGACGAAGACGAGGAAGTAGGTCAGGATGGCGCCGCGGACGTTGCGGAACATGACCTCAGAGAGATACATGCCCAGGTAGGAGCGGAACTCCTTGACGGCGAAGGTCGAGACGTAGTTCCACAGGAGCAGGGCGACGCGCTTGACGGGGCCCACGCCCTCGCCCTCGGTGTTCTCGTCGGCCTCCTTGAAATCGGTGGTCGGGTCGTAGGGGCGCTCCTGGATGGTCATGATGCCGGCGATGATGATCACGAGCATGAAGACGTCGTAGATAAGGGCGAGGTTGAAGTAGGTGGTCCAGTTCTTGTCGCCCCAGACCACGAAGAGCGCGGTGTTGATGGTGGCCAGCGCGATGGAGGCGATGGCGGTGCTGATCTGGTTGATGCCGACGAGCTGGGCGCGCTGCGAGGAGTTGTCGCTCATCTCGGAGGGCAGGACGTACTGGACCGTGGAGTAGCCGCCGTTGAAGACCCAGTAGAGCAGGTTGGAAACCGCGTAGACGGGCACGGGCAGGCCGGGCACGAACTGCAGGATCATGAAGATGAACTGGCCCGGCGCGGTGAGCAGCAGCGTGGCGCGGCGGCGGCCAAACTTACGGCCGAGTGCGGTGCTGTACATGCGGTCGGAGATGTAGCCCCAGATGGGCGCCGTGAACGCGGCCACGATCGTGCCGATGGAGACGATCAGGCCCGCGACGCCGATGTTGATGTCGCAGAACGTCGTGAAGAAGAATGCCTGCCAGGTGGCGAGCATCGTGTTGGCGATCGACCCGAGGCCGACCGTGCCGTAACCAAGCTTGGCGCGCAGCGGGAGCTTCTCGCTGAGCTTGGCTTCGGCGCTTGCTTTCGTACTAGCCATGTTTCACCTCTCCTTGTGAGCACCTCGGCGCGCCTATCGAGAGTAGCGCGCCCTGGTGACAAACCGGTTTACTTTCGACGCCTTAGATACTAGGGGGCGCATCGCCCGCGCCGTCCACGGTTTCGCCAAAGAGGCGGATGGGCGCCGTTGCTGGGGATGAAACCGGTTCCATTCTTGGCAAGCATCAGCCTTCGAATTGTTTTGAGCTTCTTACCAGCGACTCTAATAACTGGTTGTCGTTGGCCATTTTTGACCGGCGAGCGACTATTGCAGAAGGCGGGCGGCATTTCTTACCGTTCACCGTCGAATGCTTACCGTTCGCGGGCCCTCGCTTACAAAAGAGCCGCCCTCTCGGGCGGCTCAATGAAACGTTTCAATTTATGTGCGGAATCCGACGGTCCGGCATTCTCCCCTATTCGGGCTTGTGCGAGTAGTTCATCACGCGGTTGTTGCCCCAGCAGTGCTCGTAGGAATAGCCGGTCAGCTGCTCCACGAGCTTCCTCGTCTCGGGGTCGACGTCGGCCTTGGAGCCGCCGTTGCGCAGGCGCTCGATCTCGGCGAGGAGCATCTGGTGGGTCTGGGGGTTGAGCTTCACGCGGGCGCTGAAGTAGATACCCATGATCGCGAAGACGATCGGCAGGAAGCAGAAGATGTACGTCAGGCCGTCGACGACCAGCTGCGGCTGCTCGGCAGCGCCGACCACGAAGCCCATGGACGAAAGCACGCCCGTGATGACGATGGCCTCGAGCGCCTTGAAGACGTTGTCGATGGTCGAGTTGATGGATGCGTACTGGCCCTCGCGGCGCTTGCCCGTGAGCACCTCGTCGACGTCGGGGATGAAGGAGTACGCGAAGTCGCAGGCGTTGAACACGCCGGTGAGGCCGAAGTTGAGCACGATGGACAGGACGATCCACGCGGTGATGGTGGCCTCGCGCCCGATCTGGTCGTGGACCTGCACCAGGCCGAAGATGATCAGAAACGTCACGATGACCTGGACCGCGCTCAGGCGATACGCCTTGTACGCGCCGATCTTCTGGTTGACCCACATGAAGAGGACGACGTAGCCGATGCCGAAGGCGAAGCTCACGCCCTGCGAGACCGAGACGTCGGCGGACTGCAGGCCGAGGACGAACATGAGGAAGTACGTGAGGATGGCGAAGCGCACCGAGCGGAAGAGGATCTGCGAGAGATACATGCCCAGATAGTTGCGGAACTCGCGGACGCTCCAGGCCGAGAAGTAGTTCCACACCACGAGCGCGACGCGCTTGAGGGCCGGGACCTTCTCGCCCTCCTTATCGGAGTCGGCGTTGGTGAAGTCGGTCGTGTCGTCGTAGGGGCGCTCGCGGATGGAGAGCACGGCGACCATGGTCATGAACGCGGTGATGACGGCGTAGATAAGGGCCATGTTCGTGTAGGTCGACGCGATACTGTCGCCCCACTGCTTGAAGAGATACGCGTTCAGGATGGAGAGCGAGATGGTGGCCACGGCGACGGTGATCTGGTTCAAGCCCGCGAGCTCGGCGCGCTGCTTGCTGTCGCTCGTCATCTCGGAGGGGAGCACGTACTGGATCGTCTGGAAGCCCGCGTTGATCGACCAGTACAGGAAGTTGCAGATGGCGTAGGCCGCGAGCGGCAGGCCAGGGATAAACTGCACGATCATGAACACGAAGAGACCCGGGATCGTGAGCGCGAGCGTCACGCGCCGGCGGCCGAACTTACGGCCCAGCGACGTGCGGTACATGCGGTCGGAGATATAGCCCCACACCGGCGCCAGGAACGCCGCGAGGATATCGCCCAGCGAGACGAGCACGCCGGCGACCGCGACGTCGATGCCGGCGAACGTCGTGTAGAAGAACATCTGCCAGGTGGAGATCATCGTGAAGCCGATGCTTCCCAATCCGATGGTCCCGTACCCGATCTTGGCGCGCAGCGGGAGTTTGCCCGTGTCCGCCGTTGCTGCTTTGCTTGCCATACGACCTTCCCTTCTTGTTGCGTTGCATCACCGGTCGCTGCTGCAAAACCGGTTGACCTTGTCGAGATGAGCATAAAAACACGGCCGTCGGCACATCCCGAAGGGATGCGCCGCC